>NZ_JQMJ01000001.1:316214-632428 GCF_000744655.1 Streptacidiphilus rugosus AM-16 | reverse complement strand
GCGGTTGACGATGACCGCGGTGGGTGTGGCGTGGTGGGCGATGAGCGCGCAGGCGATGACGGTCTTGCCTGAGCCGGGCGGCGCGACGAGCACTCCGGTGGTGTGCGGGGTCATCGCGGTGACGGCATCCTGCTGGGTGGCGGCGAGGTGGCCGGTGAAGCTGGCGGTGATCGGAGCCGGCTCGGCGAGGTCGCTCGTGATCTTCAAGGTGCCGCTGGCTGCCGAGACAAGCTGGGCGGCCTCGTCCGCAAGTCCCCGGGGCAGGCGCAGCCAATCGGGGTCCGTGTCATCGAAGCAGCACACTAGCCTGGGCGTGTTCCACGTGGAATAGCGCTGGTTCTGGCGCGGTAGAACTCCGGATTGTGGAACGCAGCGGCGTGTTTCAACGCGGCAAGCAGGCCTACAGGCAGGCCCTCGGTGGCGATCGCCAGCACCGCAGACAACCGTGCGGCGACAACCACGGGAGCCTTGCCCAGCGCGCCGCGACGGGGCTTGGCGGGCAGCGAGGGCGTGGTCGCGCAAGGGCCGGCTTGGACCGGGCCAAGCTCGTCGACCAGCCCCTGGACCTCGGCCGAGGTCAGGCGCTGGATGCCTGACAGATACGCGAACTGGTCCGGATAGGGGGTCCAGGTGTCCGGGTCCACGAACACGGTCGTGCCGCCGGTGCGGGAGACGCCTTGCAGTGGCAAGGCGATGAGGTTGCCGAACCGCGCATTGCCCGACGCGTTCGTCGGCAGGAAGTCCTGGACGGGGAAGAGCCGGTCGTAGCTTGACAGCTTCATCTGTCCACGTGCGTCGATCGCGCGCCGCAACAGGGCCATACCCAGCGCTCTGGCGGTCACCGCGGGACGGGGGCGTCGAAGAACGTCCAGGCATGGGCGCCAGCGCCGGAGCGGGAGATCTCCAGCAGGGCCGGAACTCCCACGTGCTGGCAGGCAGCCAGGTAGGCCTTGGCGTCGCCCTTCCAATCGCTGCCGTCCTTGCCGTCGAAGTCGCATACCAGCAGGCGGCAGGTGTCATCGACGAGCAGGGGGTAGAGCCCGAGGTGCGTCTCGCGCTGGCCGGGTCCGGGCGGGACAGGTGGTTGTAGACGGCTCGGTCGGTCAGCGGCCAGAATACGCGCTCGGCCTCTTTCTTGTTCTTGGCGAACGGGTTGTCCTCCGCCGGGCTCCATCCGGTCTTCCCGCTCTTCGCGCTCACCCACCGCGTCGCATAGATGTCCGTCCGGCCCGCGAACAACGAGCGGAAAAGCGCGATCTTCACCTCGGTGGGCGACGTCGCATCAGCCTGCGGAAGCCCCTCCCCGACAGCAGGATGATCAGCAGGTGAGGGCTCCGGAACCGGCGGAAGGACCGTGGGGACGGACAAGCCGAGCCGGGCTCGCAACTCGGCGTTCTCCACGCGCAGCCGCGCGAGCTCAGCCTGCAGCTCGGCGCTGTCCGCCAGCGCTGCATCGAGCATGATCCGTAGTTCGGCTGGGTCGTTCCACCTCGACCAGTCATCCATCACTCCATGATCCACAAGAGTGGTGCCGCGCGTAGCCAACCGCACAGAATCCACCCAGCACCACCTCATGGCCGGGGTGACGTCACCGCCACCGGGCAGGACACGATCGGCGGCGCCGGGTCGTCAGGCCGCGTGCCCAGGTCTTGTATCGTGCGGTGATCCCTCGCACCCCTGGTGGAGGCCGGTGTTTCGACCCGCGCTCCGGCTAACGACCCTGGGTGCAATGAACTCGGAGCCCGACGCGCCGTGACGTGAGAAGGGCCGCACGGGTTGGCGAGGTGTGACGCTTGCCTGGGCCCGTGCGGCCTGTTCCCATCCTGCCCTCTCCGGTGTCTCCCGCGCACATCTCGGCGATTTGCTCGAAGAGTTGGCTCCGAAATGGGTGGCACGGCGGGAGTCCTCGCTGCGCGAGCGACGGGGCGGGCAGCGACGCCGAGCCGCCGGCGCGGGCCGTAAGCCCAAGCTCGTGTTCGTGGACCGGCTGCTGGTCACGCTGGTGCATCTGCGGCTGGGCCTGCCGCACGCGGCGCTCGCCGAGCTGTACCGGGTGGATCGCTCCACCGTCTCGAACGCGATCCGCGAGGTGAGGCCGCTGCTGGCGGCCCGCGGCTTCGCCGTCCCCGACCTCCCCGGCATCCGGCTGCGCACACTGGAGGACGTGTTCGCCTACGCGCAGGCCGAGGGCGTGTGCTTGCGGATCGACGGAACCGAGGTCCAGGTCCGCCGCCCGAAAGCGGGCCGCCCCGGCCGCAAGGCCTTCGTGTCCGGCAAGAAGAAGCAGAACACCATCAAGACCACCACCTTCAGCGACGGCCAAGGCCGCACCCTGTTCAGCGGCGCGGTCCGTCCCGGCCGCATGCACGACCAGACCGCCGTTCGCACCGAGGGCATCGCCGAACAGTTTCGGCAATACCCCCAGGTCAAGGCCAAGGTCGACGAGGGCTACCGCGGCCTGGCCAACGAGTTCCCCGACCAGGTCGACGCCCCGCCGAAGAAACCGAGGGACGACGTGCCGTCGGGCGAGCACCACGCCTGGCGCGAGCAGCGGCGCCGCCAGTCCTCCGCGCGGATCTGCGTGGAACACACCAACGCCGAGTACAAGCAGTGGCGGCCGCTCCAGCGGTACACCGGACGCCGGAAGACCTACCCCGAGACCCACCTCGCCATCGCCGCACTCGTCTCTGACCGCTCCGCCCGCCGGGCGACCCGACGCAAGCCGAGCACCGAACTGGTCCTCGCCCGTCCGGCCGCCTGCTGATCACCCACCAGCCGCACCGCCAGGTCAGCACGCCCCAACGTCAATTTCTCCCGAGGTCGTAACACGTCCTGCGGTTTACCATTCGTATTCCACTCGTATACCATGGCCTTATGGCTGACACGACGATCAAGGTTTCGACCGAAACAAGGGATCGCCTAGCGACGCTTGCAGCCGAGAGCGGCACGAGCATCGGGCATTTGGTGACCCGCCTGTCCAAACAGCAGTTCACTGCCGAAGAAGTCGCCGAGCGGGTTGCCCGGACCCGGCAGATCTTGCGTGAATCGTTCGGGATGACGCTCACCGACGAGGAACTCGACGCCGGGCCGAACGTTCTCACCCGCGTGTACGAGATCGCCGCGGAAGATGCCCGCGCCAAGCTCATGCCGCACGGGGACGCAGCGTGATCATCCTGGACACCAGTGCCGTGACTGCCTTCGCCACCGGACACCGCAAAATGCACCGTCTCATCAGTGACGCCGCAGCCTCCCCATTCGAGCACCTGCTCATCCCCGCGCTGTGCCTGATGGCCGCCGAAGTCGCGGATGAAGGAGCCGCCAGACGCATCCTGGCCCTCCCAGTTGTCGAGATCGAACCACTGGACGCTGCCCAGGCCGCCGCCGTCGGCACGATGATCCGTGACGGATACGGCAGCCCGGAAACCTGCCACGCCATCGCAGCCTGCCTACCAACACCCCTGCGCCCAACGCAGCAACTGATCCTGACCGACCACCAGGAAAACTACCCACCCGGGATCGTCACCGTTAGCATCAACGACCCACGCCTCAAAGGCTGACGTCCGCCCGCCAGGGAAGCCCACGCGTCAGTGGACGCAGTCACCCACCACTGCGACGTCGTCCTCACTGCGGCCCCGGCTTCGACACCTGGCTCGTACCACCGTCCGGGACCGGCGGATGATCCGCGTCGTCGCGTGCCCCGCCGCCGCATCATGACACGACGTTTCCGGCTGCGCTGATCACCGCTGGGCTGGTGGGCCGCCGGCAGCGAGTCGCCAGGCCGGTAGCGCAGGAGCTTCCGCGGTTCCGCGCCACCGCGCACCGCACCATCGGGCCCCCAGACCTCCGGTCGGCGGCGAGCACCACGATGCGGGCGCCCGCCCCGCTTGTCAGCACCTCGTTATCGCCATGCGATGCGTTTACCCAGGACTGCGGGCAGCCGGGGAGCCTGTACGCGCAGTGCCAGCACCTCTACGGCTGACGCGCACGAACGCGCAGTAGGCCGGTGCGCATGCGCAGCGGGCCTGCCGCGCACCGCGCGCTCAAGGGTTCGCGCTACCGGCTGTCGGCGATGTGTGCAATCAGGATCAGCGCGTAGGTCGACGCGTACCTCGTGATGACGCCCAGGGCGACGGTTCTCACGGAGTCAGTCCAGCGCGAGCCAGGCCGGTTCCGGGGGCGGGGCAGCGGACGGCTGGGCGCCTTCTTCGCGTTCGACTTCTTCGGCTTGGACATGGCTGGCCTCCACGGATCGTGACTCCAGGTCACGTCGGCCCGAAGGCACCGCGCAGGAAGCCGCCCGCACCGGAGCCCAGTCCCTCAACGCCGCAGGCGCGCTGACCGGGCACGGCTTCACCGTCGACAACACCGCGGCGATCGCGGCCGCGAACGCCTACCTCAAAGCGGCCGGCGTGTCCGGCACGGTCACCACGGTCGGCAACCGCATCGAGGTCACCGTGAACGCCCCGTTCACGCCGCTGTTCCCGCTGCTCGGCGCCGGGACCGTCACTGGCCACGGCAGCGCCCTGCTCCTCTACCAGCCCGGAGGCTGAGATGGCTGCCACCAAACTCGTGCGCGCCCTGGCCGCCCTGACCGCGATCGCCCTGCTGGAACTCGGCATCCCCGCAGCCCTGCTGGCCGTCGGCATGCTCCCGACCTGGGCACAGGCTCAGGGTGCGTTGACCGGGCCGGACAACGGCACCCTGTTCCTGGGAGCGCTCACCCTCCTCGGATGGGGAGCCTGGGCCGCCCTGACCCTCAGCTTCGCCCTCGAGGCCGCGGCGGCGCTGCGGCACCGCAGCGCACCCCGACTCCCCGTCCTCGGCGTCACCCAGCATCTGGCCGCGTCCCTGGTCGCCGCGATCGTCGTACTACTCCCCTCCACCGGCGCATTCGTGATGCTTCACCTGGATGCGCCCGGCGCGACTGCCCTGCGGCGGGTGCCCGCGAGCGCACCGTGAAGCCAGGACCTGCCGCTACGCCCCCCGGTGGCTGGTCCGCCCCGAGGGCCCGACGGTGGAACCGGGCCCGGTCCGGGGCCCGGTGCCGTAGGCTCACCGCGGCCCGGACCCACAGTTCGGCCGGGCCGTTGCCTGATCTGGGCGCCGCAGTCGCTGGATGTCGAGGTGCCCCGAAGCCTCCCAGCACGGGGCACCGCCGCTGGGGCCTGGTCGGCGAGAGAGCTGGCGGCACGGGCGTCTGATCGGGCGCCCCGGGTCGCAAGCGCCGCAGGTCAGGCCTACGGCCGGTCGGCGGGTGGGCTGGTCGGTGACAGCGGGGATCGAGTCGGGATCGGCGCCCGGCCCGGGACGCCTGGCGGCCGGAAGGGTCCCGTCGTCAAGGGCCGGGCGGGTAGCGGACGGAGCAGCGCACGCACAGGTCACCGCGGGGCAGGCGGTCGAGGTCCGTGATCGGGCGGGTCTGGGTGGTCGGCGCGAGCGGGGCACCACACAGGGACGCGCTGCCTCCGGCCCAGACGATGTGCCACAACAGCACGGTCCGCCACTCGTACTCGGCCTTCAGCTCGAACCGCACCCCTCCACGCTACGGGCAGCCGCCTCCTGCCCGCGCGCGATGACACCTTCAGCAGCCGGGCCCGCGGGTCGTGGGTGGCGCCGAGGATGTAGAGGGCGTGTTCGAGGAGCGCGGGCTCCATTGTCGGCATGGCGATCGCCAGCGGTTCGACGAGGTCCAGGGGCAGGCGGTGGTGGTTGAAGGCCTCGCTGATGGAGTTCAGGGCGGACTCGCGGACCTTGGTCTCCGGTTCGTTGAAGGCCAGGCTGATCAGGCGTCCGACGACCAGGTGGGCGGTGTCCGTGTCGAGCGCGGTGTCGCGCAGGAGGTCCCCGAGTGTGTCGGCTGCGGCATCCCGACGGTTCGGATCGCGGTCGGTCAGCGCTTCAAGCGCCGTGATCATGTCGCTCATGCTGCCACCTCGGACCGCTCGACCAGGACGCCGTTCTCGAAGCGAGCGCCGGCGCGGACCAGGGACACCAGGTGAGCTCCGGTGATCGCGCGCCATCGCGCCTGAGCGGACTCGACCAGCTTGAACACCATCGCCAGCGCCGCCGCCGGGCTGCCCGCACCGCGGGTGACCTTGGTGCGGAGTTTGACCGTGGAGAAGGTCGACTCGATGGGGTTCGTGGTCCGCAGGTGGATCCAGTGCTCGGCCGGGAAGTCGTAGAACGCGAGGAGCTCGTCCCGGTCGTCGGTGATCTTCGCGACAGCCTTCGGGAACTTGGCCCCGTAGGCCTTCGCGAACGCCTCGATCGCTTTCTCGACATGGCCGCGGTCCTCGGCGTTGTAGATCTCCTGCATCGCCTTCACAGCCCCAGGCTGTGCGGACTTGGGCAGGCAGTTGGTGACATTGCGGGATTTGTGAACCCAGCACCTCTGCGGCCTCGCCGCCGGGAACACCTCGGCCAGCGCCCGCCAAAGGCCCATCGCGCCCGTCGCCGACCACCAGCTCGGGGTCGCGCATGCCCCGTCGGCGGCAGTCGCACAGCAGGTCGGCCCACGACTCGGTCGACTCCCGCAGGCCCTCGGCCAGCGCGATCAGCTCCTTCGTGCCGTCCAGGCGGACGCCGAGCAGGACCAGGACACACGAATGGGCCTGCCCGAGTCGGACCTTCGGGTGCACGCCGTCGGCCCACACGTAGACGAAGTCGCGATCGGACAGGTCCCGGGCCTGGAAGGCGGCGTGGTCCTCGCCTTCCGCGTGCCTGCTGGCACCGATCCACAGGTCTCCAGCATCGCTCCACACAGGCGGCGATCACCTACCTGCGTGCTTGTGCGATTGCTGCGGTCAGGGCTTCACGTATGCGGGATCCGAGCCGCTGGAAGCCGAGTTCGCGCATGGCCGCGCGGAGCAGTTGAGTGTCGTCTAGCTCTGCCTGCTCTTTGAGAAGGCAGCGGATGAGCTCGGCAAGTTCGTCCGGGCTGTAGGTGGTGATGCGCCTAGGCGCTGCTTTGGGCGCGGCCTTCGGAGGAGCAGTCGGACCGCTTGAACGAGAGATGGGGTTATGGGGAGGTTGCGCCGCTGTGGGCGTGGGCCCGCGGAGTGCCCGTGACTGCGTGGGGACCGGGACTTGGACTCGAACGGTGCGAGGAGTCTTGGTGAGAGTGCCGAGCATGACTGCGACGGTGGTGGCTGCAGCGAGACTACCAATGATCAGTGCCGCGTTGAGTCGCTGGTGGCTGACGGAAAGGAGCACGAGTACCAGACAATCCAGGCTGAGGCTGAGGACGGCCGCAAGAGCTGCGGTGTAGGCCGCCATCGACCGTCCCGAGAGGTGGGCAACCCTCTCTCCATGTCTTGTCTTATCGATCGCGTGCAGCAGGGCGAAGCCGGGACAAAAGGCCAAGAACACGACGCTGCCGACCACCCGTACCGGATGCGCGTCGGGAAGCAGCAGGAGACTCATGGCGAGCCAGCCCGACAGCGCCAGCGTGACGGTCCGAGCGATCCGACCTCGCTGCGAGAAATCGATCTGCGGCTTGTACGGCATCCATGAGACCACACGCCACCGCCTCTCACCGAGCTAGTCCCGCTGTACCCTGGGAGACCTCCTCAAACAACCCTCCTCTTGACAGTCCAAAGATGCCACCACAGTCCAGAGAAGCACGCATTTCTGTCCTTCCCCTCGTAGATGGAGTCGTGGCCAGAGGGGAAGTTGAGGATCATGGCGGGGGCAGCGAGCTACAACGCGGAGTTTCGGGAGGGAGCCGTGCGAATCGTGCAGGAGACCGGGAAGTCGGCCGCGCAGGTCGCTCGGGACCTGGGGCTCCACGAAGACACGCGATGCAGAACTGGGTCGCTGCCGCCCGGCAGACGGCCCAGGCCGGAGCTCGCACGGCTGCGCTTGAGGGAAAAGGAGCAGCCCAGGGGCCTTGTCACGTTATCGGGTGCTTGATCGTTTGAGGCTGTGTCGGGGTGCTGGGTCCGGGTGGACGCTCCTGGTCAGGCCGGTGGGTAGGGCGGTGCCAGCGGTGATGACGTGGTCCCAGACGGTGAAGCGGAGGATCATCTCGAGGGGGTGCCGGGTGGCGATCATCGGGTGGCGGCCGGGCCGGAAGTGGGGCTGATGCCGCTCAACGCGGACAGGAACCGCTGCGCGGCGCCAGCACTGCGGAATCCCTCATCGCGCGTTCCTGCTGCCTCGTCGGTTGGTGGCTGTTCTCGGCTCTGTTGTTGAGGTACTGCGACTGCGGGTGCTCCACCGAGACCATTATCTCCCTGGGGGCGGCGCCGTACGGAGTGGAGCTTGTCGGCGACGACGACGCGTGGCACGCTCTGGGTCTTCTTCAGGAGCTTCCAGAAGAAGACCCTGACCGCGGCCTTGTCCGGCGGGACTGGACCAGGATGTCCAGCACGTTCCCCGTACTGGTCGACAGCCAGCCCCAAGTAGTGGCGCTCCCCGCTGATCTTCACGGAGACCTCGTCGAGGTGCCATTTGTCGCCCGGTCGCGGCCTGCGTTGGCGCAGTCGCAGCTTTCCCCGCCGACCATAGCGGTCCGCACCCCGCAACCTGCGCTGCGCAGTAGACCAGGTGGGTGGGGCCCACCGGCGCGGCGCGTGCGCGTCAGGTCGACGGTGCGCGGGTCAGCGGAAGATGCCGGTGTGCCCGAGCGAGTAGCGGCCGGGCTGCGGGTAGACGCAGAGACCGTGCGGGCCGTCGCCGACCGGGATCTTGGCGAGCAGCTTGCCGTCGGCCGTCGACATCGCGTAGACGACGCTGTTGTAGCGGCCGGTGAGCCAGAGCACCTTGCCATCCGCGGAGACACCGCCCATGTCCGGGCTGCCGCCGCCGGGGATCCACCACTTGTGGACGAGCTGCCCGGTCGCAAAGTCCAGGACCGAGACGGAGCCCTCGCCCCGGTTGGAGATGTACAGGTCCTTCGAGTCACGGCTGACGTAGAGGCCGTGCGCTTCGGCCCCGGTCGGCAGCAACTGCGGCTTCGAGAAGACCGCCGCCTGCCCCCGGCAGAGCGCGGTCAGGGCCGGATGGCCCTATCCGCGCCACACCCCAAGCTGGATCACGCACGCATGGACGCACTGGACCGACCCACCCCGCCCGGGCCTGCCCGGGACGCCGGACCGCGCGCCATGCGTCGGCTGGAGAACTCACAGGCCCACTATTGGCCGGTGTGTAGCTGGGACGAGTGGTGTACACGCGCGACGCGCTGCCCGCGATCCGGCCGGTCAACCACCTCGTGGAGAACGGCGAGATCATGATCCGCACCCACGAGGGCGCACCCCTGACCAGCGCCGCCAGCCGGGCCGGCGCGGACGGCGCGTTGTCGCCTACGAGGCCGACCAGATCGACCCCGACACCCACACAGGCTGGAGCGTGGTCGTCACCGGCTACACCCGCCTGATCACCGACCCGGCCGAGACCGAACGGTATGCCTGGCTGCTGCACATCCATGGGTTGACCAGGCCGTGGACTACGCGATCCGCATCCACCCCAACACCGTTGCGTTAAGCCTGTGACCTGCGGCGCAACCCCGCTGTGAACGTGGAACGGGACCCCTGATAGATCATCTTGTGACCAAGCGCGAAGATCATCAGGAGTCCCGTTGCAGGAGCAGTCTGCCATCATGCCCGCGGCCGGGAGTGCACCGGGGGTTCATGCTCCTGGACATCTGGGTGAGTTGACCCAATGCCGTTGCTTGAGCCAGTGAACTATCTCGGGTGAAGCGTGATGACCTTGGGTCCGACGCGCCTGGTCGGCTGCCGGTCGCGGGTTTTGATCCGGTAGGAGAGCTTGGAGGAGTACTTGGAGTCCGGCCGTTTGAGGTGTCGGTCCGCCTCGCGCAGTCTCCTGGCGCCGTTGTCGAGCTTCCGGCGCGCCTTCGCCGCCAAGGCGGCCAGGAAGGTCTTGATCTTCTTGGGTGTGTCCGCGCACTGGCGGACCACGCTGCGCCGCGCGTGCTTGAGGACTCGCACGAACGAGACCCGGTCCGGATCGATGCCGTTGTCGCCGGCCAGCGACATGATGATCCGCGTGAGGCAGTGGTGCACGACCAAGTGCGCCCACACTTCCTGCCGCACCAGATCCGGGTCCCCCGAACGCAGGACCTCGGCCGGACCACGCTGGAAGGTCTTGATCTGCCGGAATGCCGACTCCGCCTCCCACCTGGCGTGATACAGCAGGGCCAGCTCCGCGGCCGGATACGCCTCCGGGTCCAGCAGGTCGGTCAGCAGCCTGACCACCTCGCCGCCGTCCACGCGGTACTCGATGACGCGCACCAGCACCCCGCCGGGATGCGCGCCCTTCTGCCCGCCGAGGTTCATCCGCGCCAGGTACGTGCCATCCGGCAGACGCTCGACCGGACGGGCCGCGACGCACGAACGGGCCCGGATCAGCAGGTGCGCCCCGGCTCCGGTGTAGGCCTTCCACAGCGCTACCCCGGGAAAGCCGCGGTCCATGATGACCAGTATCCCGGCCGCCGAGCCGGCCGCGGTGAGCGCCAACTCGGGCTCACCGCCGTTGAAGCCGCCCACCGCGGCGTCGATCTGCGCGTGCGTGCCGCACTCGGTCAGCGTCACCACCCGCACCTGCGGGAAGCCCGCCGCCTGGCCGTTCTTGGTCGGACCGCCGAACGCGACGCGGTTCGCCCTCGTGTCCGGCGCGTCCAGCACGAACCCGTCCACCGCGGCCAGACGCATCCCACGGTAGAACGAGCCCTCCAAGTCGACTGGGGCCAGCGGGCCGGCCAACTCGCGGAACAAGGTCTCCAGCACCAGCGGACCCAGACGCCTGCGAGCCCGGGTGATGGAGGACTTGTTCGGGATGCTGGCGCTCAACTGCGGATTGCTGCCGACAAGTTGCTCGGCTACATCGTCATAGGAGTCCTGCTGAAACAACGCCAGCGCAAGCGTGTAGTAGACCATGAACCCGGCCGGCAGCGCGCCAGGCTTCTTGTCCCGCACCCCGCACCTACCCAGCACCTCGGCGACCAGCTCCGGAGTCACCCACCGGGTCACCACCCCCAGACGCACCTGATCAGACAACCCCACCCACGGATGCATGCCAGGCCCAACGACCATGCGGCCCCGATGTCACGGACTACTTGATGGCCTCAAGCAACGGGATTGTGAGTTGACCAGATCGTGGACTTCGCGCTGGTGGACGCGGTACTCGCCGAGACCGGTGCCCGGGAGAAGCGGGTGCGGTTGCTGCCCGCGCGTGTCATGGTCTACTTCGTCCTCGCCCTGGCGCTGTTCGAGCACGGCTCGTACCGGGCGGTGTGAGGCAAGCTGACCGCGCACCTGCCCGCCGCGGCTCTCGTCCGCCCGGCCGTCTCCTCTCTTGTCCGTGCCCGTCGCCGTCTGGGCGCGCGCCCGCTCAAGCTGCTGTTCCAGACCCTGGCCGGCCCCGTCGGCGCGCGGGGCCGGCCAGGCGTGCACTACCGGGGCTTGCGGACCGTCGCGGTGGACGGCACCAGCCTGCACCTGCCCGAGGACGAGCAGATCACCTGGCGCTACCCCAAACGGGTCGGGGAGAAGAAGGAGTGCGGCTATCCGCTGCTGCGCTTACTGGTGGTCGTCGAGTGCGGCGCCCGGGCCCTGCTCGCGGCCGCCTTCGGTCCCGAGGCCGACGGCGAGACCGCCTACGCAGCCCGGCTCCTGAGTTGCTTGGACGCCTCGATGCTGCTGCTGGCCGATGCCGCCTTCGACTCCCGTGACCTGCTCGAACAGGTCCTCACCACCGGTGCGCAGTTCCTGGTGCGCTCGGGCGCCCGCCGCTGCCCGGCCATCGCGCACCGTCTGCCGGACGGCTCCTACCTCTCCTACCTGCCCGGGCCCCTACCGGCCAGGACATGGCTACCCGTCACTGCCGGTCCGAGTCGTGGAGGCATGGATCACGGTCACCCTGGAGGACGGCACCGTGCGCCGTGAGCGGTGGCGGTTGATCACCAGCCTGCTCGACCACCAGCGATACCCGGCCTGTGAGTTGGTGGACCTGTATCACGAAAGGTGGCAGGCGGAGACCGTCTATTTCTCGATCAAGGCCTCGTTGCTGGACGGCCACGTCCTGCGCTCGCACAGCATCGACGGCATCGACCAGGAAGTCTGGGCCCTGCCGACCACCTACCAGGCGCTGATCCGGGCCGCAGCCGACGCCGTCGCGGACCAGCCCCGCCTGGACATGGACCGCCTCAGCTTCACCGTGCTGCTGCAGACGGCCGCCGACACCGTCACCCGCGCCTCCGGCATCGCCCCGAGCGGCCCCACCGACCTGGTCGGAGCCATCGGCCGGGCAGCCCTCGCCGCACTGTGGCCCGCCCGCAGACGCCGACGCACCAAAGCCCGCAGCAAGAAGAACGCCACCAGCAAGTACCAGCCGAACTACGGCAAGCACCCCCAACAGGCCCAGCACTACACCATCCACGCCGAGATCCAGATCATGGATGACGGAATCGCCGCCCGACCCCGCCACTGAACCCGGTTGCGCCGCAGGTCACAGGCTTAACGCAACGGTGTGACTCTGTTGGCGATCTTGTGAGGGGGGCTGACGGCGGGTCGGTTTTTGCGGTTCGCTGGTCGGAGCGGGGTGGTGTCTCGGGGAGGGGCCCGGGGATGTCGTTGCGGCCGAGGAGTTATCAGCGGATTCCGACGCGGACGGTGTTGACGGCGTGGGCGGCGTGTCCGAAGGGCACGGCGGCGATGCTGATGCGGGACCGGCTGGATGTGGTGTTCGAGGACGAGGACTTCGCGGAGCTGTATCCGCGTGATGGGCGGCCGGGTCTGTCGCCGGGGCAGTTGGCGCTGGTGAGCGTGCTGCAGTTCGCGGAGAACCTGTCCGATCGCGCTGCCGCGAATGCGGTCCGCACGAGGATCGACTGGAAATACGCCCTCGGCCTGGAACTGGACGATCCCGGCTTCGACCACACCGTGCTGTGCGAGTTCCGGGCCCGGCTTGCCGAGGGGGACGCGGCCGACCGGCTGCTGCAGGTGATGCTGAACCGGCTGGTGGAGGCCGGGCTGCTCAAGTCCGGCGGCCGCCAGCGCACCGATGCCACGCACGTGCTCGCCGCCGTGCGCAGGCTCAGCCGCCTGGAACTGGCCGGCGAGAGCCTGCGGGCCGCACCCGAGCAGCTGGCCCAAGTAGCCCCGGACTGGCTGCTGCCACTGGTGGAGCCGGAGTGGGACAAGCGCTACGGCCGCAAGGTCGAGATCGGTAAAGTCCCCGGTGGGAAGGTGGGAGTCACGGCCCTGGCCGAGACCTTCGGCCGGGACGGGCAGAGGCTGCTGACTGCGCTGTGGGCACCCGACGCCCCGCCCCGCCTGCGCGTGTTGCCGCAGGTGGAGATCCTGCGCCGGGTCTGGGTGCACCACTACTACTGGGACGCGCGCGGGAAGCTGCGCTGGCGCGACGGCCACGCGCTGCCGCCAGCGAGCCTGCGGTTCGACTCCCCGTACGACACCGACGCGCACTACTGCGTCAAGCGGGACACCGCGTGGTCCGGCTACCGCACCCATTTCACGGAAACGTGCACGCCAGACCTGCCGGAGGTGGTGGTGCACGTGGCCACCACGATCGCCCCGGTCCAGGACGGCGAGCTGACCGACCAGATCCACGACGACCTCGCCCAGGCCGGCCTGGCGCCGGGCGAGCACGTGGTCGACGCCGCATACGTGACCGCCCAGCGGATCGAACGCGCCCAGCGCATCCACCGGATCACGCTGCTCGGCCCGGTGGCCCCCGACCCCAGCCACCAGACCAAGGCCGGAAACGGGTTCGACAAGGCCTCCTTCGCCGTCGACTGGGACCACCACCAGGTCGTCTGCCCCCGCGGGCAGACCAGCCGGACCTGGAAGCCACTGCGGATCTCCGGCCACGACTACATCCAGGTCCGCTTCGGCGAAGCGGAATGCCGGGCCTGCACGGACCGGGCCCAGTGCACCAACTCCGAGGCCCGCCCACGCTCGCTCGCCCTGCTGCCCACCCGCGAACTGCACGAGATCCAGCAGGCCAACCGCCTCGACCAGCGAACCCACGACTGGCAGCAGCGCTACGCGATCCGGGCCGGCATCGAGGCGACGCTTTCCCAGAACGTCCGCACCTGCGGCCTCCGCAGAACCCGCTACCGAGGCCTGCGGAAAACCCACGTCCAACACGTCCTGACCGCTCTGGCCTGCAACGTCACCCGGATCGCCGACTGGATCACCACCCCGGCAAGAACGGTGCGGCCACCGAGCCACTTCCATGCCCTCTGCACCGACACCAGCTGACCCTCACAAGATCACCAACAGAGTCACGGTGTTGGCATCCACCCCCCAACTGATCACCGGCTTCCAGCTCACGACCGGCCCACCGAACATGCGATAGCCGGTCCAGGCAGTGCGTGGAGCAGGTGGTGCAACCGCCGCGGGACCAGCGGCCCGAACGGGCGACCCGCCAGCCCTCCCAATTCTCGCCGATCCGGACCTGCCGGTTGTCCGACGGTGGCCAGCCGGCGTGCGCTCAAGGTTCGGCCTGTTCGGGCCCCCGGGGCGGAAACCCCCGCCGGTGCCGCAGGCGGTTCAGCCTCACGCAAACCAGAGCGCGTGCGCATCGCACGCCGGAGCCACCCGGCTCACCCGGTGGTGTATCCCTGGGAGTACACGACCAGCCTTAGGGAGCGCGATGCGCGACGCGTACCACCAGGAGCTCGCCGCGCTCACCGACGGCCTGGAGGCGAGACCTCTTCGCAGCCTCCGCGATCGGCCGCGTGCCGCGCCCGGGGACGTTCTCGGCGTCACATCGCAGGCGATGGCCGCCACTCGGTCGGGTTCCATGGCGCCATCGCGCAGCAGGGCCAGTGCCGCGGACAGGTCCTCCGAATTCCGACCAGATCAAAACCTGGCAGCCGCGCCCGAGCAGTTCATGGGCGATCAGCAGCGCCAGGCCCCGCAAAACACCCTTGACCAGCGCAACCCGTCCTCCACCGCCGAACGGTGTGAGGTTCCCCCGATGACATGGACAGCCTGATACTGGGACGGATGGTCCCGGAGGAAGCAGTCCAGCGTAGTGAGTAAGCAGAGCTCCCTGCGTTGTAGATGGCATGGGCTTCAGGCAGGGTCACGTCGGGGCATTTGAGGTTCAGCTGCAGCGTCAGCGAGTCCAAAATCTTGATGTTGTTCAGATCGACTGCCGGCAACAGTTGAGCGAGACCCTTGGGATCCGCCGGGTCGAGGATCCGCCGGAAGGTGTAGACGACGTCGTCGGCGGTGACGGGCTTGCCGTTGTGGAACTCCAGCTCGGGCTTCAGCCTGATCATCCACGCGGCGGCGTCGACGGACGATTCGATCGATTCGGCCAGCGCGAACTCGACTTCGCAGTTCGCGTTGAAGACGGCGAGGATGTCGTACAGCTGGATGACCCGCGCGATGTCCGGGTAGGACACGGTGGCGTGCGCGTCAACCACGTCCGCGGTCGATCGGCCGGTCACACCCACTCGCAGACTCCCACCCCTGCGTGGCGCGCCCCGCTCGCCCCTGCGCCGGAGGGAGCATGAGAGGTGCAGCCGGCCACCCGCTGCCCGCCGCCATCGCCGCGCCGACGGCCAACCCCAGCACCCCCCCGACGCCGCACGCCGGTCTCCGCCCCAGGCATTTGCCCATCTCGTTCTTCACCGACCTGCTCCCGACCGTTCCAGGGAGCCTCAACATGATCCGCCCCTCGGGGCAGGAACACCGGAACAGACACGCGCTATGCCATCCGACGGAGACCGGGCTTGGGTCGGATGCACGATGCGCATTCGCGGTCGCCCAGGTCCGCGTGCCGCCCCCACCGTCACGTGTAGTTGTGCGTGGGGGGCTTGTCGTTGGCCCTCGTGTCGCCGTCATGACCTTGCCTCCGCGCGAGGCGCGGACCGGTAAGTTGTTGGTCGTTCCGGGACCGCCTCAAGGGCCTGACACCCGAGAACGATCAGGCGCTCCGCCTCGTCGAGGACCCACCTGAGCCGGCCGACGTCCGGTGATCTGGCCCGGCGCTGCGCCGACGGACTGGGTCACGTGGCGGACACGGGCGGCCCGCAAGCGCTGTCCAGTCCGGCCAGCTCTGATCCGCCCGGCAAAGATCGCGCGAGTGGCCCGGCAGGTCGCCGGCCCCGCAACCGTTGGATGACCTCCGCCCAGCCGAACGGGCGGCGCAAGGACTGTTCCGCCGTAGGGCACAGGTGCCCTGCTTTCGCGGTCGTAGTCCCGCCCCACGGAGCGGGCACCCCACCGCATCAGCGACCAGGTCCAGCGCACACCCCGATTGACGTGCCGTCCGCTGCGCGGCGCCCTCCAGCCGCAAGGCCTTACAGTCGGTCCCCCTCCTGCTCCAAGTGTTCGACGCATCCCCACACCTCGGGCTCGACGCGTCCACCGACACGCACCCAGCGGCTGACGGAGGTGTTCGCCACGTCCAACTCGCCCCGTCCAAGCATCGCCAGGAAATCCCGGTCCGGGGTCTCCTCCAGGACGTACCGCAGCAGCATGATCACCTGATGGTGGGCGAATACGAAGACCGGGCACCCTCGGGCCCGCCGGTCCAGGTCGCCAAGCCAGGAGCGCAGCCGCAACACGACATCCGTCCAAGCCTCCCCGCCGGGTGGCCTGTCGTAGAAGACCGCCAGAGCGTCCGCCGGCCCCTCCTGTGGATCGTGAGCGAAACGGAGCAACTGTCCCCCGGACTCCCTTTCCCGGAGCCGCTCGTCGACCCGGTACTTAGGGCAGGCGAGCGAAGGGCGCTTGAGTTCCGCAAGCGCCAGGTCCGCGGTCTGCCGGGCCCGCAGGTAGGGAGAAGTCCACAGCATGGCCGAGTCGTTCCAGCTACGCGCCAGACGCTGCCCCAGTGCGACCGCCTGTACGCGTCCGCGGGTGCTCAGTGCGAGATCGGCGTCAAGCGCGTTTGACCACGCTCCACCCGTTGCGGCTTGGGCCGGAGCGGCGTTGGCGGAGGACTCACCATGCCGGACAGCTGTCAAACTCGACCAGCCGACCGGTGCACCCCATGTACGACGCAGCCAAAGCCGCTTTGGCAAAATCAACACGCCTCCCAGTCCTGCATCTCGCTTGCCGCACAGGGTGCCCGCACACGCTGCCGCGCGGCACGGCCGGGGGAGACGGAACCCCGGGCAGACCCCAAGCCCAGACGGGCATACGCAACGGTCCAGGCGTGACGCCCCAGCCTCAGCTTGAAATTTAACCTCGCAGGTCACCCGACCTGCTGGTTTGCGGTTCTTCCCGGGACAACGAGGGCGACCGTTCTCCACGCTTCGAGATGTCGAGTCATGAAGCACGAGAGAACGGCCGCCGCATATGAGTCTGCCCCTCGTTCCGTCCGCTGGTGACGCGTTGGGCCTGTTGTCCCGCTTTCGAGTTGAGTTCTACGACTGCTTGTACGCCCGTGCGGACTCGCTCTTCGAGCTCACCGACGCAGTGCTGTGCGTGGACAGTCCGGTGAAGACCCTGGTCGAGCTCAGCCTGGCGGTCGAGCACCGGCGCGGGCATGGCGCGTTGTACGCCGCGCTGGACCGGGGCTGGCTGGAGCCGACACGGCTGCGCCGCACCCTCGCGAACCTGCCGCTGCCGAGGGCGGCCGACGGGCGGATCGTGCTGGCTGTGGACGTGTCCAACTGGCTGCGGCCCGACACCCCCACCAGCAGCGATCGGCTGTTCTGCCACTGCTACGGCCGGGGCGGCCGGGCCAGTGACCAGTTCGTGCCGGGCTGGCCCTACTCCTTCGTCGCAGCGGTGGAGCGCGGGCGGACCTCCCCTGGGTCGCCCTGCTGGACGCAGTGCGCCTGGGGCCTGCCGACGACGCCACCGCCGTCACTACCACCCAACTACGCGACGTTGTCGAGCGGTTGATTGCCGCTGGCCACTGGAAGGAGACCGAAGGGGACATCTTGATCGTCATGGACGCCGGCTACGACGGCGCACGCCTGGCCCACGTGCTGGCGGATCTGCCGGTGGAGATCGTGGTGCGGCTGCGCTCGGACCGCGTCATGCTTCGCGATCCGGGCCCGCCCCGCTCCACCGCCCGCGGCGGGCGTCCGCGCCGCCACGGCGGCGTGCTCACCTTCGCCCGCCCCGAGACCTGGCACACTCCCGATGCCACCAGCCGGACCGAGACCACCCGCTACGGCAAGGCCGAGGCGCTGGCGTGGGATCACATGCACCCCCGGCTGCAGCGTCGCGGACCATGGTTGGAGTACACCGACGCCGAACTCCCCCTGCTGCACGGCACGTTGATCCGACTGCAGGTCGAGCGCCTGCCCGGTGAACGAGAGGCCAAGCCGCTGTGGCTGTGGTCCTCGGCAGCCGCCCTGACCAGCGCGGAGATGGATGTGCGGTGGCAGGCGTTCTTGCGCAGATTCGATCTTGAACACACCTTCCGCTTCCTGAAACAGACCTTGGGCTGGACCGCACCCAAGATCCGACACCCCGACGGCGCAGACCTGTGGACCTGGCTGGTCATCGTCGCCTACACCCAGCTCCGCCTGGCCCGCCCCCTCGCAGCCGACCTACGACGCCCCTGGGAGCGGCCGGCGCCGCCGAACAGGCTCACGCCGGCCCGGGTCCGACGCGGGTTCCGCCACATCCACGCGAAGACCGTCTCTCCGGCGGGTGTGCCGCAACCGACACGCCCCGGCCCGGGGCGCCCGCCGGGCTCAAAGAACCGCAGGCCAGCACCCCGCTACGACGTCGGGAAGACCGTAAAACGCGAACTCACGCTCGAGGCTCATCTCGCGAAACAAACGGCCGCCGGTTAAAGATCAAGCTTAGAGAACTCACATCATCGCAGGCCACAAGGCATCTCTTCGTTCGGGCAACCCTCCACTGTGCAGATCACCCGGTAGATTCGAGCTCAGTGCCGGTGGTGTGCGCCCTGCACCGGCTTCGAGAGCGGTTCCACCTCTTCGGCCTGCAGGCCTTTCTGCCCTCGGGTGATGAGGAACCTGACCCGCTGGCCGTCGACCAGCTCCCGGTACTTCCCCGGCTCTACAATGATGGCGCTGTAGTGGACGAACACATCCGGAAGCGGCTTGTCGGGCTCGGAATCCTGGGCGATGAACCCGAATCCCTTCTCCGAATTGAACCACTTGACTTGGCCCTCAGCTTTGTTGTCGTAAGACATCTTTACTCCTGATCGGTCTGCGCACGCCTTGGCCTGTTCGCTTGCACTCACTCCCATGGGGCCCGCGAACCAGCCAGCGGCTGCGGTTGAGGAGAGCCCCCAACCGGATGCCTCCATGGGACGCCTTCCTTCCCGCCTTTCGGAGGAACATCCCGCCGTCCGCGAGCGACGGTGTCTTTGCCCCGATAGGTGTCCTTTCGGACTCGAGGACGCGCAGCGACGCCGGAGGGCGGCCACCTCTCACGTGGGCAGGCGCAGGATCGCGCGGTTCGTCGGGGCGCCCCACCACACCCGCTCAGAGCAAACGTCAGGAGTAGGCATGACCTTCCCCTTCATCCGTGGGAGGGTCGGCTGGCGACGCTGACTCCTCTACCTCCTCGTTCGCAACGACAATGTCGTTGTCCTCCACATCAGTTTCGTCCGCATCCGA
Organism: Streptacidiphilus rugosus AM-16; assembly: GCF_000744655.1. Classification (NCBI taxonomy): domain Bacteria; kingdom Bacillati; phylum Actinomycetota; class Actinomycetes; order Kitasatosporales; family Streptomycetaceae; genus Streptacidiphilus; species Streptacidiphilus rugosus. Next base: position 612,879 of record NZ_JQMJ01000001.1, on the reverse strand, counting down.
AACTTCTGGTGTCACGGAAGGGGAAGGCCCCATTCTGTGAACGCGGGACGTGAGGGGCCTCTTGTTCATGACGCGGAGTTCTTCGTCGTCCTCATTGTCAGAATATTGAGGGCCGGCGTTCGGCAGCCTGTTGCCGCGGAGACTCACTTTGGCCCCGGGCAGCATCTGACATTCCCTGTCGGTGAGGATCGTGGACATCGCCATCCCCTTGGATCGCATCTTCGCCGCCCAGGCCTCTTTGAATGCGTCCAGGTCGATACTTTCGGCTGCCTCCAATGCGCGCATGTATATAGCAGGGGAGGCACCGTACAGTTCGATGCACCGTTCGTAGAGCGGCAGGAACTGCTTCCTCGCTTCATGCTCCGTGAGCTCGTTCGCGCGGTGGTAGAATATTCTGGCGAGCTGGATTTCGGCGGCCATGCCGGTGTGTAGGAATCCTTTCTTGGCTGCCTCGCGGGCCACTGCGTTGCGCGTGCTGAGTTCGGCGTAGGGCACTGGCCCCCCCGCATGGTCCACGGTGTCGGCAACCATACCCGCCAGTGGCTGCTCGTCCCGGTATGTGGTCTCGCCCTCCGAGCGGTCGGTTGCGATGAATTTGACCTGGCTCGAGCGGCGCATGAACTTTTGCCTGACCAGCTCCTGGACCGCGTTCTGCAGGTTCTCCACGAGGGGCCTGTAGTGGCCGCTGTCATTGTCGCAGTCCGTCAGAACGTGGTCCGTGGAGTACACCTGTTCCCATTCCGGTCCGAATTTCTGGGGCGGATCGCTTTCGACCGTGTAGGGGGCTTCTGGCTCGTTCTTGTTCAAATAGAGAGCCTTTCCGTCTCTGGTCGCGGGAACTGTGACAGTGTCGACCCGACATATTCCTGCCCCCAGAACCGGGCCTCCGCCGGTATGACTGCTGTGCCGTAGGACGACGCTGGTCACGTGCGGCACCTCTGCGCCGACTTGATTGTCCTTGAGGAATTTGAGGAGGCTGCCAATATTGCCGAATTTGTCCATCCCGGCGCCTGTGATGCCGGTGAGCGTTTCGGGAATGGTATGCGATACGACCTCTCCTCCCCTGGTTACGATCTCAAACTTCAGTTGGAGGTCACAGTCGAACAGGTAGAGTTGGTTGTCGAGGGTCATCACCCAACCATACTTTCCCACTGGCACCTTCTCGGCGCCTTGCCTGAAAACCCGCTTCGGCGGCCTTTCCTTTGCTTGTACACGTGTTACTCGGCGGGCTTCCGCTGTGTCGGCCGGGAAGTAAAGGACAAGCTGGTTCGCCCGAACATCCGACTCCGCGTAAGAGTCGCCCATGGTCACGCTTCTCTTGACCTTTTCCCTCTCTTGCTTCTTGCTCCTTATAGCCGTGATGCCTTGAGCAAAGAGAATCCCGACATCGCTGAAGTTCTCATCCCCGGAGTACTCCAGTTCGCTCCCGCCTTGACCGTCCGCGACCCGCCTGACCCAGAGCGTCGGTTTCCGGCTGGCCACCTTCCGGGCTCTGCGCAGGACAGTTCCCTTCGCGGGAGCCGGCTGCGGTTCTTCCGGACTACTTTCTGCGGCGTTGACGATGGCCTGTGCGCGGGCCCGGTCCTCCGGGCTGAACGTGGAGTCCAGTGAATATTCCCACTCCACCGTCCCGTACTTGCCGGTGGATTCCCGGTAGAACACCGTTGTGCCGCCGACGTTGTACTCGCCGACTACAGGACCGATGGGGGGAACGGACAGCTCATAGGAGTCTTGGGCGGTCCACAGGAGCGGCACGTCTTCCTCGTAGGCGGTGTATCGCCTGTGCTGTCGGTCGAAACTCTCCAGGTACGGTCTTCCGTGAATACGATCCCCAAACGCTGCGGCGCCGAGGGCCAACTCTTCCAGCAGAGATCCCTCGCTTACGCGTTCTTCCAGTCCCTCGGCGTTTTCTCCCGGATCGGCGCCGGTTATTTCCCGGATGAAGGCCCGCAACCCGCTGCCGTTCAGATCTCCCCACAGCACCGACGGATCCGGAATCCCGTAAGCGGCGCAGAAGTCCTTGTAGAAGACGCTCCATGAAGACGGAGCGACCATGCCGTTGATGAGTGACCTGATCTTCTCGTACTTCGTGTCCAGGACGGCCATGCGTCTTCTCCTCAGCGTAAGGTTCCGCGTCCAGGAGGCTACGGACAGCCGTAGGCCCTGCGTCTCTATGGCGCACCCGGCCGCGATGGGCACGGTAGGGCGGCGCGCATTGCTGCCACCGGGCCTTCGGGCAGCAGATGAGGCAGATCCGATGGCCCCGGTTTTCCTCGACGCGTCAACGGCCCTTGCTAGCTGATCGGCCAGTCGCCGGGCCACAGTGAGCCTTTTCAGCGTTGCCTCTCGAGAGTGAGGACGGCCTTGGCCGCTGACTGGAGCCAGCCTGGGCTGCAGCGTGCATGGCGGAAGATTCGCCGGCGTTTGACGGTGCCGACGCCGCGTTCGACCGGGCAGCGCAGCCGGGCGTGGGCCTTGTTCAGCGACTTCTGCTTCGCGGTGAGCTCCTGCTTGGGTCGGCGGCGGACCACCGGGACGGCGACACCCGGGCCCGCTCCGGTGTACGCCAGGTCGGCGAGCACGGGGACCCGCAGACGCGCGCAGGTGGCTGGGATACGGTGCTGGCGGGCCGCGGTGAGATCATGGGTGCGACCGGGCAGCGGCCTGGAGATCCACAGCAGATTGCCTGCGGCACCGGTAATGACCTGCAGGTTCACGCCGTGGCGGCGGTGTTTGCCGCTGTAGTCGGCGCGGCCGTCGCCGACCCGGTCGCACGGTGCGAGGGTGCCGTCGACGAGCACGTACTCGCTGCTCTCCTCGCGCAGGGCTTGGGTCAGGCCGGGCGCTCTGCGGGCAAGGAGGTCGGTGACCGCATGCACGTAGGCGTGGGCGGTGCCGACACTGATCCCGAAGCCGGCCGCGAGCTGGGCCAGGGTGTCGTGTTTGCGCAGGTACACCAGCGCGATCAGGGCTCGCTGGGACGGGCGGAGCTTGCACCGGCGGTCACCCTCACGGGTGACAATCAGCATGGTGACCCACTCGACGATCGCATGGGGCAGGTCGAGTGCGGCAGGATATGTGACCAACGAGGCCTTCTGGGTGATGAGTTGAGACTTCAAGCACCTCTCTCAACACCCCGAGGGCCCCGGGCGTTCTCTGATGGTCAGCGGTCACGTGGGACATCACCCGATCGGTGCCCACTCTGAAAAGGCGCAGTGCTCCCGCAGGGACCGTGCTTCCAGCCCCGGGTTCAATGCCCGTACGGGTAAAGGCCGGTGCGGACCGTGCGATCACCGATGCCTGATGCGTAGGGTTCGGCGAGTGGGGGAGCCAGCCAGGAAGGACCAGGCCTCAGGAAGACCATTGATGACCATCACCATGACCATTCTGCTGACCCCGCTGTTCGTGCTGCTCATGTGGCTCGCCGCCGAGAGTTGGGCCCACGGGACACACCGGCAGCCCCCTGCCGCCGTCGCGGACTCGCGAACGCTCGAGCCCGCGATACCGGCACCAGCCCAGGCATTGTCGGGCACGTCTGTGCGGGACGGCGGGTAGTGGGCCCGTGGCCGGGACGTGAGGCTCGCCGGTGGCGTCGCAGCATTGGTCCAGGGCCAGTCGGTCACGGGACGGTTACCTGGGTGAGTCCTGCCCGGGCAGACGGTCGATCAGCGCGGCTGCCAGGCTGGTGGTCATCCGTGGCTGGGGCGGTCGGCCGGCCCGTTGTCGGCGAGCACACGTCGCAATGTGACGCGATCCTCGCTCACCAGCGTGCAGGGGACCTGACAGGCGGATGAGAGCTGGTGGATCCGTAGTGCGGCGGTCACGGCGGCAGGTCTGAGGTCCCCGCACCGGAAGTCGACGACGATCTTGCGGCAGGCAGGCGAGCGCAGCTGCTCCTGAACAGCTCGGCACAGCACGGGCCGGTCATCGACGTCCATCGCCTACAGGATGGTGACGATGACGACGCCTTTGGCGTCGTGGGCGACGGTGAAGGCCATGAGCTGCTCCGGGTACGCAGTGGCGGTGCGGCGGGAGCGCGGCTGGGGCGCGTATCGAGTCGTGATCAAGAAGGGGGCTTCGGCGAGCTCTTTGATCCAGATCATCGAGGCGCGTAAGTGGAGGCCGGCGAGGTAGCTCTCGGGGGTCTTGTCGTACGGGGTGGCGATGCCTCGCCAGGCCTTCAGCTTGTTGATCAGGCGCTCGACGGTGTTCCGCTCCTTGTAGAGCTCGGCGTCGTGGCCGACCGGACGACCGCCCGTGCGGCCCTTCCTCCTCCGGTTGGCGACCTGGTCGGTTTTCTCCGGAATCACAGCCTTGGTCTGGCGTTTTCGCAGGTGGGTTCGGTTGCCGCGGGACGAGTAGGCCTTGTCTCCGGCGACTGCGTCCGGCCGGGTGCGGGGACGCCCAACGGGTCCGCGGACCCGGATCTTCTTCAGCACCGGGATGAACTGCGGGCTGTCCGCGGCCTGCCCTGGTCCGCGAAGGGCCACCGGACCGGCACCGCGAACGGAGCCGTGGTGGGACACGAATGCGCTGACCAAGGGTGCCTCATCCAACCGCCTGGCCAGGGCAGCTACGTCATGGCGCAGCGACTGTGCAGTCCAACGCTGCCTGAAAGGATGTCCCGCCGGTCTACATCCGGGCACTCCGCCGAAGGGATCGTCTTCCGGAAACTCCGCACCAGGGCAGGGCAATCAGGGCATCACGACTCGACTGAATTCGCGGGCAAGCCCATTTTTCGCGGGCAGGCGAGGGTTAGGAAAACCGAATGGCCGAATGGCAGGAGTACCTCGACGCATTCAAGTACCTGCTACGCCCGATCACGGACGATGATGATCCCCGCAGAGTGGGCCGGGCCGAGCGTGACCAATGGAACCCGAGGTTTGCCGCGCTGCTGTTCTACGGCGACGAGAACTGGGTTGATCTTGACGACAGAGTACTGATCGAAACGCTACAGCAATGGGGAGCCGGCGCGGGCTACGAATGGGCCTTCTGGGACGAGGTCCTCGCCAGCCATCGCGATGAAAATGTCAGGGCAGGTTATGCGGCGCTTGCGTATCTCGTCGCGGCCTGGGAGCACGGTCAAGGCCGCGAGGCGGCCGTGCCCCAAAAGAATATCTCATGGACAGGGAAACATCCCGCCGAAACAAAGTGGTACAAGTGGGATGGGAAACAATACCTCTACGCGGCCTCCAGGGATTCGACGGTATGGCTGACATGGGACGAGCGCTTCAAAGCCCAACAAGAGCTCCTTCGCACCAAACAGGAGATCCAGCCAGCAGGCCGCGCCGACGGGACCGTCCAGCTCACCGGCTACCTGTACGACGGAGCGGTCTTGCGTGGAACAAAATATTATGCCCTGGCGCCGGACGGCGCATACGTCTACGGCCCAGAAAAGTATGGAACCTACGTCCCAAACTCAGGCGAGGATGCCCAGGGTACAGGCAACTGGCAGACATATGACTACTGGAAAGGGAAGGCAGAAAGTCATCCGGTTGTGTTTACTCTCAACCTTGTGGAAGCCGGAAGGCACGAAGTGTCATTCGCCAACGTCGGCGAAGCGAGCCGTTTCCTGGAGAAATGCAGGATAAGTAACCCGATGCACCTCCTCTCGGGTCTGACACGCCAGCCCGAACCGGGTTTCAAGGTAAATTATCGTGGCAAATTTACGGAGGTCACCTTCACTTTCGACAAGGTTGCCGCTGAAGAAGCCGCTCGGGGAGAGGTCGGGACCCGTGAGGCCTACGTCCTCAATAACCAAATGCTGTTGATCCCCACCACCCTCCGCGCACGAGTGGCACTCGGTCTCGCCAGAAGAGTCAGAACAGCGGGCTTGCTGCGCCAAGTCGACTTGAAAAATCAGAGAGACCGGAGAATCATCAATGAATACGGCGGAGGATGGAAAAGTCCGACGAAAAATCAGGAAAAACCATCTCCGCGGTCGGACGGCCTTCCACGCCGCGACCGCCGCCCTAAAGCAAGCACGTCGACGCCGCAATCAAAATCCCCGGCCTTGAAGCAGGCGAAACCTCTCCCCAAACGACCTGAACCTCACGAGCCCGAGACGGCAGCCCGATCAAGTAAAACCGAAAGTCCCCGGTGGACGAAACCAGAAATCCAGACCGCACGACACCGCACCGCCCCCAGATCAGAAGCCAAAGCTGAGCAAACTCGCATTCCTGGCACTATCGCCCAGCCGACAAAAGAACACTACGAAATCGCAACAAAGGTAAAGGAGTCTCTTCATGCGCGGAATACTTCTGAAGTCGAGATGGCCCAGGTAGCGACGGATCTCCTGCATTCCCTGAAACTGGACTGGGGGCCGCGGGCCCCTCATACTCCAACATAATCCCGTAAAGTTCCAGGACATCACGATGACCCAACCGCCGAAACTAACAATACAAGAGCTTAGAAGCATAATTGACGCTCAGTTCGGTTCGAAAGTCGATGACCCGACCCTGGCGAGAATACTCATCGCCCTAGGTGCGATTCCACCAGTGCCGACTGGGGCTCCGCCGCAACGGCCAGAAACCACCCCTCCACCAGGAAAGCCACAGGGACAGGAAGGAATCCAGCCCCCAAGCGCAATGGACGCCCCCAGTGCACCGGAAATATCATCTACGGTCGAGGAGATATTGCCGAAATGGTGGAATAGTGACAAGTCCCAGTATCGAGAGAGTGCGACTCGGCCACTATCCGGCAACGATAAGTGGGTTGCGAATCATGGCTTGAAACCGGCAATCGGATTTGATTTTGTCTTCAATAAGGATGAAGATGAGTATGTTCTCCATGGCGGCGTAAAATCGGAAGGTCCCCCCGCCTCGCTGCAGGAGCGCCTGATCGAGGTCCACGGGAAGGACGCACTCGAGGGATTGGTGGCCACTGCGCCGTGGAGTGACGCCGGAACCATGATGGCACGTCTCATGACACTTCCAGATTCGATACTGGAAATCGCGCAGGAGAAAATTTCGTCCGGTCCCTCTACTAGCTTTGATATGTTTGATGACGATCGAGGAATCATCATACGGCTCGTCAAGAAAGATCGCGGAGACGAATCCGCTTCCGATCCAAAACATTCCTGCGAAATCCACGTTTCATTGACCCCCGAGCGGATTGAGCAGGACAATACAGTTACCCTTAAAGCCCTCTGCGCGGCAGGTTCGGGTTCGGTCGGTACGTACCATTACTACACGGATCACGCTGTTTTCCTGCTTAGGGGAGAAGATGAGGAGCTACTGAGGCCGAGAGCCGAGAAGGCTGCTCTTCTCCTGCGAAAACTGGGCACTGCAGAACCTAAGAGCGGATATATTCGCCCCTCCGCAAGCGAAAAAAAGAACACCATCATTGTGGATGACCTGGATCCGAAGGTCATCGCTACGATCCAGGGGCTTCCCGGCTATTCCGTGTCGGTAGAGAAATCCGGCCAGGGTGGGGGGCCGGGAAACTACGGGGCGGCCGTGGCCACCGCCAAGAGGGACCGGGTGGAAGCGAAAGCCGCAAAGCGGATCCAGAAAAAACTCGCGAAGCAAATCTCCCGTACGGAACTCGCTTCCCTCGCCTCCCAAGTCTTCATCGATCTCGAGGCAAGCAGCACGAAATAGACCGGCTACCTGATCAAACGCAGGAATGACAACATGACCCAACCACCCAAACCACTCGGCGCAGCTAATCTTCTTGCGATCATCTGCAAGGAGCTCGGCATCGAACCCAGGAGCACGAACGCACTTACCCCGGACGCCAAGGAATCAATCAAACGAGTACTGCTGCACATCGGAGCGGATAGGCCGCCGCTCTTGGCAGAACCCCAAGACGATGCGCCGGCCGATACCATCTCGGGACCTCCACCTCTCCTGAGCCTGGACTCCGAGTCGAGCGTGCGCGCGGAATCCAAGGAGAAGGGTTCCGCCGGAGGTCTTGCAGACGAATTCGAGACGTTGGACGTGTCCTTGCGTGAGCTATTGGCAGCAATAGACCGAGAACAGACTAGCGGGACGGACGCTGTCCGGGCATCTTTGGTAATAGCCATGCAATGTGTCAACGTAGCGAGGAATAAGCGTATCCTTGCCCCTTCGGACGTGAAGCCGAAGGCGGGACTGATGGAAGACGCAGCTAGCCAGGTCTCAGCGCTCCAAAGTACCCTGAAGCAGGTAGAGGATAAGCATGCACGGCTTCCTAGCAAGCTCACAAGGCTCGAACGGGAGGCAAAAGCACTCTGGGCCAGATCGGCGGGTTTCTCAGATTTTGAAACGCGGATTCAAAACCAGGAAGAACGCCTCAAGGAGGCGCAGCTACTCATCGATTATCTGACGAATTCAATGAGTGAAATCGCCAAGTGGGCGGAGAGTGAAGCTGTTGCGCTTCGAAGGGAAAACGCGGAGCGGGCCCAAGAGCCGTCGATGGATCAGCATGTGAAAATGGCAGCCGGCATACCCAAGGCAGAAATCCAGAGCGAATCTTCTTACTCTTTTCGCCTTTGCGACAGTAGATACATGATTCTTCGGGAGAAGAATGCCGCCGAGGAGGAGATCAGCAGTCTCAACCCCGCACTGCTGGGGCTGATCAAGGAAACGGTTTCGGCAAATGAAAAGAAGGCATCCTTTGGCGACCTTGAAATCGAGGTTTACCGAGACCGCGATCGCAGAACATATATTAATGTCGTGAGGCGCATCGTCGGCTTCCCTGAAATGCAGAACATGCTGCTGGTGAAGGCCATGCGCAAAGAGGTCGCCGAGGGGAGCGTGATCTTCTTCATGACGTGCGGGGGGAACCTCTACGTGGACGGTGCCGGAGGCGAGTCACCGAGCGACGCTTTCAAAAAAATGATTGAATTCCTCGGGGGTAGCCGATGGATGCTCAAGGATCTGGGAATGGTAAGAAAAGGGCACCGGCTTCTGGCACGGCACGAATACGAAGTCTCACTAAGAGCGGGCACCGGAGATACTGCGGGCCTGCAGGACCTGGTGGCGAACCTCCTGCGGGTCAAGGACAAGAGCGTGATCAATATCATCTGATGTACCCCAGGCGAGGCGGTGGTCTCCCCGGGGGTGCAGCGCTGCGGCATCAGCAGCAGGCCGCCCAAGCGGACCCTACCGTCGACCCTGGCGCAGCACTGGATCCCCGACCGGATCGGCACCACCGCGCTCTCCGTCAAGGCCGGCCACGCAGCACCCGTCTCCTGGTTGGGCGTCCGGATCCTGGCGATTATTCACCAGCACGCCTCGCAGCCGCCCGGTGCGGTTCGATGGTGAAGGCGCGCTGGTCGCGCTGAGCGCCCGCGACCCTCGGCCGGACCCTCACATCACGGACTGACGCGATGTTCCAGGAACGCCTGGTGCCCGTCATACGGGGACGGGTGGAGTCGGGCGCGCAGTTGGCGGCGACCGGTGAGTTGGAGCTTCTCGTAGACGTGGCCGAGGTGGTACTCGATCGTCTTCGGGCTGAGGAACAGCTCGCGGGCGATCTCCTGGTTGGTCAGACCCTGGACAGCGAGGTGGGCGACGTGCTGCTCCCGCTCGGTCAGCAGCCCCTCCGCGGCGTCGGCGCGCCGGACAGTGCTGGTCATCGGTTGGGCGGACGTCGGCTGCAGGCGGGCGAGTTCGGCGGCGGTGCGCCGCGTGTAGGGAGCGGCACCGAGATCGGTGAACCCGTCCAGGGCGTGCTGGAGGTGCGCGGTGGCCCGTGCACGGTCATCGGCGGTGGTCCCGTACAGGCGGCCGAGGTCACGGTGGAGCAATGCGCAATGCAGAGGGATGTCATCGCCATCGCGGACGGAGGTCGCAAGGCCGGCTCGGTAATGCGCGGTGGCCTGTTGAACGTCGCCGTGGGCTATGGCGAGGCGCCCGTGCAGCCAGGCCGAGGTGGTCGCAAGACCGGGCGCGTCCCTCACGAGATCGTCGAAGAGACCCAAGGCCTGCCGGGCACGCCGGAGCTCGGCACCGGTCGGCTCGGCGGTACCGGTTGCGGCCTCCACCAGGAGCGGCGCCCACTGCACGACGAGTTGGTTGCGCATACCGGGAGCGACAGCATTGGGGTCGTCGATGGCAAGCAGCGCCCGGAGCATGGCTGCGTGGTCGTCCTGGGCCTGGGCCCAGACGGCCTCGGCCAAGATCGGGAAGATCGAGGTCAGCCCGGGGAAGAGGCGCGCGTGGCGATGGCAGGCCTCGAGATGGGTCCGGGTCTGCCGGTCGTGGCCTTGCTGGGCGTGGGCGAGAACGGCGGCCGCGTGCCCAGGGGCGAGGGCCCAGGGCTGGGCCTGGATGTCGGCGGTGAGCAGGGCCTGGTCGGCACTGCTCGCGGCGTCTTCGTAGCGGCCGACGAAATGGCGGGCGAAGGCGAGCATGAAGTGCTCGACTGCCAACGTGGGCAGGCCGGGATCGGTGCGCTGGCGTGCGAGGAGGACGGTCAGGTCCTCGATGCCGGAGGCGAGGTGGCCAGCACGCACCCGCAGCATGCCCCGCCACGTCAGCATGGGGCTGTCCGGGTGGGGGACCTGGGCGGCCTTGTCGAGCAGACCGGCCTCGGCGATGACCCCGAGACCGATACCGGGCCCTTCGGCGCAGCCGACCGCGTACGCGAGCGTGCCCCGGGCATGATGGGCGGTGGCGCCGGACGGCAGTTGGTCGACGACGGGCCGAAGAGCGGCGACAGTCCGGGGGCCGTCTGCCCGCAGATGGTAGGCGATCCCGAGCCAGGTGCCGGCGAGCAAGCGTACGGCGGGGTCGGTGGCGGTGTCCCGAGCATGGATCAACAGGTGCTCGGCGCGGGGTGGATCCTCTCCGGCGAAGGCGAGGAGATAGCCGAGGGCGGCGTCCCGGCGGGGGCTGGGGGCGCAACGGTCCAGGAGGTCGCGCAGGCCGTGAGCCCGGCCGTAGGCCTGGCCGGTGAGGAGACCGGTGGCGGCGGTGACCAGGTGGGTCTCGTACTGTTCGCGCGTAGGGGCCAGGTCGGCGGCCCACAGCTGCAAGGTGGCGGCACGGTCGTACCGGCCCTGTGCGGCCTCGTGCCCTGCTTCCACGGCGAGCTCCCGTTCGAGGTCGCGGTCGCGGTGCCCCACAGTGGCGGCCGCCACACGGTGCGCCCAGGCGTCGTCGGCGCTGACGAGGGTGGCGGCGGTGGTGTGGAGTGCTTGGCGACGGCTGGGGCTGATGGCCTGGTAGACGGCGTCGCACTGAAGCTGGTGATGAATGCGGACGGGGGTGGTGGGCTGGTCGGGCTCCCAAGCCACGAGCCCGACGTCCAGGGCGGGGCCCAGAGCACGGGGGGCGTCCCCGATGCCGGCGAGCCGGCCGGCCGTCGCGAGCGGCGTGGGGACGCCCAGTACGGCCAGCGCCTCGACCAGGCGGCGCGACTCGCCGGGCAGGCGGTCCAGGGTGTGGCAGACAACCGCGTCCAGGCTGGCGGGGACGGGCAACGGGTGGGACAGGTCGGCCAGCTCCGCGGGCGTGATCTGGGTGAGCAGGGAACGCAGGTGCAGCGGATGCCCGGCGGTGCGTTCCAGTAGTCGGGCAGTGACCGGGTCCGGCAGCCGCGGGGCGCCAGGGGCGGTGGCGAGTTGTCCTGTCTCGGCAGCGCTCAGTCCGGTCAGGGAAAAGCGCTGGATGCGGATGCCCCGGAGAATCTGGCGCCAGTCGCGCACCGGGTGACCGTCCGAAGTGCTGACGGCGGCGATGGGCGCTGCGGCGGTGCGGGCAGTGACCACCACCAGGACGGGTTCCGAGTACAGGCGGCGCAGCACGAACGCAAGGGCGTTCAGAGACTGGGGGTCACTCCACGGGATGTCGTCGACAACCAACGCGAGTGGGCCGGTGTCGGTCGCGGACGCGAGCATGTCCAGCAGGTCGACGCCCACCGTGATGGGCGACGCCGTGGGGGTCAGCGAGCGTGCCAGGTCCCGGACGCCGGGTGCGTCGGACGGCAGATGGCGCAGCAACTGGTCCAGTACCCCGTACGGGTAGTCCTGCTCGGCGCGGTCGCAACCGGTCCAGCACACCCGCAAGCCGTCTTCCGCCCCTCCGAGGGCCTGGTGCACCAATGATGTCTTGCCGATCCCGGCCTCGCCCTCGACTGTCACCAGCCACGGCGTTCCCCCCGCCACCTCGGCCCGGCACTTTGCGAACGTTTCCAGCTCCCTGGCACGCCCGACGAAAACCGACCCCCACCGCGCGGACCCGCCATCGGTCGTCCCCACAGACACCCGTGCCGCCCGTATACCGCTGTCCCAAGCCCCGGGGCCCATATCACCACCGGCTTTCCGCTCTCAGGCTTCACGTTCGATCATAGACAGCGCTGGCGGCCGTGGCCGGACCAAACCGAACCCTGAGTGCCGCGGCAGTTTCGCGCGGCACCAAGCCAATTAGCCCAGGGGACGGGCGGGTGGAAGTCCGGGTCAGCGGGTTGCCCGGGTCACCCGCCACCGGGCCGACCGAACCAGCGGCAAGCGGACCCGCGAGAGGGTCAGGGCCAAGCACGACCAGCGGTACCGACTCCACCCCCTGGGCCTTCGCCCAGCTCAGAGCCTTCGTCCACTACAAGCCCAGCGTGTCGGCGTGCCGGTCGTGCACGTCAAAACCGGCCTACACCTCCCGCCAGCGCTCCGCCTGCTGGCACACCCACAAGCAGAACCGAGTGGATCAGAGGACGCGCGGCTGCGTGAGCAGTTCCTGGGCGCGGAGTGGTACCTGTACGCCGCCGCTCGCCGGCCGGGAGGAGGTGCTCGGAGCTGTGAGTCACCTGGCGGTCGGTGAGGGGGTGGGCGGTTGGTCGCCCAGCAGGTAGCGGGCACCGACACCGTGCTCGGCGGCGGTGTCGTCGGGGTTGTAGAGACTGCAGGTCTTCAGCGAGAGGCAGCCGCAGCCGATGCAGCCGCCCAGTTTCCGGCGCAGCAGCTGCAGTTCGGCGATCTGGTCGTCGATGCGGTGCTGCCAGGTACGGGGCGACCGGGGCCGGTCCAGGCGCTGGCGGGTGAGCGCGGACAGTTCGATCTCGGCGATGTTGAGCCAGGAGCCGTTTTTGGGGTGTGGTGGATCTCAAGCGCTGGGCGAGACGCGAAGGCCTTCCCCGGCTCGAACGCCTCGTAGAGCGAGGCGGTGGAGTGGGTGTTGAGGTTGTCCATCACCAGCACGACCGTGGCGGCGTCGGGATAGTCCACGGTCAGCAGCTGCTCGACCTGCTGTGCCCAGTCGACCCTGGTCCGGCGGGGCCGGGCGTCCACGCGCCGCCATCCGCGCAGCGGCTCGACCCAGCAGAAGATCGAACAGGTTCCCGAGCGGACGTACTCGTTGTCCTCGCACCGGTCACGGCCCGGCAGTGTGGGAAGCGGATCACGAACCTGGCCGAGCAGTTGGTACGGCTTCTCGTCCATGCACACCACCGGGCGCGCCGGATCGAAGGGGCGGCGGTAGACCGCCAGGACGTCCTCCATCGCCGCGGCGAAGGCCGCGTTCGCGGCCGGCGGGATGGCCCAGCACTTCTTCACGTGAGGACGCAGTTTCGTTTTTTAACACCCGGCCGATCGTGGAGTGGTCCAGATCCGGGATGTCCCAGGTCAGCGCGACGTGCTTCTCCAGCAGACGCAGCGACCAGCGGGCATGTCCCTTGGGCGGCGTCGAGCACGCCAGCGCGATCAGCCGCGCCTCGACCTCGCCGGTCACCGCGGAGGGCACCGGCGGGAACGCCCGTTCCTTGCGGCCGACCGTGGCCCACACATCGCCACCGGTCTCCGCGTACCGCTTCGAGATCAGGCGGACCGAATCGCACGAGACGCCGACCCGGTCCGCGATCACCGCCAGCGGAGCGACCTCGCCGACCGACGTGTCCAACGCGAGCAGCACCCGCACCCGCCTGATCATCGACGCGCCGCGAACCCCCGTCATCGTCACACGCTCCAACGCCCGACGATCTTCGGCACTCAACACGACCTGGTCAGCGGGGTGGACGTTGCCCAGGCCCGGTCCCCGGTGGGCGACCCGGGTGACTCGGACCGTTCCGAACACGGTGGCGAGCCAGCGCGAGTGCCCGGTCTCCCGCCAGGGCCTCACCCGTCCCTCCGGTCGTCACCGTCGGGCCGGCACCGGCGCGCACCCGGTGCTCTTCCTGGCTGCCGCGCAGGTCCAGGTGGTCTTGCAGCAGCAGGCGAAGCAGTTCCCGCCCGGCCGCATCGAGGTGTTCTTCCAGTCCGGCGTGCGTCCAGGTGGTCGCCGGGCTGCCTGACAGCGTGTGCATCAGCGTCTCGAAGGCGCTGAGGGAGCGCGCAAAGGGGTCAGCGGTGCATCGGGTGTCGTACCTTGTCATCTCCAGGGCTCTTCCCGTCCAGCATCGATTGGGTCGCACCCTCGAACGTAGGCGCGGAAGAGCCCTGCTGTTAACGGGAGTTGGGCGATTTGGCGGTTCGGAGGCGGGCCGGGGTGAACAGCCCTGGCGTGTCCTCGTCCAGCCAGCCGCGTTCCACCAGCCGCTTCAGCTTCGAACGCGTGCCCTCGATCTTCCCGGTTTCGGCCGGCAGGCCGATCCGGGGCACGATCTGTTTGGCGCGGACCGGCCCGGGAGCGTCCGCCACCACCTCCAGAATGTCGCGATATACCTGCGGCAGGACTTCCACCTCCATGCCGGGCTGCCAGTTCGGCACGGTCAGCACCCCGATCACGTGCCGCTCTGCCCCCGCATAGGCAGATGCCGTCGACTCACGGGCAATCGTCTGGTCGAAAGCCGCCGCTGATTTCTCCGGGGTCATCTCCGCGAGCACCTCGGCAACCGTCTCCCGCGCGATCCGCAACCGCTCCAGACTCCCCCGTGCCAGCTCCAGCTTCCCGGACAGCTCGGCGAGCTCGGCTTCGAGCCCCTCCACACGCGCCCGGGCGGCCGCCTCGCATGCTTCCAACTCCTCGAACAGCGAGCCCATCCGCCACCCTCCTCCACCACAAACGTAGAGAGGAGAAGCCGCGAGCACAGCCCCAGTCAGCGTTCTCGGGGTTCAGCCGTTCCCTTCAGAGGAACCGCACCCTTCCCCGATCGGGGCGGGGCAGAGGATTGTGGTCGGGTCATCCAGCCCGCTCGGGTGGCGCCCCACTCAGTTGGGCGAGGACGCAGCACTCACGGATCCGCCGACGAAGTCGGTGTAGATCTCCTTGAAAGCGATTTCCGACGCGCGGGTCTCTCTGATCGCCGAGATGGTGGCCGACACGACCGCGTCATAGCTGTTGCTCGCGTCCCGCGCTGGTACATGGATGGTGAGTGCCAGACCGTCGCAGTCCAACGTAACCGTCCAACCGCCCTTTGGTTTGAACGCCACGGCTCGTCGCCTCCGATCGTTGCTCCACGATGCCGAACTTGGCACGGCAGGGAGGCTAGGAGTACGTCGGACGCATGGCCTTGCCCGATCAGGCCAGGGAAGGCGCAAAAGGCGGACGTCGGGAGCCGGTCAGTGGCTGCTCTCTCGAGAGCGTGGTTGCCCCCCGCAGCAGCATCGAGACGACCGCGGCGAGGTCCTCACCAACGGGCGGGTGGGCTGGTTCAACGTGCCCGGCGCCCCATCCCTCAGAAGCCCAGGAGGGCTTGCCCCTCCCTGACCCGTGAGACCGGGGCGGCGATTTAGTTGAGCCAGCCGTCCTCGCGGGCGATGCGGATAGCATCGAGGCGGTTGCGGGCGCCGAGCTTGGTGACGATCGCGGTGAGGTAGTTGCGCACCGTCCCGGCGGAGAGATAGAGCGCGGCGGCGATCTCGGTTGTGCCCGCGCCCCCCGCGGCCAGCCGCAGGACCTCCAACTCCCGCTCGGTCAGTGGACCTTCAATGCTGTCGAAGGCGACGTACGCGAGCTGTGGATCGAGGACACGTTCGCCGACTGCGACCCGGCGCACCGCCTCGGCCAGCAGCGCCGGCGAAGCGTCCTTGAGCAGGAGTCCGGAGACCTGGGCGCTCAGGGCGCGGCGCAGAGCCCCGGCCTTTCCCAAGCCGGTCAGGATCAGCGTGCGGCAGCTCGGTAGTTCCGCGTGGAGCAGGGCGGCCGCCGAAAGGCCGTCTATCCCGGGCAGGCCCACGTCGATGACGGCGACCTCCGGCCTGCACTCGAGCGCTGCGGCGAGGACTGCGTCCCCGCGCTCGACCTCCGCGACGACTTGGAAGTCCGGCTCCAGTCGGAGCAAGGCAGCCAGGGCGGCACGGACCATGTGCATGTCCTCGGCCAACAGGATGCGCACCATGGAGCTCCCCCAAATCAGTCAGCGCCACCAAGCGGATTCCTGGTTCCGGTAGGAGGAGACCTCCCTCCAAGCCAATGGCGGGCTCGCTGCGCTGCCCCACGCTGCCTCGCCGACACAGTCGCCGTGGAGAGGTGAAGCAGGATAAAAGTGTCTAGTCGCTTGCTGAACCTGGCGGCACGTCTCCCGGCGGCGGTCGCTCCGAGCTGAGCTCACGCCGGCGGCCGAAGACGTCATGCCTGGGCCATTCATCTTCTACTAGAGAGTAGCCTACTGTTCGTTCGAACAGTCGGGGGGGGCAGGTCGAGTCGGTCTCTATCGCAGCGACACTCGGACTGTCCCCCGCGCCTGGCCCGAGCGCGAACAGGGCAGCTTCCCTGCACCCTGAGCGCTCGAGGCCTGCCGTCAACTTGACCCGGCCTGAAGGACCGGGCTTGTGGGTAGGGCGCGACTGGCTGTCGCGTGGCCTCCCACGTCTGAGAGCTGCCGTCAGGCCGGCTCTGGGACGCGTGACTCACGCCCCGCAGTCCACACGTTCGCGCCTTTCGGGCGATGTTGTGGGACACGTTGTCGTCCGCGTGCATGATCACGCCGCAGGCGCGGCACGCGAACGTTGCTTGATCGACGCGGTTGCGCGCTCGATGTGGTGGCACTGGGAGCACTGCTGGCTGGTGTACGCCGGATCGACGTACACCAGCGGCACGCCAGCTCGCTTGGCCTTGTACTCCACGAAGGAGGCGAGCTGGTGGAAGCTCCACGAGTGGAGTTTGGTCCGCTGGTCCTTGCGGTGCCGTACCCGGTTGCGGATGCCCGTGAGGTCTTCCAGGGCGATACCGGAGCCGGTGCGTTCAGCGGTGGTGACGATGGTCTTGGAGATGACGTGGTTGGTGTTGGCGGCGTGCCGCTGTTCCTTGCGAGAGCGCTTCTTGAGGAGACGCTTCGCGGACTTGGTGCCCTTGGCCTGCAACTTCTTCCGCAGTTAACGTTGTCGCTCGCGGTGCCGGTTCAGGCCGCGCCCGGCGGCGCGGTAGCCGGTGGACGCGGTGGCGATGTTGGCGATGCCGAGGTCAACGCCGACGAACCCGGCAGGGTCCTCATTGAGCGGCGTCTCGGGCATATCGCAGACGGCGATCAGGTAGAACACTCCGTCACGTTCGATCAGGTCGGACTCGCCCTTTGCGGTGCTCACGCAGCATCGTGAGGGCATCGGGCGAGCACACGAAGCGCACGCCCTTCAGACGCCCAGCGGTCGTCCAGATCGACACGGTCCACTGGTCGTACTGCCAGCTCAAACACCGGTCATCGTATGGCTGCGCGGCCTGGGGCCGGAACGCAATCGGCTTCGACTCCGCCTTGATGCGGCGCTTGGCCCCCGCCTTGCCCAGGTTCCCGGCGCGGATGTTCGCCTGCAACGTGGTGTACGCGTCACGGGTCTTCTTGATCACGTGCTGCGCGGCCTGCGCCCCGAGCCCACGCGCTCTCAGCTCGGCGTAGGTGTGCTTGCGCAGCTCGAACCCACGCGGCACGCCACGCTCGAACGCCACCCCGGA
Source organism: Streptacidiphilus rugosus AM-16 (assembly GCF_000744655.1). NCBI lineage: Bacteria > Bacillati > Actinomycetota > Actinomycetes > Kitasatosporales > Streptomycetaceae > Streptacidiphilus > Streptacidiphilus rugosus. The sequence goes on along the minus strand of NZ_JQMJ01000001.1, from coordinate 595,138 downwards.
CACCCAGCAAGCCGCCTCGTTGACCGTGCGCAGGGTGGAGCGCAGCACGGCGGCCTGGTCGGCCTCCGGCATCAGCTTCACCTGCCTAACGATCTTCACGGGCATGACAATACCAATTGATCCATGTCACCACGTGGGAACCAAACCCCAGCATTCGCAGGGGCCGTACGGTTGTCCGCACCCTCCAGGCACACTTGGTCCTCACGCCCAAGTACCGGCGCGGACCGTTCACCGACGAGATCCTGCGACGCTGCGAAGAGACCATGCGTGCCGTCCGCGCCGACTTCGAAACCGAGCTGGTCGAGTTCAATGGCGAACGCGACCACGTCCACCTACTGGTGCACTACCCGCCCAAGGTCGCCCTCTCCCGCCTGGTGGGCTCACTCAAGGGCGTCTCGGCCCGCAGGCTCCGCCAGGAGTTCCCCGCCCACATCCGTAAGTACCTGTGGGGCGAACACTTCTGGTCACCCAGCTGCTTCGCCGCATCATGCGGCGAAGCACCACTATCGATCATCAAGGAATACATCGAGAACCAGAAACGCCCACAGTGAAACGGCGGCGCACCGCACCACCGTGGCTCAGGAAGCGATTCCTCCCGCCCGCGGTGGGCGAAGCCCAGCAGGGAGAGCGTCTGCTCGCCGTGAACGGCCGGAGTTCCTCGCTAGATCACGCTGAACGCCCAGTCCACAGTGGCTGCCCACGCCTAGCGGTGGTTTGTTAGACCGGGGAGTAGAGATCAAGCGCGTGGCCTGCGCCGACGTGGTTGATCAGGGCCTGGAGTTCGGGTGGCGGGGGCGCGTTGGTCCAGGCTCGCCAGCAGCGTTGGAGGCTGGTCCAGGGGTCGAGCCAGGCCCGGACGGCGCGGATCGCCTTGGGCCAGCTGGACGGTCGGGGCTGATGGGGTCTGCGCAGGCCCCCTCTCAGCCGGTTCCGCCGATGTGGCGGCGGGCGGGTCCTCGGGGTCCTCGGCGCCGGACTCCTGCAGAGGCCCGGCGAACCAGGTGTCCCAGCAGAACGAGAACGCGCAGGTGACCAGGGTCTGGTGGCGGCGGATAGCAGTGTCGGAGCGGACCTGGAAGTCGGCCCAGCCCAGTTCGTCCTTGACCTGCTTGTAGCTCTGCTCGATCCAGTGCCTGATGCCGTAGATCCGGACGACTTCTGCCAGGCCGGCGGCCGGTTCGGGGCTGTCCGCCTCGCGCGGGCTGCCGGGCCGGGGCAGGTCGGTGGCCAGGTACCAGGTGGACTGCGCGGGCAGTGTGGCCGGGTCGGTGGTGGCCACGACCAGACGGACGTTTCCGTCGGGCCCCCACCAGCCCAGCGTCGCCTCGGCGGCCCACCAGGTCTCGGTGTGCCCGTCGCGGAAGGTTCGCTCGACCGGGGTCCAGTCCCCTGGATCCTCCGCGTCGGTCCAGGTCAGGGCGCGGGCGGCGTCGACGGGCGTGTAGGCGTCCTTGCCGTAGGCCCAGGCGCCGTGGCTGGGTTTCAGGGCCACGACGAACGGCAGCCCGGCCTCCGCGAGATCCCGGCGGAAGCCGTCCTGGTCGCCGTAGGCGCAGTCGGCGGCCACGGCCCGGAAGGTCACTCCGGCGGTCCTGGCGGTGCGGGCCAGTTCCGCGGCGATTCGCAGCTTCGTGCGGAAGCCGGGGTCGCTCTTGCCCTTGGGGAAGTGGTGGGCGGGGCTGTAGGGGCGCTTCCCCCAGGTCGTGGACACCCTGATCATTGGATCGCGAGGATCCGTAGAACAGGAGTTCCCGTTGGGGACGTCGAAGTACAGCCCTGAGTTCAGGGCCGATGCCGTCGCGCTGTACCACGCCACGCCGGGCGGTACGTACGCGTCGGTGGCCCAGGACGTGGGCGTCAACCACGAGACGCTGCGGATCTGGGTGCGTGATGCGGAGGCGGCTGCCCGGCCGGGGGCCGGTGAGGCGAGCGCGATGGAGAAGGAGAACCGGCAGCTGCGGGCGCGGGTGAAGGAGCTCGAGCTCGAGCGGGAGATCCTGCGCAGGGCCGCGAAGTATTTCGCCCGGGAGACCAGCTGGTGAGCAGCCGCTTTCAGTTCGTCGAGGATCACCGGGACGCCTACGGCGTGAAGCGGCTGTGCCGGATGATGCAGGTCTCGCGGTCCGGGTTCTACCGGTGGCTGGCCGGCGCGGACGCGCGCATGGAACGGGCGAGGGCGGACGCGGAGCTTGCCGAGCGGATCGCCCGGATCCACACCGACTCGGACGGGACCTACGGGGTTCCGCGCGTCACCGCCGAGCTGCGGGATGCCGGGGACCGGATTAACCACAAGCGCGTGGAACGCGTGATGCGCACGTTCGGCATCGTCGGGCTGCACCTGCGCAAGAAGGTCCGCACCACGATCCCCGAGCCGTCGGCGACACCGGTGCCGGACCTGCTGGACCGTGACTTCACCGCGGCCAGGCCGAACACCAGGTACGTGGGCGACATAACCTACCTGCCCATCGGTGGCGGCCAGTTCCTTTACCTGGCCACGGTGTTGGACCTGTGCTCGAAACGGCTGGCGGGCTGGTCGATCGCCGACCACATGCGCACGTCCCTGGTGACCGACGCCCTGCGGGCCGCCGCGGCCGCCCGCGGCGCAGCCGGACTGCGCGGGGCGATTTTCCACAGCGACAACGGGGCCCAGTACGGGTCCAGGGACTTCGCGCACGTCTGCGCGGAGCTCGGCGTGACCAGATCGCGCGGCGCAGTGGGCACCAGCGCGGACAACGCCGCCGCGGAGAGCTTCAACGCGACCATGAAACGCGAGACGCTCCAGGGACGGAAACGGTGGAACGGGGCCCGCGAAGCCCGACTCGCCGTCTTCCGGTGGGTGACCCGCTACAACACCCGGCGGCGGCACTCCAGCCTCGGCCAGATCAGCCCGGTCACCTACGAACAACGATCAACTACGCTGGTCGTTGCCGCATGACAACCGGTGTCCACGAACCCGGGGAAACGCCCGTAGGGCACGGCGTGCAGCGGGTAGTAGAGGTTCTCGTCGGCCCAGCACGTGGTCACGGTGACGATGCCGTTGTCGGTCTTGCCCAGCCGGCCCAGCCACTGTCGGCCGACGTGCGCGGTTTTCTTCCCGTCCTTGCGGTCGCCCGAGTCGTCGATCACCAGCACCCCGTCCGGGTGCGGCCTGGTCGCGGGGTCGCCGAGCAGCAGTGCCACCCGGCGGGCATTGATCTTTTCGTGGTCCCAGGTCGACTCGGACAGGAAGAACTGGAGCCGCTGCACCGCCGCGTGCTGGGCGCCGACGACGGGTTCGGTGCCGACCAGGCAGGTCAGCGTCTTGTTGCGGTCCCGCGGCAGCAGCAGCCCCGCAAGATACTCGCGGAACCCGCGCCGCTGTGCCAGATTGGAGAAGAGGTCATCGAAGCGAGCGGCGTAGGCTTCCAGCGGGCCCGGAGCGGGCGGACACGGCACACGACGGGTCATCACAGCTCCCCGGCAGCGAAGCGACGTTCCTCTGCTACCGGCCTACTACGGCCCTGACCCGCCGTCAACAAACCACCGCTAGTGATCCGGTTCTGAGATGCGCGAGCAGTAGCGGCAGATGCGGTCGAGGATCTGGTCGGCGGTCTTGGTCCAGCGGAAGGGTTGGGCGGTCTCGTTCCAGGTGTGGATCCACTGCTCCAGCGTGGTCTTGAGGCTGTCGAGGGAGCAATGGACGCCGCGGGCGAGGCAGCGGCGTTCGAGTTCGGCGAACCAGCGCTCGACCTGGTTGATCCAGGACGAGTAGGTCGGGGTGAAGTGCAGGGTGAATCTCGGATGTGCCAGCAGCCACTGGTGGACGACCGGGGCCTTGTGCGTGGAGAGGTTGTCGCAGATCACGTGGACCGCCAGGCCCTTGTCGGTCTGGCGGTCGATCTCGTCGAGGAAGTCGCGGAAGTCCACCGCCCGGTGCTGGGCCGACAGCTTCCCGATGACCTTGCCGGTCGCGGTGTCCAGCGCGGCGAACAGGTCCACGGTGCCGTGGCGGATGTAGTCGAAGCTTCGTCGCTCGGGAACTCCGGGCAGCATCGGCAGGACCGGTGCGGTCCGCTGTAACGCCTGGATCTGCGGTTTCTCATCCACCGCGAACACTGCCGCGTTCGCCGGCGGAGCGAGGTAGAGGCCGACGACGTCGCGGATCTTGTCCACCAGCAGTGGGTCGGGGGAGATCTTGAAGGTCTCGACCCGGTGCGGTTGCAGGCCGAAGGCGTGCCAGATCCGCAGCACGCTGCTGGGTGAGATGCCCACGACCTTCGCCAGGTCGCGCTTGGACCAGTGGGTGGCCCCGGCCGGGGTCTGTTCCAGGGTGCGGACCACCACCTCTTCCACCTGGGCGTCGGTGATGGTCCGGGGCACCCCGGGACGCGGCTCGTCCGCCAGTCCGTCGAGGCGGTCACGCAGGAAAAGCGCCCGCCACTTCGTCACCGTCGAGCGGTTCACCCGCAGGCGCGAGGCCACCGCGATGTTGCTGCCGCCGTCCGCACAGGCCAGCACGATGCGCGCGCGCAGGGCCAGTCCCTGCCCTGTCGTACGGCGCTTCACCCAGTTCTGCAACGCGCCCGCTCGTCCTTCGAGAGCACAAGGGGCTCAAGCCGAGGGTCACCCACACCAGCAGCACACCGCCAACCAAAGCCACTCGGAAGCCCAACGGCAGAACTCGGTACGCCAGGCAACTCACGAGGCGATGAGCAACCTCAAGACCGGATCACTAGCGGTGGTTTGTTAGACCGGGGAGTAGAGATCAAGCGCGTGGCCTGCGCCGACGTGGTTGATCAGGGCCTGGAGTTCGGGTGGCGGGGGCGCGTTGGTCCAGGCTCGCCAGCAGCGTTGGAGGCTGGTCCAGGGGTCGAGCCAGGCCCGGACGGCGCGGATCGCCTTGGGCCAGCTGGACGGTCGGGGCTGATGGGGTCTGCGCAGGCCCCCTCTCAGCCGGTTCCGCCGATGTGGCGGCGGGCGGGTCCTCGGGGTCCTCGGCGCCGGACTCCTGCAGAGGCCCGGCGAACCAGGTGTCCCAGCAGAACGAGAACGCGCAGGTGACCAGGGTCTGGTGGCGGCGGATAGCAGTGTCGGAGCGGACCTGGAAGTCGGCCCAGCCCAGTTCGTCCTTGACCTGCTTGTAGCTCTGCTCGATCCAGTGCCTGATGCCGTAGATCCGGACGACTTCTGCCAGGCCGGCGGCCGGTTCGGGGCTGTCCGCCTCGCGCGGGCTGCCGGGCCGGGGCAGGTCGGTGGCCAGGTACCAGGTGGACTGCGCGGGCAGTGTGGCCGGCTCGGTGGTGGCCACGACCAGACGGACGTTTCCGTCGGGCCCCCACCAGCCCAGCGTCGCCTCGGCGGCCCACCAGGTCTCGGTGTGCCCGTCGCGGAAGGTGCGCTCGACCCGGGTCCAGTCCCCTGGATCCTCCGCGTCGGTCCAGGTCAGGGCGCGGGCGGCGTCGACGGGCGTGTAGGCGTCCTTGCCGTAGGCCCAGGCGCCGTGGCTGGGTTTCAGGGCCACGACGAACGGCAGCCCGGCCTCCGCGAGATCCCGGCGGAAGCCGTCCTGGTCGCCGTAGGCGCAGTCGGCGGCCACGGCCCGGAAGGTCACTCCGGCGGTCCTGGCGGTGCGGGCCAGTTCCGCGGCGATTCGCAGCTTCGTGCGGAAGCCGGGGTCGCTCTTGCCCTTGGGGAAGTGGTGGGCGGGGCTGTAGGGCACGGCGTGCAGCGGGTAGTAGAGGTTCTCGTCGGCCCAGCACGTGGTCACGGTGACGATGCCGTTGTCGGTCTTGCCCAGCCGGCCCAGCCACTGTCGGCCGACGTGCGCGGTTTTCTTCCCGTCCTTGCGGTCGCCCGAGTCGTCGATCACCAGCACCCCGTCCGGGTGCGGCCTGGTCGCGGGGTCGCCGAGCAGCAGTGCCACCCGGCGGGCATTGATCTTTTCGTGGTCCCAGGTCGACTCGGACAGGAAGAACTGGAGCCGCTGCACCGCCGCGTGCTGGGCGCCGACGACGGGTTCGGTGCCGACCAGGCAGGTCAGCGTCTTGTTGCGGTCCCGCGGCAGCAGCAGCCCCGCAAGATACTCGCGGAACCCGCGCCGCTGTGCCAGATTGGAGAAGAGGTCATCGAAGCGAGCGGCGTAGGCTTCCAGCGGGCCCGGAGCGGGCGGACACGGCACACGACGGGTCATCACAGCTCCCCGGCAGCGAAGCGACGTTCCTCTGCTACCGGCCTACTACGGCCCTGACCCGCCGTCAACAAACCACCGCTAGGCGCAGCTCGCCGAGCTGGACGCCGCGGGCCTGCTGGACCTGGAGCGCTTGGCCGAGGCCTCGGCCAGCGTCTTGTTCCGCGGCGAGAAGACGCTGCTGCGCGCCCACCTCGCCTGGCTGGACCGCTCCGGCTGGCGCTCCCCGGACCGGGCGGCGGCGGCCGTGCGCGGCGCGGCCCTGGCGTTGGGGAACTCCGTCTCCGGCGCAGGATCGACCTGGGCAGGACGCCTTCAGAGCGCGGGGACGGCCGCCTGAGGCGCCTGCGGATCTGACTGCGCGGCCCGTTGCGGGTGTTGCTCCAGTAACAGCAGCCGTGACCAGCGGCTTCACCCCGCCTCGGGTTCGAATCCCGAAGGCGGCTCCTTCGAGGCCCAGGTCACAGATACTGTGAACTGGGCCTTCGGGTTTAGCGGCTTCGTCGGAGGCGCTCGCCTCGGTGAACGCGCGCCGACCCATCGCGCCCGTTTCTCGCGAGGAGCCGACATGGCCAGCATCCCACCCACTTCACGCGCCGTGATCGGCGGCGTGGACACCCACAAGGACCTGCACGTGGCCGCCGTCATCGACACCGACGACCAGCTGCTGAGCACGCAGGCCTTCTCCACCACCCGCGCTGGCTACCGCGCCTTGCTCGCCTGGATGCGCACCTTCGGCGACGTGCGCCGGATCGGCATCGAGGGCACCGGACGTCGCTGGCCCGCTCGGTGATCGCGGCGGTCCGCCTGCGGCGAGGGAAGGCCGCAGACGCGCGCGGCGCCGGCCCGTTCACCGGCGAGGCCCTGGCCACAGCAAGGCAGGCCGGAGCGACCGGCACCGTGGTCGTCCGCGCGGACAGCCAGTTCTACGACGCCGACGTGGTGCCCGCTTATCGCGGTGCGAACGCCCGCTTCTCGCTCACGGTGCGAATGAACCCGCACGTCGCCGCCGCGATCAGCGCGATCGGCGAGGACGCCTGGACGCCGATCCGCTACCCGGACGCGTTCGTGGACCCCGGCACCGGCGAACTGGTTTCCGACGCGGACGTCGCCGAGGTCGAGTACACCGCAGTCACCAGCCACAGGAAGGCCGAGCAGGTCGCCGCGCGGCTGGCGTCGGGTCCGCCGCCTGAACGCCGAGGTGGCGGCCGGGCGGGGCAAGCTGTTCACGGCCTGGCGTTACCACCCCGTCTTCACCGACAGCCCGTTCGAGATGCTCCAGGCCGAGCATTAGCACCGGCAGCACGCCACGATCGAGCAGGTCATCGCGGACGGCAAGAGCTCCGCACTCGCACACCTGCCCTCCGGCGACTTCCAGGCCAACGCGGCCTGGCCCACCATCTGGGCGATCGCCCACAATCTGCTGCGAGCCGCCGGAGCACTCACCGGAACCTTCCAGGCGAAGGCCACCAGCGCGACACTGCGCGCACACCTGGTCCACGTCCCGGTCCGAATCGCCTGCACCGCACGGAAGTTGATTCTCCACCTACCGGAGCGATGGCCCTGGCAGCACGCCTTCGCCGCCCTCTTCCAGGCCGCCCATGCGCCGCCGGCTAGCTGACCTGCCCGACCATCGACCCGCGAGGGCCCGAGACCCCTGAACCTGTGGAAAAGCTGGGCAGACCAGCGGACACCGCACGCCCCCGGGGCTTGAAAACAATGGGGGTGCCCCGGGGGATCGGGGTCCGCCCGGGGCGGCGCCGTTCTCTCCTGTGCCAGAGGACGGCGCAGGGCCCGGTGCTCGAACACCGGCCCCCGGGCCCGCACGAACGCGGGCCTTCCGGCGTGAGCCGACATCCGCCGGGTCATCCATGATGACGGATGTAGAGGTGATCCGCGACCCAGGGCTGATTCAAAGTCCCGGTGATCATGTGGCTCTGCAGGTCGGAGGGGTGGGTCCTGGGCTGGCGAGGCCGTGTCAGAAGGAACGAAACTCCGGTTGGGCAGGTGACCGCCAAGTCGCCTGTGCCAACCGGAGTTTCGATGTGCCGCCAGTCTGCCCCCTTGCTCTGCACCCGCGCGTCAACTCGCATAGGGCACTCGTCTGGTGGATCATCATCACAGGTCACAAGGCAACTCTTCGTTCCAGCGCCCCCACGTCCGAGATCAGCCGGGATTAGGGCTCAGTCGAAGTGCTCGGTGTTAGGAGGGGACAATGGACCACAGTTCGATGGCTGGGCTGTCGTTGGCATTGGGACGTCAGAGGCGAGTGGCATGGACCCGACAGCGACCCAGCTTCCCGTCAAGACCAAGGATGGCCGCACGGGCGCCGCTGTGGTACCCGTTGGGCGGACCTGCCGTCAGAACCAGAGTTGGACCCATCCGCCGGCGACGACTAACGCAGACCTCCTGAGGGCGTTGTCACGTTGTCGGGCACTTGATCGTCTGACGGCGCGCTGAAGGGCGTAGTGGTCCTGGTACCCGTGGTGCGTCAGGCGGCGGCCGCCAGGTCGACAATGGCGGTGATGTGTTCCCAGAGGATGAAGCGGGGGGATCATCTCGAGGCGGTTGCGGGCGGCGCTCATCAGGTGGCGTAGGGGCCAGAAGTGGGGCTGATGCGTCCTGCAATTCGGCGATCGAGCACCACTGGACACGGAAGCAGCCCCTGCCGTCACCGTGCGTCACCTTGGCGCCCGACGAACCCGATTTGGCAGGGCTGATTCAATCCCACGGGGAGGAACCAGGAACCGACCCTCACGCCCCCGCGCAGCGTTGCCACGCGAAGCGTGACAGGGAATCCCCCCATTCATGGGGGAGAGTTCGGGAGTCGAAGGCTTCCGACGCGCCGCCTCGCCGCGTCCGCGACCGCGTCATCCACCATGACAGGGCCTTCGGCCAGTTCGAGGACGAGACCAGCGGTGGCCGGAGTGTCGATCAGGGCGAGGAGCACACGGGCGACATCGTCACGCGTGACCTGGCCGACGCTGCGCTCGGCAGTGATGCGCACGGATCCGGTTCCAGGAGCATCAGTGAGTGCCGCAGGACGCAGCACCGTCCAGCCAAGCCCCTGCTGGGCCATGAGGTACCCGTCAGCCGCGGTCTTGGCGTGAACGTAAGCGGCCCAGACCTCATCGGCATCGGCCGGCGGCGCGCTGCCCGCACCGCGGGTGGAGACCATCACGTACCGCCGAACCCCGGCCGCGAGCGCCGCGTCGGCGAGAAGAACTGCGGCCTGGTGGTCGACGGTGTGCTTACGGGCCGCGCCACTACCGGGCCCCGCCCCGGCCGCGAAGACCACCGCCTCCGCGCCGCTCAGGACTGCAGCAACCTGATCGACCGAGGCGTGCTCCAGGTCCATGAGGACGGGCCGGGCTCCGTCGGCGAGGAGATCCTCGCGGTGCGCGGAGTTGCGGATCAGGCCGCTCACCGTGTCGCCGCGTGCGGCGAGCAGCCTGCCCAGACGGCGGGCAATCTGGCCGTGGCCGCCGGCGATGACGATTTTCAACCTCTGGGTCCTTTCGGGCGAGCGGGCCGGCAGCCCGGCGAATCGGTGGTCGCGGGACGGTCACATGGCGATTCGGACCTTGAGCGCGGTACGCCCGTCCATGGCGCGGTAGCCATCGGGCACCTCGCCGAGACCGATGGTGCGGTCGAAGACGAGGCCCGGTTCGATGCTGCCGGACAGCACGTCGGGGAGCAGCTCGCGGATGTACGCGCGGGCGGGGGCGACGCCGCCGGCAAGGGTGATGTTACGGTTGAACATCTGTGAGATTTCCACGCCCGCACTGCCGCCGTGGGGAACCCCGACGTAGCCGACCGCGCCACCGTCCCTGGTGATGGAGATCGCGGTGCGCATCGACTCCTCGGTGCCCACCGCCTCCAACACGGCGTGCACGCCCTGCCCCTCCGTCAGCTCGTGTATCGCACCGACCGCGTCGCCGCCGCGGGCCGCCACCACGTCGGTAGCGCCGAAGGTGCGGGCGATCGCGGTCCGTGCCTCGTGACGGCCCAGCATGACGATCCGTTCGGCGCCCAGCCGTCGGGCGGCGAGGACACCGCAGAGCCCCACCGCGCCGTCGCCGACGACGGCGACGGTGGCGCCGGACCGGACCCGGGCGGCCAGCGCCGCGTGATGGCCGGTGCTCATCACGTCCGACAGAGCCAGCAGGGAGGGCAGCAGCTTCTCCTCGCCCGCCGTTTCGTTAGGCAGAACGACCAGGGTGCCGTCGGCGAAGGGCACGCGAACCGCCTCGCCCTGGCCGCCGTCCGAACCCACCTCACCCCAGAAACCGCCCTGCGGGCACGAAGTGTGCAGGCCCTCCTGGCAGAAGGAGCACGCCCCGTCAGACCACACGAACGGGGCGACCACGAAGTCGCCGGGCCTGACGGTGGACACTGCGGCGCCAGTCTCCTCGACCACACCAAGGAACTCGTGCCCGATCCGCTGTCCTGGCACCCGGGCCGCAATGCCGCGGTAGGCCCACAGGTCGCTGCCGCAGATGCAGGCATTGACGACCCGCACCACCGCGTCGGTGGGCTGCTGGATCCGGGGGTCGGGGACCTGCTCGACGCGGATGTCGTTCGGGCCGTGGATCACAGCAGCGCGCACGGGGAGCCTCCTGGTGGAGCGGGGACGGTTACCCGGGCACGGTCCGTCCCGGCACAGCGGACCTCATCCGGACTGCCAGCTTCCCTGCGCCTGGGCCTCACGTCCAGCTACATAAACTTCATCCCAGGCTTAAGCTAAACTTATGCTCGATGTGCGAAGGCTCATTCTCCTGCGTGACTTGGCCCAGCTCGGCACCGTGACCGCCGTCGCCGAGGTGCACCAGGTCACCCCCTCTGCCATCTCCCAGCAGCTTCGGCTGCTGGAGCAGGAAACCGGGGTCCAGCTGCTGGAGCGGACCGGCCGCTCCATCCACTTGACCACTGCCGGGCGGCGACTCAGCGAGGACACCGAGGAGGTACTTGCCGCCCTGGAACGTGCCCACGTCCGTGTCCGCAGCCGGGACGCGGCTCCCACCGGCCCCCTCCGCGTGGCCTGCTTTCCCAGCGCGCTCCTCCCGTTGGCCGCTCCCCTGGTCGCCGCCATGTCCGAGGCGCACCCCGGACTGGAACTGCACGTGATCGAGGCCGAGCCCGAATGCGCTTCCCGGCTGCTGCTCCAGCGCGACGCCGAGCTCGCCCTCGTCTACCGCTACGACAATCTCGCCACGCCCGAACTCCCCGGCCTCCTGAACAAGCGCCTGATGACCGACTCCTTCGTCGCCGTACTCCCTGCGGGCCATCCCTCGGCCGCCCTACGAGCACCGCTCGACCTGGAGGAACTCGCTGAAGCCCACTGGGTCACCGCCCCTGCCGGGACAGCCTGCGGCGACGCGGTCCTCCAGGCCTGCCGCGCCGTCGGATACACCCCCAAGGTGAGACACACCTGTGCCGACTTCACCACGATGACCGCCCTGGCCGACCTCGGCGGCCACGTCGCCCTCGTCCCCGGGCTCGCCGCCTCCCACATGCCGCCGACACTCACCACCCGGCCACTGCGGCATGGCACCCTCTCGCGAACCATCGACATCGCCCTGCGCTCCGGCACCGAGCGTGATCCGGCGATCACCGCAGCACTGCGACTCCTGCAAAGCACCGCCCCGGCCCTCCTTGCCCCGGTCCCGGTCAACTCGTCTTCTACAACCGGGGCTTGACACTGCTAATTCGGGGTCAGCAGGACCTTGCCGATGTTCTTGCGGTCTTGGATCCTTTGGTGGGCCCCAGCCGCCTGGCCGAAGGTGTAGGTGCTGTCAATGTGCGGCTCGATGACCTTGGCCTCGTACAGGGCAAGAAGGTGCGTCAGCTGCTCACTGATGATCTGATGCCGGTCCCACAGGTGCCCGATGTTGACGCCGGTCACCGTGCGATTCGCGTTCATCAGGACGAGAGGACTGAACAGCGGGGTCGCCAGCATCTGGCGGGCAACACGTGGAAGGCTGCGGCGCGGGCCCGTAGAGGTGTTGGAGAAGCCGTAGGCAACCAGGCGCCCCGCAGGGCGCAGCAAGCGGTAGCCGGCTTTCCAGTCGCCGCCCCCCAACGGGTCAAGGACGATGTCGACACCTTCCCCCCGCGTCAGGTCCCGCACCCGTTGCGCGTAGGACTCGGTGCGGTAGTCGATGGGGTAGGTGCAGCCCGCCGCGCGCAGGAAGTCGTGCTTGGACGAAGACGCGGTGCCGAAGACAGTGACGTCCTCGACGGTCTTGCACAGTTGCAGGACTGCGAGGCCGACCCCGCCGGCGGCCATGTGGACGAGTACGCGGTCACCTGGATGCAGGGTGCCCACGCGGAAGAGCACATGGTGGGCTGTCAGGTAGTTGACCGGGAGCGCCGCCGCATGTTCGAAGGTCATGGTCGGCGGGAGTTGGAACACCTGGCGGACCGGGGTGCACACCAGCTCCGCTTGGCCTCCGAACCGGGTCATCGCCAGGACCCGGGTGCCCACCGCGGGTGCGGCGACGCCTTCGCCGAGGGCGTCGACGGTGCCCGCCACCTCGTATCCGACCACACACGGGGGCGGCGGCGCATCGGGGTAGAGTCCCATCCGAGCGGAGATGTCCGCGAAGTTGACCCCGGCGGCGTGGACTTTGATCCGCACCTCGCCAGGCCCTGGTTGGGGGTCGGGGCTGTCCCGGACCTCGAGTACCTCTGGGCCGCCAGCCTTGGTGATCCATACAGCTTTCATCGTCGGCTCCTGCCCGCTCACAGCTTGCCTGCGCCTCGGCAGATTGCGAAGCGCTTCGCCCTGGTAGACAGGATGCAGCAGGCAGCCGTCCTCAGCAGCCCGCCGACACGTACATGCCGGCCGCATCCCCGTCACGGCGGCAGGGACGGGGTTCGGAGTACCGCGGAACCGCCGGAGGACGTCCCGCGACCCCTGGAGTCGGACGAGCAGGACAGACACCGGTCAGGCGGGAAGCGGCACGCCAGTTCGCGCAGCGCGGTCGGAACGCTTCGAGCGGCCGAGGCGGCGTCGCTCCTCGGCAGAGAGGCCGCCCCAGACACCCTCGCCTGCGTGCCCCCCCAGCAGAAGGGCCTCATCCCGGCACGCGAGACGCACCGGGCAGCCCGAACAGACTGCCTTGGCCTTGTCCTCCTGGCGCTTGAGCACCACGCCGGTGCCGATCGGGAAGAAGACCTCGGGGTCCACCCCCCAGCAGGCCGGCTCGGCGGCCGGGTTTGGGCGGACCCGCCATGGAGAGTCGGCGGTCCAGGTCGGAAAACGAGCTACGCGTCCCACGGGGCCTCCTTAGGCAAGTCCCAGAGTTATTCCTGGGCAATCGTTGCTTAAGAAAGTGTTGCACTGGCAGGAAAGGTGGGGAGTTAGCATCGTGTATCAAATGACTCTGGCTTCAGAACATCCTGTCAAAGAGCTGCGGCGAGCCGGGAGGCGGGCAGTTCCTGTCTTGTCCCCCAACACCACAGCCGGCGCATGCGACGGGTGCCCGAGAGGTCGGGGGCCGCAGGCGTGCAATGACGTGTGTGAGAGCCGAATCGTCCCCGGCCCTGGCCGGAGCGAGGAGAAGGGCCAGCGAGGACGGGGCGACTCTCGGCCGTCAGATCAATCTTGATGATCAGTCCGCCAGGGACCGTCCAAGGGCACGGTCGTACGGCTCGGCGGGATGGCGTCCCTTAATGTGCACATCAAGGGACACTATCGGGCTGTGTCCCGGCCGCGGCCTCCCGATCCCGTTCCCGCACGTCAGCGTGCCCGACCGGCTCCGGTTCGGACGGCGCCGCCGCTGACGCGGGCGACAGCACCTCATCGACCCGCTGCCGCGCGATCACCCACTCCTGCCAACGCGTCTCGGCCTCCGAGAGCTCACCCAGGATCCGGTCCGCCTCCGCTCGCAGCACCTCCACACGCTCCCGCTCGGCCAACTCCCGCTCCTCCAGCAGACCCACCACCGACGCCACCAAGCACCTCCAGCAAGGACACGATCCGACAGTCCGGACTCTGCCTCACCGACGTCGGCACTATGCCTGACCTGCGGAAACCTGCCGATCACGTTCGATACGACAACGGCTTCTAAAAGTCAAGCTAAGACCGGGAAGCGAACCCGGCAGACCGTCTACGCGCTCACCGACCTGCCCCACTAGCTGGCCCCACCGCAGCGGATCAGCGAGCTGGCCCGTTCGCCATGGACCATCGAGAACCGGCTCCACTTCGTCCGCGACACCGCCTTCGGCGAGGACGCCTCGAAGATCCGCACCAGCCATGGCCTGGAGAACATGGCCACCCTGCGCAACCTCGCGATCAACACCCTCCGGGACCACGGCCACGCCAGCATCGCCGCCGGCCTCGCCGACGCGCGTTCGCGGTACTTCTGTCCGCTCTAGATCGCCGTCAATGCGGCTGCTGCACCGTACGGGGTAATCCTGGAGCATCGGCCCAAAACGAGAGGCTTACACCCGGTAAAAGATGCTTTATCCCTGGTAGACAGGCGTCGTGGATGGACTGATCCTGCCATCGCGGACTCGCGGAACACCCTGGCGACTGCCTGTGTGGGCCCTTCCAGCGGCGCTCGCGTTGTTGCTCGGGCTCTGGCATCTGGGCCGCCCGCTGCTCTGGCGCGACGAGCTCGCAAGCTGGAGCGCGGCGCGGCGCACTACAGGCCAGTTGTGGGGTCTGCTCGACCATGTGGACGCGGTCTCGGGGGCCTACTATTTCCTGCTGCACTTCTGGATCCGGGTCTTCAGCGGATCGGCTGTCGGTCTGCGCCTGCCCAGCGTGCTGGCGACGGCGGCAACGGCGGGGCTGACTGCGCTGGTGGGCAGGCGCCTCTTCCGCCCACGCGTGGGCCTTTGGGCGGGGATCCTTTTCGCGCTCGTCCCCACCGTACTGCGGTTCGCTCAAGAGGCGCGTTCGTATGCGCTGGCCGACACGGCTGTGCTCTTGGCCACTTGGCAGCTGCTGTTCCTGCTGGACCGGGCCGAGCGCCGCTGTCGGTGGCGCGAGGCGGGCGCGTGGGCGGGTTACGGTGCCACGCTGGCCTTGATCGGCCTGCTGCACCTGGTCGGGCTAAGCGTGCTGGCCGCCCATGCGTGGCTGCTAATCACGCGGCGACGTCGTGCGTGGCGCGGCTTCGTCTCAGCGGTAGCCCTGGCCGTGCTGGCCCTGTCACCACTCCTGCTCATCGGCCAGGGGCAGTCTGACAGGCAGACCGGCTGGACTGTGCGCCCGTCACTCAATGCTGTGCCGGGCTTTCTGCAGAACCTCACGAGCGGGGGGCTATTCGGCCTAGCCCTGCTCGTGCTCGCGGTAGTTGGTATGCTATCCAGGTCGGGCCTGATGTACTCGCCAGTCCCGTTCCTGCCGATTGCTACGGTGTGGATCTGTTCCCAGGGGGCGCACTCATACTGGGTCGAGCGCTACCTACTTTTCGTTGTCCCGCTGTGGACAATCCTGGCGGCCGCAGGCGTGGATAAACTGCCCTGGTCCCGCTGGATCGCGCCGTTCGCGGTGTTGCTGGTGGCCGGGCTGGCTTCCGATGGAATCCGCATCGACAGCCTTGAATTCTCTCATACCGGCGTGGACTGGCGGTCGGGTGCCGCAGTGATCGCTCTCGGTTACCAAGCGGGAGATGCGATCGTCCCGGAGCGCGGGGTTGATGCGCTGTTCATGACCGATCTCGGCATTTCCTACTACCTTCCGCAGTCGTCCCAGCCAAGAGATATTTTCGTCAGCATTCCTGCAGTGGCCCGGAATGACCTGTTCGCCTTGGAGTGCACACTGCCCGTCGTTTGCTTGAATGGTGCCCATCGCGTCTGGGTCGTCACTGATGGTCACGCATCGGCTCCGCTTGGCGGTCTCCTACCCAGCCAGCAGGCCGCCTTGCGTTCCAACTATCGCGTCACCGAACTCCATTACGTGAGGGGCCTAACCGTCACGTTGCTAACGCTGAGGACGCAGGGCCCGTAACCCCCGCCTTCGACGAACGGTTTGGGGCTCGTTGGTGCTGACCGGTCACGTCCCTTGATGTGCCTTAATGTGTTGTAGCTGATCACTGAGGCTGAACCTGTGGAGTGGACACCGGTTCATGCCGCGACGAGTGTCAGCGTACGCGGTTGTGTGAGGTGTTGTTCGAACTCGATCGGGGTGCGGTAGCCGAGGCAGGAGTGCCGGCGGTGCCGGTTGTAGTAGGAGAGCCAGCGGAACAGCTCCAGCCGGGTCCCCGCCTTCGAGGTCCACGACCGCCTGTGCAGCAGTTCCCGCTTGAGCCCCTGGAAGAACGACTTGGCCAGGGCATTGTCGTAACTCGACCCGACACGTCCGGTACTGCGCCGGATCCCGTGCCGGTGGCAGACCTAGGCGAAGGTCCTGGACATGTACTGCGACCCGCGGTCGGCATGGAAGATCACGCCGTCGACGTCGTCGCCGCGGGCGGCGACGGCCATCTCCAATTTCTCCCGTACGGGCAGGTGTCGGCTCCGCCAAGACCCACCACGCCGAACGCTCCCCGACGCCAGAACCGTTCCCGGACCCGCTGCCCGACCGGGCCCGCAACAAGGCGCCTGATGTCGCCCGCAGGGGCCGTGACAGGACGGCGCGTGATCTCCAGCATGGCTGCTCAGACTGACAAACCTAGGGCCAGGAGATCGCATGGCGCGGACGAGCAGCACGCCGCACCCGGACTCCCCCCGCGCCCGGCCACGGACCGCGCAACTCCTCGCCGAATCGGAGCATCCGTGTCCGTTGGTGATCGCCCACCGCGGCGGGCGGGGCGACCACCCGGAGAACACCCTGGCAGCCATCCGCGGTGCCCTGGCAGTCGGTGCGGACATGCTGTGGCTCAGTGTCCAGGTCAGCCGCGACGGGGTGCCGGTCCTGTACCGGCCGCTCGATCTTGGCGAACTCACCGATGGCTCTGGCCCGGTGGAAGCCCATACCGCCGAACAACTGGCGAGACTCAACGCGGGATACCACTTCGCCGGTTGTGACGGCCGGTTCCCTTACCGGAGGTCCTCCGCTGCGCAATTGCCCAGCCTGGCAGCCGCCCTCCGCGTCGTCCCAGCCCATGTGCCCGTGCTGCTGGACCTGAAGTCACCCCATGTCGCTGTGCTCGCACCCGCCATCGCGGCGGTGCTGGACACGCCGACCGCCGAGGGGACAACCGGCTGGGGCCGGGTCCGCTTCTACTCCACACAGCGCGAGGCCACCGAAACCATGTCGGCCTTCCCACTCGCCCATTGTTTCGAGCCGCGCGACACCACGCGAGACCGCCTGATGCTCTGCCGTCTCACCCGACAGCGCCCCGCCCCTCCCGCCCCCGGGACCTGGGCCGGCTTCGAGCTGCACCGCAAGGTCGAACTCACCGAGGAGTTCACGCTAGGCACAGGGGCGAGCTGCATCCCAGACGCCACCTTCTGGGACGAGCGGTCCGTCGACTGCTTCCGCGGCGACGGAGGTGTCACCCTCGTCTTCTTCGGAGTCAACACACCCGAGGACTATCTGACCGCCTGGCACCTGGGCGCTGACGCAGTCATGGCCGACTCCCCTCGCCGCATGGTGCAGATCCGCGCCGACCTGGCCCGCATGGTGGAACGGCGAGGCTCCGCGCCAGGTCTCGGCACTCCTGCTGCCCGACTCGTCGGCGCCAGTAGCCGGACGAGTGCGGGCAGTCAGCTGGCTGCGAACCGATGACCCCAAGGCTTCCCCTAAGGGCCAAAACAGATCCCGCTCGCCTAGTTACCGTGCAGCGCCGGGTCGATCGCACCCGGTCCGGCAACCCAGCCTCCAAGGCAAGCGGATCGGTAACCATGCAGGACTTCCAGCCCGAGAGCGGGCGTTTGTTGGCCATCAGCGACACCCACGTGAGATTTCCGGAGAACCGTGACCATCTCGCATCCGTCCGGCCCACCTCACCCGACGACTGGCTTCTGCTCGCCGGCGACGTGGGGGAACGGCTGTCCGAGATCGAATGGGCCCTGACGCTGCTGGCCAAACGGTTCGCTCGCGTGGTGTGGACTCCTGGGAACCATGAACTGCGGATCCCGCCAGGAGACCCCACCGATCTGCGTGGGGAGCAGCGCTATCGGCACTTGGTCGCGTTGTGCCGCTCACTGGGCATCCTCACTCCAGAAGATCCCTACGCGATCTGGCGCGGTCAAGGCGGACCCGCCACCATCGTTCCGGTCTTCCTGCTCTACGACTACAGCCTGCGCCCCGAGGGGATGTCCAAGCAGGAGTCTTTGGCCGGGGCTTTCGCAAGCGGGCGGGTCAGCCCCGACGAGGCTCGGCTGTTCTCGGATCCTTATTTCTCGACAGAGGCATGGTGCCACGCCCGGCTGCGCTACACCGAGCAGCGTCTGCGTCAGGAACTGCCCGGTCGCCCGCCAGCGATCTTCGTCACCCACTATCCTCTGGACTTCCCGCCGCCCGGCTTCGCCGTCGATCCCTTCTATGCACAGTGGTGCGGCACGACGGCCACGCGCGACTGGCATCGGCGCTTCCCGGTCGAGACCGTGGTCTACGGGCACCTCCACTCCCCCGGCACGCACTGGGACGACGGCGTCCGGTTCGAGGAGGTCTCGGTCGGCCGTCCTGAGGAGTGGCAGCCGCGTGACGGCGCACCCGCCCCGCCACGATGTATTCTGCCCGGCCCAGCCCCCGTCGGAACGGGGTCTACCTCCAGCCACCTGTCGCACGCCTGATGTCAATGCGCGCACGGGTGCGGGGTCGTAACAGCAGGCACTGAGCTTCGAGCACCGACCGGCAACGAATCGAACCCTGGCCTCCCCGCCTCCTGGTCCACAATGCGATTCCTCCCGGCCGCAAAACGGCCGGGAGGAATCGCAAGATCACGCTGAACACCGGCTGGATCAAATCGGCCCCGCTGCACCAGTTGCTCGGCTTGCTGCCCGCGCCACGCGCGGTCGACGGCCGGGATCGTGCTGGCCGTGGACGTCTACATCCGGCCGCGGCCACTTCCTGGCGACCCCTGCTGGACGCGGCCCGGCTCGGCCGCCCGACTGCGCGACGTGATCCAGCGGATCATTGCCGCGCGACACCGGTGTAAGGGCGATCCCGAGCTGCTGGTCGTCTCCGACGCCGGCGACGACCTGGCCCGCTTGGCCTTCCTGCTCGCCGACCTGCCCATCTCTCTCCGTGCGTGGGTATCCCCGGCTTCGGCCGGGGAGGGAAACGCATCCCTGGGGTGAGCGCCACGGAGTGACGCAATATCATCAGTGACCTGCTCTCGGGCAGCGGTCAGGGCTTGGCCGTCATGAGGGTCCACGGACCCGGGTGAGAAGCCCCCTCGTTCAGGACTCCGTTGGGAAAGCCGCAAAGCGGGTTGTTTGGTCAGGCTGCCAGGTCGAGTGCGGCGAGGTGGGAGGTTCTGGTCTTGCCGAGTGGTGTGTCGGTGAGCCAGGCGTCGAGGCGGATGAGGTTGAGTGCGGTGGCGGCGAGGACGTTGCCGAGGTGGGTCTTGGCCCAATGCCGGGAAGATTAGGCAGGTCGTCGGGGCAGGTTCACTGGCAGCTCGATGACGATCTTGATCGTGACCTGGTGCATGGGATCGTCCTTGCGGGTGGCGTTGTAGGCGAAGGTCGAGATCGGCCGCTTGACCCGGCGGGGCAGGATACGGAGCCGACGGTGCTCGGGAGCGAGTTCGCGGGGGTCCAGGACGGCCTGGGTGATCCGCGGCATGCTCGGTGAGCCAGGACCGGGCACGGTGGTTCCGGAGGCGTTGACCACGGTGAGCCGTGCCGTGCGCAAAGTGACGGTCAGGGAGATACGGTCGGGGTCGACATCGTTGCTCTGCCCGGCACGGCCGGCGATCTGCCGGGCGGCCTGGTAGACGACAAGCAGGCCGAACAGTTCCTGCCGTACTCCGTCCAGGCTCTGCGAGCGCAGGACGCGGTCGCTGCCCTTGAGTGTGACCTTCAAGCCCAAGAACGCGGTCTCCGCCTGCCAACGCTCGTGGTAGAGCTCGACGAGCTCGGCCGCCGGGTACGTGCGGTGGTCGAGCAACGTGGTGACCAGGCGGATCTCGGAGCTGCGGATGCGCCCGTCATCGGCACGGACGGTGACGGTCGCCTCGATCACCCTCAGTGCCAGGCCCTGGGCCTGCGGCGGGACACCGCGGCGGTGACGTGTCCAACGCGCCAGACGCGCACGCTCGTTCTGGCTGGTGGCCATGGACAGGTAGGTGCCGTCCGGCAGCTGGTGCAACACGGGCGGCAGCCGGTCGACGCTTGTCCTCCACAGCAGATGGGCACCGGTCGCGGCGGCCGCGCAGACGAGCGGAACACCCTTGCTGCCGCGGTCGGCCAGCAGCAGCATCCCCGGCCGCAGCGCGCGGCACAGCACCATGCACTGGTCCTTCTCCGATTGCGTCCACGGGCCGGCGACCACGTCGATCAGGGCACGGGTCCCGCACTCGACCAGGGCGGTCAACCGGAACAGCGGGAAGCCGCCCAGGCCGTACTGCCCGCGGCCGCTTCCGCATTCCGCACGGTTCTCCGGGCTGTCGGGGACCTGCAGTCCGGTGCCGTCCCAGGCCACGGTCCGCAACCCGCGCCACCACGATCCTCGAGCGTGTTCGGATGCCACCGTGCCCTTGACCTCGTCGAACAGGGCCACCAGCGGCGCGGACCCGACGCGGCGACGCGCCTGCCGCAGGGCAGCCGCCGACGGAGCGAGATCCGGAACACCGGGTCCGGCCACCAGGCAGGCCCACACACCGCGATACCCATAGCCCGTGAACAGAGCCATCGCCAGTACGAAGTACACGACCACGCGCGAAGGCAGTTTCCTCACCCGGGACTGCACCCGGCCGGACCCCTCCAGCACGGCGTCGACGAGAGCAGGGGTGATGACCTGCGTCAACTCACCCAAGTGCCCCGCGCCAAAAGCACATCCACCACCACGGGCACGCACAGGCATGCCAGACTGAACCATCGGGGCTCCCCTGCAGACGGTGTCTTGGTCGACTCCCGTCCTACGCGGAGCCCCGTCCCGTCACACGGGCTTCGCCGAACAGCTTGACAACCAGCCCCGACCTCAAACTTCCCGGCATTGGGTCTTGGCCAGTCCGGTGTAGCGGGTGTGGCGGATGCCGGTGCGGCGGACGGCCTGCGAGATGGTTCCCTCGACGCCGGCCCGGACGTTGTAGCGGGCTTTCCAGTCCTCGGTTTCCTGCTCGGCGCGGCGTTGCCACAGGGCCTGCTGCTGCTCGCGGGGACGCAGGGTGAGGGTGCGGCCCCACTCGTGGTTCTTCGCGGTGGTGCAGTCGGGGCGGCGCGGGCAGGGATGGCAGTCGGTGGCCGCGAAGTGGACCTGGCTGATCGCGATGCCGGAGGATCTGCGCTGGTCGGACCAGCTGACGCTGGTCAGCCCCTGCGGGCAGGTGACCTGCTTGGTGTCCCAGTCCACGTGGAAGGCGCTTTGAGGGATGTGCCCGGCTTCCGATCGGCCGTGGACGGTGTCCGCGCCGACCGGTCCGATCACTTCGATCCGGTGCACGGTGCGGGCGGTGACGAGGTGGGCGGCGGTGACGTAGCCGGCATCCACCACATGCTCGCCGGGAAGTAACTCCCGTTCTACCAGGCCCAGATGGACGGCATCGGTCACCTCGGTGTCGGCGACGGTGGCATCGGTGGTGGCCACGTGGGTGATCAGGTGCGGGGCCTCGGGCTCGCAGGTCTCGCTCAGATGCACTCCTACAACGCAATAGGTAACTCGGGGCGGAGTCTGTTCGGCTGGCCGGGATCGAGTGCTTGATCGTGATCTGGTGGGCACCGATGCGGACTTCCTTGACGACGGCTCGCAGGACGCGTTGCCGGTCGCGGACCGACGCGGTGCGCGCGTTCTCGCGCAGACGCGACAGGAAGCTCTCCAGGTTCTCGGCGAGCTTGAGGTAGGCCTGCTGGTCGACGAGCTGCGCGGCCAGAGTGTCGAGCCGGCCCTGGATCTGCTGGCGTCGGGCGCGGAGTTTCGGCACGCGGTCGCGCAGTTCCTCGAGGGTAACCAGGTCTTCCTGGTAGGCGCCGACCAGCCGGTTGATCGCCGCGTCGACGGCCGCCAGCTCGTGCTCCAGGCGTTGGCGGCGTCCCTGCAGCGGGTCGGTGTCGCGCATCTGGGCCAGACGCCGGTCCAGCTCGGCGCGGACCAGGGCGGGATCGGCCAGCAGGGCGACGACGCTCTCCCAGACCATGGTCTCCAGGGCATCGGCCCGCAACGGGCGGCTGGAGCAGACTTTGCTGCCGCCGGGCAGCTGCCAGCTGTTGGTGGCAGGGCAGCGGTAGTAGTGGTACTTCTTCGGACCAGGTCCTTGCGAGGTGCGCTGGTAGGCGTAGCCACAGATGTCGCAGACCAGCAGCCCTTGCAGCAGGGCGGGATGCTTGGTGTTGCGCGGGGAGAACTTCGCGTTCTCCGCCAGTCGGCGCTGGGCCAACTCGAAGACCTCCTCGCTGACCAGCGCAGGCACCGGGATCTCCACCCATTCCTCGCGCGGCCGCCCGGTCACCCCCACGCGTCCGGGCGTCGTGCGACCGGACAGCCGTGAGGTCCGGTTCGGCCTCGGCCCGGCGTCGGCAGTGCGGGTCTTGCCGAACGCCGCCCGCCCCATGTAGGCGGGGTTACGCAGCATCCGGCACAGCGACCCCGCGTCCCAGCTCGGGTTCCCGTTCGGGGAAGGGATCTGGTCGGCGGTCAGCTCCCGGGCCAGGGCCAGCATCGAGACCCCTCCGGCCGCATACCGGCCGAAGACCCGGGCCACGACCTGCGCCTCGGCCTCGACGATCTGGTAGGCGGCCTCCCCGTACTCGGCCCGCGACAGGTAGCGGTAGCCGTACGGAGCCCTCCCCAGGACGCTGGTGGCCCCACTGCGGGCCCGGTGCAGCTTGCCCCGGCGCGTGCGCTCGGCGGTCTGCGCCCGCTCATATTCGGCGATCATGCCCTGGAACTGCACGACCAGGGCCTGCTCGGGCGTCTCGGCCACCGGGTTGTTCACGAACACCAGCTCGGTGCCGTTGCGAGCGAACTCCTCCACCAGCAGCACCTGGTGCGCATAACTGCGGGCCAGCCGGTCCGGCGACAGACACAGCACCCGCTCAACCAGCCGCTGGGCGCTCAGGTCCCGCAGTCGCTCCAGGGCCGGCCGGACCAGGCTCGACCCCGACAACCCGTCGTCCGCGAAGATCCACCCCTGCGGGATCTGCCACCCGCGGGTCTGCGCGTGCTCGCGCACCGCCGCGATCTGGCTCCCGATCGTCTCGCGCTGCCTCTGCCTCGCCGACGACACCCGTGCATACAGCGCCACCTGGATCACGATCGTCACCCCGCCGGACACGACGACGTCCCCGCACCGGGACGAGGACCTGGTAGACCGCGGCCAGCTCTGCGGCCCCCAAACGGTCGAAGACGAACTCGAACACGATCACGGGCTCGTCCATCGATGCTCCGAGCCGACAGCGACCACCCCGCCCGCGGCTCGCCCGCACCCGCCAGATATGGCCGCACTTCGAACGTAGCGCCAGACCGGTCAGCTGTCCCCACCCGCAACCGACCGCGTCCGCAGACCGGATGTGGGACCCGCTACGACCTCGAACTCGAAGTTACCGTTTGCATTGTAGGAGTCTGGATCTTGAACCCGACCCATCCGTAGCCGCGCTTGACGCTGTAGCGGGCGTCGGTGTCGTAGGGCGAGGACAGGCGGCGTCTGCCCGGCGGGAGGTCCTTGCCCTCCCGCCAGCGCACCCCCTGCCCGTCGCGGTGGTACTGCTCGATCCAGGCCCGGCGCAGGACCTGGACTGCGGGGACTTCCCGCAGCCAGACCGGGGCGCCGGGCGCGAACACGGCGTCCAGCACCGCGAACCCGTCCCGGCCGACCTGCTCGGCCCACTGGGCCCGGACGTTGTCGCCCGTCGGGAACCGGTAGGAGTCGATCCAGCGTGGCCAGCCACGCCGGGGCGGCCACAGCCAGGGCCTCCAGCGCGGCGCGCAGGGTCTCGCCGACGAACTCCATCCGGTTCAGCACCCGCACCGAGGCCAGCACGTGCGTGGAGTCGGTCCGCTGCCGGTCGCCCGCCCGGAGCAGCCCCAGCTCGGAGCAGCGGGAAGGGAACAGGTCCAGGACCTTCTCCTCCAGGCCGTGCTCGACCAGCCGGGCCCGGAAGTCGCCCAGGACCGTGAAGTCAAACCCCGGGTCGTTCGGCTCCAGACCGAGGAGGAATTTCCAGTCCATCCGGGCCCGCACCTGGTCGGCGGCCTGGCGGTCGCTCAGACCCTCCGCGTACTGCAAAACGGACACCAGCGCCAGTGCCCCCGGTGAGACGGCCGGCCGGCCCCGTGCGGGGAACGCCTGGGCGAACGCGGCATCCTCGCACAAGGGGCCCAACGCCTCCCGGATCCGGACCGCCTGCGTGCCCTTCGGGAACGAAGCCCGCACCACCCGCGCCGTCAGCTCCGGCACCCCACGGTCAGCCCGCGGCTCCAGCGACATCCAGACCCACCTTCGATCGACGAACACAGCGATCGTCCCAGTCCGGGCCGCCTGCCCTCACCGCTTTACGACATTCCCAACGGAGTCCTTCAGCCGGGGGAGGAGTCATGGAGGTCTGCGGCAGGCTGCGAGCCGGCCGGGTCCTGGCCCGCGACCCGGCCCCGTACAACGCCGGAACCCCGCCGAGTCGGGATCGGCTGACGTCGTCGTGATCGTCGCTGCGGCGACTCAGGGTGCGGGGCTCGGCCGCGAAAGGTGCTGCAGCCCCCGGCGCGGGTCAGGGAACGAGCACGACCCAGGTACGGCCGGGAGCAAGCGGCATGGCCCGGCCGCCCACGGTGTACTGCGTCGGCGAGCCGTCGGTCCCCTTTGTCCACTGGCCGTGCCATACCTTGGCGTCGCGGTAGAAGTCGGCACCGCCGTGGCCGGTGGTCTGCGAGAACACCTCGTTGGCCGGTTGCGCCGCGTTGTAGTCAGTGAACTCACCAGGCAGCACCGACACATGCTGGACGATGACGTTGGTCGTGCTGAACCGGCCCTGGTCCAGCGTCTCGGCGGCATGGCCGTCGACGGAAACCAGCCACGAGTTGCCGGAGGCGGTGAACGCGAACCCTGCGGCCGGCATGTACTCGGAGAAACCTGTCACCGGCGTGCCACCGCTGGGTTGGGCCCCGAAGGTGAAGCCCACGTTCTTGGCGGGAGCCAGGTTGGGGTAGGCCGCGAAGACGCTCGACGGGGAGATGTAGGTCGGCATGGTCCCGCCGTGGCTGAACAGCCCGCTCTGCGGGGTGATGTTCTGCAGGTTCGCCCGGGCCAGATCGGGCAAGAGACCGGATATCGCGCCGCTGTAGGCGAGTCCGACGCGACCGTAGGCGGCCAGCAGAGGGATGTCGGTCTGCCGGGCGCTGCGCACGGGGCCGAGGCGCGAGGGCACATGCTTGCTGTCGAAAATGGCCAGGTAGCGGCTGAGCCCGCCCTCGACCTGAATTGCATATACGATGTCAGCCGAGTTGAGCCCCGACTGCTCGTACTGCGCCGGGCCGACGTTGTCGATCTTCACGGCGAGCACGCGCCCCGCTCCGCCGGGCAGACCCGTCAGGGGAGAATCCCCGGAGGAAGCCGGTGCCGTTCTCACCGGCAGGGTCATGGCTCGTTGTGCCGGTTTGGGCATCGCGGAAGGCGACCCCGGCGAGGCGGCGGCAGGCAGTGTGCCGGAACTGTTCGCAAGGGCGAGTGGAACAGCGACCGACGTGCCCACGAGCGCTAGTGCGACGGCGGTGACGATCGCCTTCGTTCGCTTCGTACTGGCCTGCCAACGTGTCCGTATCTTTTCCAGAAGCTCTCTCATCGGCATCTACCTCAGCCTCGCTTCGCAGGTGCACGGCAGCACGCGAGGGCCTGTGGCGTCGTCTGCCGGGAACGCCCTGGGTCTCGGTGGCCGGGCGTTGCCTGCGACTGTGCCGGGACGACGGGGGTGGACGGATGCGCTTTCGGGCAGTCAAGAGGTCGGCCCGGTCCTGCCCGCCTGCGGGTGGCAAGGTGCCTGCTCGGGCAACCACGCAGCTGACGCGGGACCTCAGTTCCCGGTTCCCCCTACGGTGGGATTACCCTGCAGCGCCGAGCCGAAGTGCAGGACCAGCCAGGGGAAGAACCACCCCCACAACACCAGCCCGAGGACGCCGCCGATGATCAGCAGGAGCAGGAGGCGGACCCAGGCGGGACCGGGAAGTCGGTTGAAGAGGAATGCGGTGATCACTTTGTCGCCCCTTGGGAAGTGGTGCTGGTGGTCTTGGTGAGAGAGCCGAAGACAATGAACCGGCCGGACGAGCCGTAGCGCGGTGTGCAGGTGGTGACGGTGATGAGCCCGGGCTTCGGGTTGGCGTGGCGGCCCTGGTCGGGGTGGAGCACCGTAGTGTCGTCAGGGGTCGTGTACTTCGTCGCCGCGACCGTATAGACGTACTCGGCCGACGCAGTGTCCACGATGATCCGATCTCCGCGGCCGATCGCGCCCGGCAAGTCAGCCAGCGGTTCGAAACCCGTCATCGACGACCGATGTCCCGCCCACGCGAAGTTGCCGGGTTGGCCTGGCCCAGCGGTGCCGCGGTAGTGGCCCAGGCCTTTTCCGAGCACCCGGAGGGAGACACCCTCATAGAGAGGGTATTGCCAGGTCTTGCCGAGGACGGGGATACGGACCAGGGCGATCGCCCCGCCCGGGACGGGTATCCCCTTGTGCTGCCAGGCCTGGCGGATCTGCTGGTTCACGCGCACCTGGGCCGAGCTCGGCAGAGGGCTTTGGCCCCAGTACAGCCACGCGGTGAACATCCCTGTCATCAGGCCCGCAATGATCAGCAGCTCACCCACCTGGTGAAGCACCAGGCCGAACAGCCGGCCCCGGTTCCGTTCCCGCACATGGTCGAGGCACGCATGGGTATTCGATCTGCGTGCTTGTCTGACCGGCAGAGGCTGCCGCACTCCCACCGCCGCAGGATCGGTTACACGCTCGCTTGGTCGCATCTGGTACGCGCCTCCACCGCCTGTCTGCACGATCCCTCGCAGGGGATCGTGCATCAGGCGTAAGGCATGATCTGCCAGTGGTCGGCCTGGTTTCCGGGCAGGGTTCAAGCGCGGCAGCGTGCCTCAAAGGGCTGTGGCCTTCCCCGTTTGATGTTTCTGGAGTTCGCCTCGCTGACTGGATTGTCGTGCCGACCGGGCCCTTTCCCGGGATGTCCGACACCAGAGGAACGTCGATGATGAAGTTCCGCGGCGGTCGAGCCTCTACACGGCCGGTCTGGTGACCGCGGGGCTGCGCGCCGGACCCACCTCGGCGGACTCCTCTCCGGCCCCGGCATGTTCGGCTCGGGCCTGTGCGCTCTCGACGCTGGGCCAGCGGCGATCTATGGCGGCGTTCATCGCGGCGCCGATCAGGACGGCCAGCGCCACCACGAATATCCACAGCAGTACCGCGACAGGGGCCGCGAGCGAGCCGTAGACCGAAGGACCCTCGACCGAGTGGATCAAGTAGAGCCGCAGCGCCTCGCTGCAAAGGATCAAGACGAGTATCGCCGCCAGCGCGCCGGGAATGTGCTCGCGCCACGGGGTGTCGGCGGGAACGGCGACGTGGTACAGCGTGGTGAGAAAGACCACCAGGAGAAGGATCGCGACGGGCCAGTAGAGAATGCCGATAATCCAGGCGGAACCGGGAAGTGCGGCAGCCAGTCCGGATCCAACCAGGACCAGTGGCAGTACCAGCGAGCCGATCACCAGCGCGGCGACGTACATCCCGAGGGACATCAGGCGGGTCTTGATGATGCCGCGTTTGCCGTTCAGCCCGTACATCACGGTGATGGTGTCGATGAAGATGTGGAGCGCCCGCGAGCCGGACCAGAGGGAGAGCAGGAAGCCGATCGAGATCAGGTCCGGACGGCCGGCGCCAAAGACGCTGTTCAGCAGCGGGTCCACGATCTGCTGGATCGAGTTCGTGGAGAGCACGGTCCCAGCTGCTGAGACGATGTCCTGACGCAGCTTGTCGATGGTGCCGGCGCCGACGACGTCATCGAGGTAGCCGAGAGTACCCGCCAGGCAGAGCAGCAGTGGTGGGACGGACAGGAGCGTGAAGAAGGCGGCCTCTGTCGGCGGCCGTGGCAGAGTCCAGGTGTGCGGCCAGTCGAGTCCCGGTTGATGGCCACCAGAAATCCAGGTAGATGGCCTCTAGCCTGCGGTGTTCCTGATCGCTTCCTTATCTGAAGGAGACCCCTTCGTCCGGTTTGCTGGTGTTTGCGAAGCATCAGCGATACCGGTCGAAGAGGTCCTGTGACGAAGTCTGACAGAGAGATCATGGAGATATTCGAGGCGTACGACCTGACCGAGACGGTCTGGTCGGCGGCCGCGCTCACGGGGCACGACCCGAAGACGGTCAAGCGGTATGTCGAGGCCCGCGCCAGCGGGCGGAACCCGTTCGAGCGTGAGCCGCGGCCGAAGATGATCGACGGCTTCCTGGAGAAGATCGAGGAGTGGGTCGAGCAGTCGAAGGCGTCGATCCGCGCGGACGTGGTCCACGACAAGCTCGTGAAGATGGGCTTCCAGGGCAGCGCGCGCTCGACCCGGCGGGCGGTGAACGCGGCGAAGACCGCGTGGAGGGCAGGCAAGCGCCGGACCTACCGGCCGTGGATCCCCGAGCCCGGGAGGTGGCTGCAGTTCGACTGGGGCGAGGGCCCGAAGATCAACGGCAGGCGGACCTGGCTGTTCTGCGCCTGGCTGTCCTGGTCCCGGTTCCGGGTGGTGATCCCGGTCTGGGACTGCACTCTGGGAACGCTGGTGGCCTGCCTGGACACCACGCTGCGGAGGATCGGCGGGGCGCCGACCTACGTGCTGACCGACAACGCGAAGACGGTCACCGTCGAGCACATCGCCGGGATCCCGGTCCGGCATCCGCAGATGGTCGCCGCGGGCCGGCACTACGGCTGTCAGGTCGTCAGTTGCGTTCCCTACGACCCCGAGAGCAAGGGCGGGGCGGAGGCCACTGTCCGGATCGCGAAGGCCGACCTGGTCCCCACCGAGGCGAACCTGCTGCCGGCCTACGACTCCTTCGCCGAGCTCGCGGACGCCTGCCGGATCTGGTGCGAGCAGGTGAACACGCGCCGGCACCGGGCGACCGGGCAGGTCCCGGCCGACCGGCTCGACGTCGAACGCACCACGCTGCACGTCCTCCCGCTGGAGCCGCTGGCGCTCGCGCTGGGCGAGGAGCGGGTGGTCGGCTCGGACCGCACGGTCAGCTTCAACTCGGTGCGCTACTCGACGCCGCCCGGCTACACCGGCGCCAGAGTCTGGTGCCGGGTCGTCGGCGACGAGCTGTCGATCACCGCCCGCACCCCGTCCGGCGACCTGGCCGAGATCTGGCGGCACCAGCTGTCCACGCCCGGCGTCCCGCAGATCATCGACGCCCACTACCCCGACCACTCCGACGGCCGCGGCGTCCACCAGCCCAGGCTCCAGCCCCGCTCCGAGGCGGAGATCGCGTTCGTGGGCATCGGCCCCGGCGCCGGCCGCTGGCTCAAGGAAGCCGGCCCCGCCGGAGCGGCCCGGATCCGCGCGAAGATGGCCCACGCCGTCGAACTCGCCACCGTCCTGGGCAACGACCGGGTCGACCAGGCCCTCGGCCTCGCGGCCGCGGCCGGGCGCTTCGCCGAGGACGACCTGGTCTCCATCCTGGAGCACATCGCCGCCAACAAGCCCGCCGCGCAGGTCGTCCGCGCCGATGAGGCCCACTCCGTCCAGAACGGCACGATCGGCTGGCAGGCCCTGGGCCGCTGAACCACCGCACTCCGTCCCGGCACCGATCCTGACCGCACGTCAACACACGAGAACGGCACGTTCATCATGAGCTTTCCCCACCCGCCGGCGATCCCCGAGGAACTCGACAAGCTGATGCGCCGGATGCGCCTGCCCTACATGCGCAAGGCGGCACCCGACGTGCTGGCCACCGCCCGGGCGCAACGCTGGGATCCCGCCGAGGTGCTGCGGCTGCTGATCTCCGAGGAGGTCACCGGCCGCGACGCGGCCACCCGCCGCCTTCGCCGGCACGCGGCGAACTTCCCGACCGGCAAGACCCTGGCGTCCTGGCGGGCCGAGGACTCCACGATCCCCGAGCCGACCCAGAACTCGCTGGTCACCCTGGAGTGGATCGGCCGGGCGGAGAATCTGGTGATCGCCGGCCCGTCGGGGACCGGGAAGTCGCACTTCACGGAGGGTCTGGCGCAGGCCGCGATCGAGAAGGACCTGCGGGTGTCGTGGTTCACCCTGGAGACCTTGGCCGCCGCGATCGGCAAGTCGAAGGTCGACGGGTCGACCGCTCGGACCGTCGCGCGGATCTGCCGGGCCGACCTCATCGTCGTTGATGATATTGGCCTATTGCCGGTCGGCGAGGATGCCGCCGAGGCGTTCTACCGGATCATCGACGCCGCCTACGAGCGCCGCTCGATCGCGGTGACCAGCAACATCCACCCGTCCGGCTTCGACACGATCATGCCCAAGACCCTCGCCGGGGCCAGCACCGATCGGCTCATGCACCACGCTCACCTGGTCCAGACATCCGGCGACTCGCATCGCCTCGCCGAGGCCCTCGCCGGCAAGGGAGTGGTCCCCTTGAACTGACCCCCACCCCCAGGAACACCACTGGCCACAGGCATGGATTTCTGATGGCCACCAGCCTGGACACCCGAAGACCGCCCACCTGGGCATCTCAATGGCCGTTGACAGCCTCGGCAGCGAGTCCGATCACCCGGAATCCGAGGCAGCTGTTGACGGTGTCCTTGCCCAGGGCCCACAGGGTTCGGAACCAAGCCGCCCGTTTCTGCATGCTACGGGTGCCGTTCGACTCGACTGGTGATGTCCCGCCGCTATGGGAGCCGCGAGGCTGTTGCTGTCGGGGGAGCCGTCGCATTCCTTCGGCAGTCGGCCGGGGCCGACGCCCTGCCGTCGACGCCAGAAGGCGAACAGTGCGCCGGTTGAGGAAACGGACCTTCGATGGAAGCCGCCCGGAGGGTGATCGCGCCTGCGCACCCCAGGGGGTCCCAACTCCGAAGCCCGAGGCTGACCGTGAGCGATGCGACATTGGGGTTTCACCCATGACGGACTCCTCGTCAAGCGAACGGGCCTACACCGGTCCGCGACCGCCCGATCAACGGGCTGCGACGCGCCGAGGCCGAGAGCTTCCCTCCGTGTCCCGCCCGATGCCTGCCCTCCGGTGCTGCATAACGGGCACTCTTGGGTCGCGGTGTGAGCTCGCTCCGCTGTGACGACACAACCGGCCGGGCACCGATCAGGAGCGTCCTAACGCAGCGCGGACCGACCCGTCAGTCCGAAATATGCCCGAACTTGCCCAAGCAGGATCCCCTTCCAAGTCCTTCTTCGCAGGACAGTCGTGGTGACTCCTCCCCCGGATTTATCCGGGGGAGGAGTCACGGATCCCGCCCATGCTGCATCGCGTCTTCGTCCGTGCCAACATCGTCTGTCTCACCTTCCCGACGACCGCAACTCGACGGAGGACGCGTCCGGCCCGCGGCTCCCAGGCTCGGCGGACAACAGCAGCGCTGTGTTCTGGTCCGCGCCGAGTTGCCGAGTCTGCCGGCCGGGAGCACCGTAGGAAGCGCGGTGTCTGCACCGCTTTCCCTCCGCTCGGAGGAAGCAGCGCCTGGTACACAGCCGCGATCGCGGAATCGTACTCGATAGGCGTGGTGGGCGTCACCGCAGCCGACTTCTCTTGTACTCGTTTCAACGTCAATCCCCCCAGTGAGGCGTGACGAGGCCAGGCTCAGGAGCTCTGCCCTGCTCAGACCAGCAGGCCAGCGCCTCGCGGTAGTCGGGGGCCCGGTTGTTCTCGGCGGTGAGCACCCAGGGTGGGTCAACGGGAAGCGGAGCGGCCACCGGGCCAACCCGGCGGTAGTGCCGGCCGGACGGGCCTGGCTGGAGATCATCCAATCCACTCGGCCCGCCGACTCATTGGCCTGCTATCGAATCCGCAGGAAGTGCCCGGCGCAGGAGCGCTCCGAAGTGAGCGCACCGTCGCTCATCCCCTGCCGCAGCGTGCGGTGATCCGAGGTCAATTCCTCAATCAGCAGCGTCCTGCTGGGCGCCGTCCTCGCGCCCGGACGCTGACCACTCAAACTCGCCAGGAGCGCAGTTGCTCCGCCGCGCTGTACACGTCGGCCTTGTAGGTGCGGATTTTCGTTACCAGGTCGGGCAGCGCGCCGTAAGGCGGGTCGATCCCCTCGCCCGCATCGGCCATGTATCCGATGGCGATGAGGGCGGCGTAGAAGCTGTTGCGGGCGGGCAGGGGTTCTTCGCGCGCGATGGTTACCAGGAGGGCGGCGGCTCGCCAGGCGTTGTCCGGCTCGTAGCCGATGCGCGGCGTGTTGACACGGTGCCGTTGCACCGCGGCGGCTAGCACCGAGTAGTCGGACACGTCCAGGTGCTGCGGCATCACCAGGGCCTGGCGCTCCAGGAGCCACGCCAGGTCGATGAGGAGCTCCATCAGGCGGCGTTCGCGGCCGACGCCGGCTCCTCGTCAGGGAAGAACTCGGCGAACTCGTCGGCGTGGTCCCGGGCCCACTGAGCGGCGCGGATCAGGGAGGACGGGTCGGACAGGCGCGGGTCGCGCAGGGCGGCGTCGGTCAGCAGGGCGGTGACGGTCGTGCCGTCGGCTTCGGCGCGCGCCTGCAGGAGGGCATGCACCCCTTCGGGTACGCGGATGGTCACACTCTTTGCCATACCGACGAGCGTACAGCAGATGCTTTACGCTGGGCAGGGGCTTTAAAGACCGGCCGCGCGCCCCGCAAAGTAGCCCATGCCTGTGTCCACCGTTCGTGATGTCGGCCATTGCCCTGGAGCCAGAAGCTTCGTTGAGCCGGTCGGGTGATTTCGTGGACTGGGGCGAGAGGGCTGGGACGTGCGGCAGGAGTGGTCGCCGGAAGACGTGGTGGCGTGCTGGACGCTGGTTGACGGCGACTGGGACCTGGTGGCGAACAAGACCGGGCCGACGCGGTTGGGATTCTCCCTGGTGCTGAAGTTCTTCGAGCTGGAGGGCCGGTTCCCGGAGTCGATTGAGGAGATCCCGCAGGAGGCGGTGGAGTACGTCGCCGTACTGGTGAAGGTGCTGGCCGGGGACTTCGCGGGGTACTCGCTCACCGGCCGGACGGCCGAGTACCACCGTGCACAGATCCGCGAGGCGTAGGGCTTCCGCCCGTCGACGCGGGCAGACGAGGAACGGCTGACTGGATGGCTGGCGCAGGAGGTCTGCCCGGTCGAGCTGGTGGAGGACCAGTTGCGGGCGGCCGTGCTGGTGCAGTGCCGGGTGGACCGGATCGAGCCGCCGGGCCGGATCGACCGGATCATCACCTCGGCCCGGGCCCGGGCGGAGAAGGCATTCTGCGCGCGGACCGTCGAGCGGCTGGGCGAGGTGTGCGCGTCCGGACTGCTGGCGCTGGTGGCCGCGGGCAATGAGGCGGGGACCGCGCTGCTGGCGGACCTGAAGCAGGATCCGGGGTCGGTGGGGCTGGAGTCGCTGCTGGCGGAGATCACCAAGTTGAACTCGGCACGCATGTTCGCCCTGCCCGAGGGGCTGTTCGCGGACAGCTCGGAGAAGTGGCTTGCCGCGTGGCGGGCCCGGGCGATCAAGATGTACCCCTCGGACTTCCGCGACACCGCCGAGGACGCGCGGGCCACCCTGCTGGCCGCGCTGTGCTCCGTACGGCAGGCGGAGATCACCGATGCGCTGGACACGGCAATCGGCAAGCCGGACGAGACCGTGCGACGTGCCCTGTACCCGGTGGTCGGCGAGAAGACGCTGTGGGATCTGGTGGCCGAGGCGAAGGCGAACGAGAAGGTCTTCAAGGCCAAGGTCCGCACCACCCTGCGGAGCTCATACAGCAGCTACTACCGGCAGATGCTGCCGCCGCTGCTGAAGACACTGGGCTTCCGTAGCAACAACACTGCCTACCGTCCGATGATGGACGCCCTGGCGCTGCTGGAGAAGTACGCGACGGTGGACGGCAAGACCCGCTTCTACGACGCCAGCGACGCGGTACCGATGGACGGCGTGGTCCGCAAGGACTGGCGCGAGGCGGTGATGGACGAGAGGGGGAGGATCGAGCGGATCCCGTACGAGCTGTGCGTGCTGGTGGCGCTGCGGGACGCGATCCGGCGCCGCGAGATCTCCATCGAGGGCGCGGCGCGCTGGCGCAACCCGGAGGACGACCTGCCCGGCGACTTCGAGGCCGCCCGCACAGTGCACTACGCGGCGATCCGCCGGCCGATGGACCCGCAGGAGTTCATCACGGACTTGAAGAAGCGGATAACCGCCGGCCTGGACCGCCTGTCGATGGCCCTGGCGGACGGCTCGGCAGGCGAAGAGAAGGTCACCACACGGCACGGTGACCCGTGGATCACCGTGCCGAAGCTGGTGCAGCTACTGGAGCCGACCGGCCTGCAGGCGCTCAAGGACGAGGTGATCCGCCGCTGGGGCGTCCTCGACCTGCTGGACGGGCTGAAGAACGCCGACTTCCTCACCCGGTTCACCGACGAGCTCTCCTCGGTTGCCGCCTACGAGCGCATCGACCGGGCCACTCTCCAACGCCGGCTCCTGTTGGCCCTGTTCGCGCCCGGCACGAACAAGGGTATCCGCGCCATCGTGTCCACCCGCGAGCACGGCGAGAGCGAGGCCGAAGTGCGCGTCCGTGTCGTACGGCGAGTCGAAGCGCAAGCTCGCGGGCGGCAGGGCGTGGCCGTCGCGCCAGCGCAGCTTCCCGCGCACGTCCCAGTAATACTGGTGCACCCACACCCAGCGCAGGATCTCCACCTGCGGCAACACACGCAGCCGGGGCGGGGCGTCGGGGGCCCACAGCGCGGCCAACAGCTTCTGCCCATCCCGGCCGAAGGTCCGGCGCCCACAGCGCTTGTCCCACTCCGGCTCCACCAGCCCCAGCAGCCAGTCAGGTGCGTGCACCGCGAGCTGCTCCAGTGCGGCTCGCAGGCTCTCGCCAGCCTGCTCCAGGGGGCTGAGCTAGCGGACGGCGGCGAGCACGTGGGTGGCGTCGGTGCGCTGGCGGCCGCCGGACTTGAGTAGCCCGGCCTCGACCAGCCGGTTCAGCATCACCTGCAGCAGCCGGCCGGCCGCGTCCCCTTCGGTCAGCCGGGCCCGGAACTCGCACAACACGGTGTGGTCGAACCCGGGATCGTCCAGATCCAGGCCGAGGGCCGTCCGCCCACGGCCTTTACACCACCTCAAGGGACGTCACTGTCCGGCGGGTGCCTCATGTCGCGGAGGGCGGGTACGTCGATCTTGCGTGGGGGTGCCCTTGCTTGCCCGATCCGCTGCTCGAAGGGCTCGGATGCTTCATGTCCTCCCGGCTAGCCTCGCTGGCCCTGGCGTGGGTCAGCCCGACCCTTCGCCAACCGGAGAGTGAGGCAGTACGACTTGAAGAAGCTGTTCGCCGTTTGCATTGCTACCCTGCCCGTCGTGCTCGCGGCAGCACTTCCGTCACAGGCAGCCTCGTTCTCCCGCTCACCTGGGGTCGCGGTGGAATCGCTCACTCCGACCGTCATGACCGCTGGTGTTCCTGCGAGCGCGGTTTTGCGAGTGCGCGCCAATCGGTGCATCTCGGTCTCCAGGATCACCGTGGCTGTGCGCAGCGCAACCGGCGCGAACGACGACTTCCCCGGCTCGCACAGTGCTGTGATCTGTCCGTCTGGGTACACCTACACCTCATCGCAGCGGGCACTGCCTGCAGGGCAGTACCAGGAATTCGGGTCCGTCCAGATTGGCTCCACCTGGCATCAGCTGCCCGCACAGACACTCGATGTCGTCCCCGGGCCGGGTGTGACGGCTTCGCCGTCCCCGAGTCCGACCGGAACTCCGCCGCCGAGCCCCACCAGTAGCGCATCACAGTCGCCGAGCGCCCCGAGCCAGACCTCAGCGCCGCCGACCTCCACGCCGACCTCTAGCGCGCCGTCGAGCCCGACCTCGACCAGCGCCTCGGCCAGCCAGACGGCCTCCGCCACCGCGAGTCCCAGCCAGTTCCCACCCGTCTCCAGCTCCCCTACCGGTTCCCCCTCTGGGCCGACCGGGGTCAGCGGCAATTGGGCCCTCTCCTTCGACGACGAGTTCAACGCCTCCAGCCTCAACACCACTGTGTGGCGTCCCGGCTGGTTCGGCTCCACCGTGTCCGGCCCCGTCAACAGCAATGAGACCCAGCGCTACAACTCGACGAACGTAACCGTGTCCGGTGGCAACCTCAACCTCGCTCTCACCTCCAACTACGGAGCGCTCGTCTCCACCAATCCCCATGACGGGCGTCCCTCCGGCGGCTACGAGTTCACCGGCCCGGCTGTCATGGAGGCGCGCATCTACACCCCCGGCACGACCTCCGTGGACAACTGGCCCGCCTTCTGGTCAGACGGTCAGAACTGGCCTGCTGACGGCGAGATCGACGCCATGGAGGGGCTCGGGGGGCAGCTGTGCTACCACGTGCACGACAACGCCGGCGGTCCGGGCGGGTGTACTGCTCTCAGCCCCGGATGGCACACTTACGGCGCCTACTGGGACTCGACCGCCCAGGTTGTGACCTTCTACTACGACGGTGTCCAGGTGGGCTCGGAGCCGTTCCAGAACGCGGGCTCACCGCAGTACCTGATCCTGGACAACACCAGCGCGTCATCCCCGGTTCCGGGCACGATGCTCGTCGACTGGGTCCGGGTGTGGCAGCCGTCCTGATGCCGAGCAAGTCGGCTAGGCTGACGCGGCAAGTACACGGGACGGATCAGACACGCACCGGCCGGGCCAGCGGCTGGCCCCCTGGTCGTTGCGGTTCCCCAAGCGCCGGACGCGCACGGGAGAGCGACTTCCCCGTCTCGTGCGGTTGCTCGAGACCGGTACCCGGGCTGTCCCCGGGGCAGGGTGTTGATGCCCCTGTGACTCCTCCCCCGGCTGATGCCGGGGGCTTCTCGCTAACCCTTCCGGGCGTCGCGACGGACCAGCCCGGCCCGTAGAACGTTGGTGGCTCCCACTGTGTCGGCGTGCGCGGTGTGGCCGCAGGACCGGCAGTGGAACCTCTCCTGGGTGGGCCGGTTCTCCTTGGCGGTGTGCCCGCATGCGGGGCACCGCCGGGAGGTGTTGCGGGGGTCCACGGCGATCACTTCCCGACCGGCGCTTTCAGCCTTGGCGCGCAGGATCGTCAGGAACACCCCCCAACCGGCATCGTTGATCGACTTGTTCAGTCCGGCTTTGGCCGCCGCCCCCTTGCGCGGGAAGGTGCCCGGCTGGACGGGCTTGGGCGCGGGGGCCTTGACCATGTTGCGGATCTTGAGATCCTCGTGCGCGATGAAGTCGTGCTCGCGAACCAGGGCGAGGGCGGTCTTGTGGGCGTGGTCCAGACGCTGACGCCGGACCTTGCGGTGCAGGTCGGCAACGCGCTGAACGGCTCGCTGGTGGTTGCCGGTGCGCTTGTCCCGGCGCACACGCGGGAACCGGGCCAGGGCCCGCTGTGCTGCTTGGAGCTTCGCGGCGGCCTTACGGGCGTGGCGCGGGTTGGGCACGAACTCGCCGCCCGAGTCGGCGAGGAAGTTGGCTATACCCATGTCGATCCCGACCACGGCCCCGGTCGCGGGCAGCGGTTCGGGCCGCGACTGCTCGGCGGTCAGCACGACGAACCACTTGCGGCCCTCGCGCTTGACCGAGACCGTTTTGACCTTGCCGACCACGGCCCGGTGCTGGTTGACCTTGACGTGCCCGATGCCCTGGAACCGGACCCGGGTGACGGGGTCGTGCGGGGTGGAGTCCCAGCGGCAGCCGTCGCCGTCCTTGGGGAAGTCCACCGTGTCGAACCAGTTCACGCCCCGGAACCGCGGGTAGCCGGGCGTCTCACCGGACTTGACCCGGCGGAAGAACGCCGCGAACGCCTTGTCCAACCGGCGAAGCGTCGCCTGCTGCGAGGAGAACGACCACCGGCCCTGACGCTCCGGGTCGAACGCCCGGATCTCCTTGAGCTGCGCCGACTGCATCCCGTACTTGACGCTCGTCTTCGATGCGTGCCGGTAGGCGTCGCGCCGCTCCTGAAGGGCCCCGTTATAGAGAGAGCAGTGGTCACGCAGCATCTCGGCAAGCGCTTGCGTCTGGCCCACGGTGGGCTTCCCAATGCTGATGTCAAGCCGCTTCGGTGACAGGAGGTGCGATTTGGTAGCACCGTCCGTCACGAATGAGTGCCCAGAGGACGTTCACGCGGCGGCGTGCGAGTGCGAGGACTGCCTGGACGTGCCGCTTGCCTTCGGCCCTCTTGCGGTCGTAGTAGGTGCGGGAGTTTGGGTCGCGCTGGATGCTGATGAGCGCGGAGGTGTAGAAGACCCGCTGGAGGCCCCGGTGGTATCGCTGGGGGCGATGGAGGTTGCCGCTGACCTTGCCGGAGTCCTTCGGGGCCGGGGTGACTCCGGCGAAGGCCGCAAGGCGATCCGCAGTGGGGAAAGCGGCCAGGCTGCCGCCTATTGCGGCGAGGAACTCCGCTCCGAGGGTGGAGCCGACGCCCGGCATCGAGGTGATCACCTCCGCGAGTTCGTGCTCCCGAAACCGTCCCTCGACGAGCTTGTCGGTCTCCGCGATCTTCTCGTTGAGGGCGATCACCTCCTCGGCCAGGGTGTGGACCATCTGGGCGATGGCTTTCTCTCCGGCGACGGCGGTGTGCTGCCGCTCAGCCGCTTCGACAGTCTTGGCGGCCAGCGCCTCCGCGCCGTAGACCTTGCGGTTGCGGAGCCAGGTCGTCAGCCGCTTGGTGCCGGATCGGCGAATGGCCGCTGGTGTCTGGTAGCCGGTCAGAAGCCGCAGCGGGCCGGCGTTGCCGAGGTCCAAGGTCCGTTCCAACGCCGGGAACATGCTGGTCAGCAGGGCACGGAGCCGATTGGTGACGCGGGTGCGCTCGCCGACAAGGTCTGCACGGTGCTCGGTCAGCAGCCGCAGTTCGATGATGCCCTCGTCGTCGAGGCGGACGGGAAGCAGGTCGCGCCGCATCCTGGCCTGGTCGGCGATCACGTGGGCGTCGCGGGCGTCGGTCTTGCCCTGGCCTCGGTAGCTGTCTGCGGCGCGGTTGACCGCGACGCCGGGGATGTAGAGGAGCTCCTGGCCGTGGTTGGCCAGGAGGTTGATCAGCAGGCCGGTTTCACCGCCGGTCATGTCCATCGCCCAGGTCACCGCGCCACCGTCGGCAAGGTCCAGGACGTCGGCGACCAGCTGGAGAAGCTCCGGCTCGTCGTTCGCCACCCGCCGCGACAGCAGCGTGTTGCCCTCGACGTCCAGAACCAGCGTGTGGTGGTGGGTCTTGCCGCAGTCGGTCCCCGCCCATATCCGGCTCATCGCTCTCCATCAGGTCGTTCCTGTCTTGCGTACCACGGACGACCTCGCCGGCATTGCTCTACACAGCGACCTTCTCGCACTTCCCAATCGGCGGCCGAGTCGTCGTGGGGAACCGGGCGGCCAAGCCCACAGAGCCACGGACGGCAGCCGCATGAAAGCCACACCCGGTTCCCCTGGGTGCCACAACCCTACGAATGGCTGGGACGAACCCAAAAGGAAGGTAGAGCCGCATGAGGAACTTGTACGCACGGATCACCCGGCCCACCCCCTGCAAGGTCGACAACAGGATCATACTACAGAACGTGAGCAACCGTCACAGACAGTGGCGCAAGCATCTCCGCCGC
Organism: Streptacidiphilus rugosus AM-16; assembly: GCF_000744655.1. Classification (NCBI taxonomy): domain Bacteria; kingdom Bacillati; phylum Actinomycetota; class Actinomycetes; order Kitasatosporales; family Streptomycetaceae; genus Streptacidiphilus; species Streptacidiphilus rugosus. Next base: position 555,247 of record NZ_JQMJ01000001.1, on the reverse strand, counting down.
TTCACGGCTCCGCGCCAAGGATCCATTCCCTCCCCGACTGAAGCCGGGGATACCCTGCAAGATCATGGATGGATCTGCGCGGTTCTCGGCATGCATATCGGGGTCAACGGCGGCGCGGCGTGGGAGGTTGTGGCGCGCCGGGGCAGGAGCGCGCTGCAGCGGAGTGCGCCGGCGTTCGAGCGCTGGAACGTCTGCTTGCCGAGGGTCGGATGCATCGATCCTGCGGCATCCGCACACCGAATGCCCGAAATAGCCGTTATCAACATCTTTGTGCACAGGTTGTGGATATCCGAAGCGTCCTTGGCGCGCGGCCGCCTCGTTGCCGGGGCGATGCCCCTTTCCTTGGGCGGGGCAGGGCGAGCGCGAGCGGCCGGGGCATCCCTGTGGCTCGGGGTCCGTGCTGCAGCAGGCCCCGGCCTGGGAGCTTCCCAGGTTGCCGGGCTGCGCCGTCCGGGCGATCGTGGAAGGGAGGCGGTCGCGCTCGGGAACCTCACGCACCGCCGCGTCGTCCGCTGTGCCGCGCTCCGTCATTCCCGCGACCTGGCAGAGACGGTGACCGCCCCGCACCCTCCGCAGGCGGGGCGGTCTCACTTTCACCTGGATGCGTTCGGCGCGCCTCCTCCTCGGCGTGCACCCCCAGGGCGCACGGTGAGAGCAGGACGGCTGTTCCCCCCAACGACAACCGTCCGCCCCCTGGGCCGCTGCGGCTGGCCCGTCCGGGGCTCCTCCCGCACGGCAACGGCGTCGGGGCGAGCCCCGGACCCACTGCGGCAGGCACCCATCCGGCCCGGAGTGCACCGACGGGGCCGTACCCTGCGGATATGGCGTCGTTGGAGGATCTGCAGGCCGACCACCTGCTGGCCGACCAGGAAGCTGGTCACCTACGCGGCCGCAATGGCCGGCCGCCCGGCCGCTCAGTGGACCCTGGACGAGCGGGCCCACCTGCACCGACTGGGCGAGACAGCACGGAAAGCGGCCGAGGAACTGTCCCGGGCACACCAGGACTGGGACGAATGGTGCCGTCGATCCCTGAGCTGATCGCGGCCCATCGCGCCGCCGAGGAGGCGGTGCGGGACTACCTCGGCCAGGTACAGGTGGCCCACGAGGCGGCGGGCGATCCCAGCATGCGCGCCTGGACCGCACAGCAGCGCGCCCGACTGCACGAACTGACCGAGACGTCCCGCCGCGCGTGGTCCGCACTGCAGCGAGCGCGGGGCGTGCCGGACGGCGGCGAGCCTGCCAGTGGCGACCAGGAGTAGTCCGTAGGATCCGGCACGTGAGCACCGACGACCTTGAGGCCGCCTACCAGGCCGCCGAAGGCGAACTGCGCGCCTACTACGCGACCACCATGGCCAAGTACCGCGGCACCCTCCACGGGTGCGACAACCAGGACCCCGCAGAGGCGCTGGCCGCGTCCGAGCGGGCCTGGATTGAGGCCGAACAAGAACACCTCGCCCGGCTCCCGTTACCGGGCTTCGGACGCGGCACTCGCCCTCCTCGCCGGTCAGGGCTGGTTCAGCCGCCGCCCCGCCGACGCCTAGCGGGCCGGTTTTCTCCCGCCGTGGGCTGGGCTGGCCGGCTTGCGGCACCGGGGCGTTCGGCGCAGCGTTGAATGACGCGGTCCCGCTGACCAGTCCGGGGACCGCATCCGCCGCGGCGACCCCCCTTGCATCGCCTGCGGCGACCCCGGTGGCCGCCCCGGATGCGTCGGCGGGGCGGCCACTAGTAGGGATTTGTTAGGTTCTGGTGTGTGGTTCGGGGGTGGGTGCGGGTTGGCTGCATATCGAGCAGGCGCCGGTCCAGGTGGCCAGGAGGGCTTGCAGTGCCCGGAGGACCGCGTAGAGGGTCAGTCAGGCCGGCGCAGGGGCTTTTGGGTCGAGTCGCAGGAGGGTGCAGAAGGCCTGGGCGAGGGAGGCGAGGGTGGTGTGGCGGTGCCAGCCGGCGAAGTTGCGGCCCTCGAAGTGGTCCAGGCCGAGGCCGTCCTTGAGTTCGCGGTAGTCGTGTTCGATGCGCCAGCGGATCTTGGCGATCCGCACGAGGTCGCGTAGTGGTGTGTCGGCGGGGAAGTTGGAGTCACACCCACCGAAAGCGGAATCCAGCACTAGAGGGGTGCCGTTAACGAAGGTGTCACCAGCCACCACAGCCCCAAGTGAGCTTTGGGTTCGCGGCGCGTCGATGATCAGGCGGGTGCGGGTGCTGCTCGCGTTGGACACGTCGGTCGGCGAGGTCGCTCCGCGGGCGGTGATCGCGGACCGGGTCGGCGTCTCGTGCGATTCGGTCCGCCTGATCTCGAAGCGGTACGCGGAGACCGGTGGCGATGTGTGGGCCACGGTCGGCCGCAAGGAACGGGCGTTCCCGCCGGTGCCCTCCGCGGTGACCGGCGAGGTCGAGGCGCGGCTGATCGCGCTGGCGTGCTCGACGCCGCCCAAGGGACATGCCCGCTGGTCGCTGCGTCTGCTGGAGAAGCACGTCGCGCTGACCTGGGACATCCCGGATCTGGACCACTCCACGATCGGCCGGGTGTTAAAAAACGAAACTGCGTCCTCACGTGAAGAAGTGCTGGGCCATCCCGCCGGCCGCGAACGCGGCCTTCGCCGCGGCGATGGAGGACGTCCTGGCGGTCTACCGCCGCCCCTTCGATCCGGCGCGCCCGGTGGTGTGCATGGACGAGAAGCCGTACCAACTGCTCGGCCAGGTTCGTGATCCGCTTCCCACACTGCCGGGCCGTGACCGGTGCGAGGACAACGAGTACGTCCGCTCGGGAACCTGTTCGATCTTCTGCTGGGTCGAGCCGCTGCGCGGATGGCGGCGCGTGGACGCCCGGCCCCGCCGGACCAGGGTCGACTGGGCACAGCAGGTCGAGCAGCTGCTGACCGTGGACTATCCCGACGCCGCCACGGTCGTGCTGGTGATGGACAACCTCAACACCCACTCCACCGCCTCGCTCTACGAGGCGTTCGAGCCGGGGAAGGCCTTCGCGTCTCGCCCAGCGCTTGAGATCCACCACACCCCAAAAACGGCTCCTGGCTCAACATCGCCGAGATCGAACTGTCCGCGCTCACCCGCCAGCGCCTGGACCGACGCATCGACGACCTCACTGTGCTCAACACCGAACTCGCCGCCTGCCAGCAACACACCAACCGCAACCAGCGCCAAGTCGACTGGCACTTCACCACCGAGGACGCCTGCGTGAAACTACGTCACCTCTACCCAACCACACAGCGAAAATAAGCCGCGACAATCTACTAGACCGGTCTGCTGGACGGGCCGGACGACGACGCGGTCGGGGACGTGTTCGACGACGAGGACTACGAGTGGTCCCAGCGCTGAGGCAGCCCGCCGGAACCTGACGAGCGCGGCGCGGGCGGCCCACCGACACCACAAGGTGACGGGCCCCGGCCCCGCGACACGCGCTCCCCCTCCAAACGGAAGAGGTCAGCCCACTCTTTCAGAACCGCCCCGGGCGCGGCTATCAGAACGGCGGTTCCGGAGCCCGGTCGCTCGGGTCGCGGGCCGCAAGGTGACCTTACCGGATGCCTGCTGGGGTGTTGGCTTGTCTATGCCTGCAGGATGTGCCAGCAGGCGTCTTCGGCGGTTTCGCGGTCGCTTTGGGGGAGGTCGTTGACCGGGGTGGGGTAGGCGTGGCCGGCCCAGCGGAAGAAGGCGCCGTTGGTGAGGGCGAGGAGTTGTCCGGGGTCACCGGGCCGGATCCTGCCCGCGTCCTGGCCGCGTTGGATGAAGTCGGCGCCCAGTGCGTATATCGCGCGCTGCAGGGCCTGGTTGTCGTCGTTGAGGAAGGCGCTGTTGTCCTGGGACAGGAAGTGGAAGGCGGCGGTGCGCTCGCTGGCGAAGTCGGCGTAGCCCTGCCAGGCCTGGGCGAACTCGGCCCGGATGGAAGGGTGGCGGGCGGCGTGGATCTTCCGCTGTCGGGCGAGGAGGTCGGTGATCGCGTCCTGGTACGCGGCGTTGCCGAGTTCTTCCTTGCCGGGGAAGTAGCGGTAGATGCTGCCGGTTCCGGCCTTGGCCAGTTCGGCGATGAAGGGCATCTGCGCGCCGGCGTAGGTGCGCAGGCAGAACGCGGCGTAGGCGCCGTTGAGAATGCGTCGGCGAACGTCTGAAGCTTCGGACATGGTAATGAATATTCCCTGCAGTCGGGCGGTTCGTCAAACCATCCCTGCAGCCGTCCCTCGGCGCGGGCCCGACCGCGACCCAGTCGCCGACCCCTCGTCGTTCGGGCCAGGACCCGAGGGGCGTGCGAGGAGCGCCCAGACGGCATCGCGGGCCTGATCCGATCCGGGAGGCAGGCTGCCGGGAGTGCAGGGCGGGGTGTGGCGCAGCCAGCCGGTGAAGGCGCCGTGGGCCATCATGATCAGGGTGCGGGGCCGACCGGGGCGGATGGCCCCGGTGGCCTGTCCGCGGCGGATGAAGTCCTTGCCCAGGGTGTGGCACTCGTCCTGCAGGGCCAGGCTCTGGGCGTCGAGGAAGGTGGCGTTGGGCCGGCTGATGAATTCCAGGGCGGCGGGGCGCTCGGTGGCGAACGCGGTGTAGCACCGCCAGATGTGGGCGAACTCCTGCTCGCGGGACGGGTAGGAGCGCTCCTGGAGGTGCTTGAGGCGGGCGACCAGGTCACCGCGGGCGTCGCGGTAGGCGGCGTTGCCGAGCACGGTCTTGCTGGGGAAGTAGCGGTAGACCGTGGCCATGCCGGCCTTCGCCCGCTCCGCGATCAGGGGCATCTGGGCGCCCTCGAAGGTGCGGGCGGCGAAGACGGCGTGCGCCGCGTCCAGCACGCGTCGGCGGGGACCCGACTCGTCGATCTCAACCATGGGAATGGATGTTCTGGCCTGTATTCCCTTCCTGTCAAGGGCGGGGCGCGATGAACTCTCCCGAAAGGGGCCCGGTGAACTCTGCCTCAATGGTGGACTCTGCCGTAATCACCGCAGTTCACAAGGCGTTTCTGCGCTGGTCCGACCCCGGTCCGGCGTCTGCTGCGTGGGCGTGATCGCGGTCTGGCTTGACATCCGCCCGAGTGAGACGAAATATTCATTTCTGTCGCCGGATGCGCGCCTCAGGTCGGCCCTGTGCCGCCCGTGGGGCCGCTGCTGCGGCGGCGCGTGGTGCGCAAGCGGCCCTCGTTGCGGCCCGGCGGCGTACCCGCGGTTCCCCTCCGTGTTCGTTGTGCAGGAAAGGTGTGTGTCGTCATGGGTAACTGGACGGTTGAGACGCGTAACAAGATCGCGGTGCTGACGTTCGGGCGGGTGCCGGACAACCAGATGGACCTGGACTCCCTGGACGAGCTGGCCGGGCATCTGCAGGACATCGCCGGGCGCACCGACGAGGTCAGTGTGGTCATGCTCAAGGGTGGGATCGACGGGATCTTCATCAAGCACGCGGACCTGGACATCCTGCGCCGTGCCGCGGCGGGCACCCTGACCCCGGAGGCCGGGCGGGCCTGGCCGCGGGCGTTGGGTCTGCTGGAGTCGATCCCGCAGCCGGTGGTGGCCGCGATCGACGGGCAGGCCTGGGGCGGCGGCCTGGAGACCGCGCTGGCCTCCACCCTGCGGATCGCCTCCGCGCGTTCGCACTTCTCCCAGCCCGAGATCCGCAACGGCATCATCCCGGGCGGTGGCGGCACGCAGCGCCTGCCCCGCCTGATCGGCAAGGGACCGGCCGCCGACCTGATCCTGACCGGCCGGATCATCGGCGCGGAGGAGGCCCACCGCATGGGCATCCTCAACGCGGTCCTGCCCACCGAGGCCTTCGCCCAGCTCGCCGAGGACTGGGCCGCGCAGCTGACCCGCAACCCCGCCCCCGCCCTGTTCGCCGCCAAGCGCGCCATCCTCGACGGCCTCGCCCTGCCTCTGGACGACGGCATCGCCCTGGAGCGCGACCTGTTCCGCCAGGTCATCCCCACCAGCGCCTTCGCCCACATCTGAACCAGCGCATCGGCGCGCCGGGACCACCCCGGTACCCGCACGAACCGCCTTCCCCCAGGGCCAGGTGGGTGGGTACGGCCCGGACCAGTATCTCCTGGCCGGGACGCACCCGCCCACCGGCCATTCCGCGCAGACGCTTTCCCGGGCGCCAGCGGCATCCGTCGAACAGTGGAGATTTCCCGCAGTGACCGCGACCCGTCACCAGGCCCACCCCCGTGCGACGACCCCAGCCTCTACGCAGGCTCCAGCCTGCTTCCACCCGCTCCGGGGGCGCGCCATGGGAGATGACACGTTCTACCTGAAGGCCACGGCCCGGCTGTACGGCTGGAACGTGACGGCAGACCGGGCTGCAGGTTTGATGCGGGCGGCACGGGGCCCGTGGACACTGCACCTGCACTTCACCGCGTGCGGGGCGTTCCAGCACGCAACTGCCACCGGGCCCCAGAGCCCCCGGGCGCAGCTGGCGCTCGTTGAGGTGGTCCGGTTGCTGGAGTGCGTCGAGGCGCTGGAGTCCCAGAGCGGCTCCCCGGCACCGAAGGCCGTGACCCTGCGAGCGCCACCAACCGTCCCGGTTTCCGTCTGGACCTGACCGCGGCCCGCACCTGCCCCGGCTGGGCCACCGTGGTGGACCCCACCGGCCACGGCCTGCGCCTGTGCCACGGCTGCCAGCACCCGGCTCCCGGCACGACCCGGAACCCGCACGACGGGACCAGGCACACCCACCCCGCGCGAGCCCGGCGCAGCGGGACCGATCCCGTGAGGGGAACCGCGGCGCTACTGCACCTGGCCGACCAGTTCCTGTGGTGAGCACAGGCGCAGGCCCCTCCGGTCCGGCCGCCGCAGTGTCGGCTCGGCCCTCATGTTGTTCCCACGCCGTAGCCCAGCGCGCGGCGTGCCCGAAGGAGTCACCTGTGTGTGCTGAGACTCAGCCGCTCCCTCACTACATGCGCCCGCCCGGCCGGCAGGTCCAGGCGTTCGGGAGCGTCGTCCGGCTGCCGCTGGGCGTGTCCCGTGAGGCCCGGACGTATTCGAGCAGGCGGCTCAACCGCATCCTGGCGGACACCCAGTTCCTGTACTTCCTGTACAAGAAGCTCCAGTGGGGTGCCCACGGCCCGGCCTTCACCGGCCTGCACCCGCTGTGCGGCCAGCATGCCACCCAGCAGCTGGCCCTAGTGGACGTCTTGGCCGAACGCGTCCGGAGTCTGGGCGGTGTGGCCGTGGGCGATCCGCGCCACGCGGCCGAGATCACCGGCATACCGCGCCCGCCGGACGGCACCGAGACCCTCCCCGCGATGGTCTCCCGCCTCCTTGACGCCCACGCGACGATCCTCGCCCAGGCCCGCGAGGCCGTCGCGGACATCACGGCCCTCTCCCTCGGCGATCACGGCACCGCGGACCTTCTGGTCTCCCAGGTGATCCGCACTCATGAGACCCAGGTATGGGTCCTGGCCGAACATCTCACCGCCACCCACGGCTGACGCCCTCGCGCACGACCACTCGACGCCCAGTCAGCACATCCCCGGGAACCACCATGCACCTTCTGCCCCCGTACCGTCACCATCCCGAGCACCATCACCAGCCGGGTGATTCCACCTGGCTCGACCTGGACGCCGGTCTCACCATCGGGAACGCTCGGCCGTTCGGTCTGCCGCTTCGGTTCGGCTACGACACCGCGGACCCGTTCGCTCTCATCCTCGACCTACGCGCCCCGACCGGGACCGTGACGGTGTGGCGGCTCTCCCGTGACCTCGTGTGGGAGGGCCTGCAGCAGCCCACCGGCCTCGGCGACGTACGGATCTGGCCCCCCTGCCCCTGCCACAACCGACCCGACCTGCGGATCACACTCCGCGGACGGCAATCCACAGCCCTGCTCGACATCCCCGCCCAACCGGTGCGCCGCTGGCTCGCCACCCGGGCCTTCGCCCTGGTCCCGCAAGGGGCGGAGGCGGACCTGATCGACTGGGACACCGAACTGAACCGCCTCCTGCCGGGCCCCGCCTGAACACCCCTCACCAAAACCCCGGCCGCCCCCGGAACCGGTGCCCGGCAGCCCGCCAAAACCACAAAGTCCGGCCGCACGCAGACCCCCTGGCGCGGCACCGTCCACAACGGAGAATCCACTGTGTTCCGCCACATTCTGCTCGCCCTCGACTCCAGCCCCGCACGCGACCGGCTTGTGAAGACCGCGGCGTGCCTGGCCGGTCCCTCGCGCGGCACGGTCCACGTCCTGCACATCGACGCCACGGCCGCCGCCGGAACCGGTGCCGTCGCACTGGAAGACCAACTCACAGCACGCCAGGTACTCGACCAGGCGCTGCGCACGCTTCACGAGCAGGGTGTGCCCGCGGACGGCGAACTGCTGGACGGGTTCATCACCGACATCCCCGCGCTGATCTCCAACACGGCCGAACGCCACGGCGCGGACCTGCTCATCCTGGGACCGCACCACCGCGGCCTGTTCGCGAGCCTGTTCAACCCCCGCGTCTCCGACGCCGTCAGCCACACCGCCCGCACACCCGTACTCCTCATCCCCGACAACGAGGCCAGCGCGGCCTGAACGCCGAGTACTTGTTCTTCAAGGAGGCTCACATGACTATGCCGACCATGGTGTCGATCCTGGACCGTGCGCACGCCCGGCAAGGTGTGGACGCCTCCACGACACTGCGCGACACCGTCCGCCTGGCCCAGGAGGCGGAACTGTTGGGCTACCACCGCTTCTGGCTCGCCGAGCACCACGGCGTTCCGGGCATCCTCGGGTCTGCGCCGACCGTCCTTGCCGCCGCGGTCGCCGAGGCGACCGCGGTCATCCGGGTGGGTACCGGAGGGGTCATGCTTCCCGGCCATCGTCCCATGGTCGTCGCGGAGCAGTTCGGCGTCCTGGACGCCCTCTTCCCAGGTCGCATCGACATGGGAGTGGGACGCTCGCTCGGCTTCACCCCCACCGTCCGCAAGGCCCTCGGACAGCAGGACGCCGATTTCGAGCAGTTCGGGCGGCAACTAGGCGAACTGCTCGGATGGCTCACCGGGACCCAATCCGGCTATCCCGGTGTGGCCGCATACCCGTCGCCCGGGCAGGGCGTGCAGCCGTTCGTCCTGGCCCTGGACCAGGCGGCCGGCATCGCCTCCGCAGCCGGGCTGCCCCTGGTGATCGGAGCCGGCCGGGACCGCGCCAAACTGGCGGACACCGTCGTCCAGTACCGCGACGCCTTCCAGCCCTCTCCCTGGCGGCCGGAGCCTCACGTGATCCTGGCCGCCTCCGTCGCCATCGCCGACACCCCGCAAGCGGCCGAGCGGATGCTCCACTCCGAGGCCTGGTCGATCGCCCACTCTCGCACCGGCGGCGCCTTCCTCCCACTGATGCCAGCCGAACGCATCGCCTCCCTGCTGATGACCAGCCGCCAGCGCGACTACTTCCAGCAAGCGCTGCAGGGCTTCATCACCGGCGCCGACGAACAAGTCGCCGAACAGCTCTCCCAGGCTGTCACCGACACGGGCGCCGACGAAATCCTCGTCACCACCAACACCCACGACCTCGCCGAACGCGCCAACTCCTACCAGCGCCTGGCCCGCCTCGCCGCCCTCACCCCCCGGCCGCCCCAACCCGCCGCAGGCAGGCAGCCCTGACCAGCCCACCCGACCGCATCAGGTTTGGCGGGCATCGGGCCGCGCCCCCGCGGCTACTGGCCGTCGAGACTGCCCCTTGGCCCGGACCGTCACCGGGTAACCTCCCAATGACCCACTGAGCCTGACACGGCCCCGCAGCCCACCTGGTTGCGCGATGACGCAACGCTGCTCGCCTTTGGCGGTGTGCCCGCATGCGGGGCACCGCCGGGAGGTGTTGCGGGGGTCCACGGCGATCACTTCCCGACCGGCGCTTTCAGCCTTGGCGCGCAGGATCGTCAGGAACACCCCCCAACCGGCATCGTTGATCGACTTGTTCAAAGCGTGGTGGTGAACCGGTCTGTAGCTCGATGACCTGCGGCTTTCGGGTGAACGCGGTGTCGGGGTGACTGTCTGCGGGCAGCCAACGGAGGGTTGGCCTGGTCGTGGAGGTGTGGTGTGCCGTCGGTGATCGCGTTGCTGGAGCTCCGGGAAGCGCGGGCCCAGGAGGACCTGGAGTCCTGGTTGGAGGTGCTGCGGGAGGCCGAGGTTCAGGCGGAAGCCGCCCGACAGCGGCTCGAGCACGCGCGGATCGCCCGGGCCGAGGTGGCGCTGATGTTCGCCGAGGGAGCCGCCCCGGCCCATGAGGGTGACGGGGCGCCACTCGCCTCGGTCGCGCCGCAGGAGCCCGTTCCCGGGGACCGGCCGGTGCATGCGGGACCGGTGCTGCGGGAGGGCTATGACGCCCGGCCGCCGCAGTGGCAGGCCGACCTGGACGCCGGCGCGTTGTGTGGGGCCTATCGGCAGGTCTTCGAGACGGCGTTGGCCGCGTCGGGGCCGGTCACGGTGCAGGAGCTGACTCGGGCGCTGGGGCGGGACGCCTCGCGTTTGAACGAGGTGGAGAAGGTGCGTCACCGCGCCTACGCACTGGAGGCGCGTGGCTGGCTCGTTCGTGAGCGGGGTGTGTTCAGGCCGGCCGCGGGTCCAGGCGGTCGGGGCGGAACTCAGGCCAGTGCAGGCGCTCTTTCGCCAGCTTCCGGGTCAGCGTGATCAGGCCCGCCCACCACACCATCTGCGTGTGGTGGTCGGGTCGGCGTTCGTGGTCGCGGTTCAGCCGCCGGGCCCGGGAGAGCCAGCCCAGTGTGCGTTCAACTGTCCACCTGCGTGCGAGGACCACGAATCCCCTGGTCTCGTCGGGGCGCTTGACGACCTCGACCCGGACGCTGTGGGCGGCGAACGCGTTCGCCAGGGCCGGGCCCTGGTAGGCGGTGTCCGCCCAGACCAGTTTGAGCAGACGTCCGGGTTCGGCCATGAACGCGTCGATCAGTTCCGGGGCGGCGACCGAGTCGTGCACGTTGGCGGGTGTGACGGTGACCTCCAGGAGCAGGCCGCCGGTGTCGGTCAGGATGTGGCGCCTGCGTCCGTCGCGGAGCTTGTTGCCGTCCATCCCACGCGTGGCCGCGGGGCAGGTCTCCGATCCGTCCACCGACTGCGCGTCCATGACGCCCGCGCTCGGCTCGGCCGCCCGCCCTTCTCTCCGGCGCTGCAGGCGACGTAGTCGCTGGTAGAGCTCGCGCACATACCCGTGGCGTGACCAGCGGCGGAAGAAGTCGTAGACCTTGCGCGAGGCGGGCAGGTCGATGGGCATCGCCCGCCACTTCGCGCCGTTGTCGACGAGGTAGCGCACAGCGTCGACCATCTCGCGGTGGCAATAGGCCTCGGGGCGTCCGCCCCGCCCCTCCAGCCAGGCCGGTACCGGCATCGAGGCCCTGACCTGGGCCCATTCCATGTCCGTCATGTCGGACGGGTAGCGCGGTGCCCGCCGCCCCGCCGCGATCGCCCCGTACTGGTGAACGTAGCAGTCACACGCCGGAGTGGCCGAAGTGGCACCGAAGGCATCGGCAATGGTGAACTGATGCGGCAACGGGCCTCCTGCGGCGGAGTGTTGGTCGACAACCTCATCTCTGCCGAGAGGCCCGTTCGCTTATGCGCACCCACCGGACAGCAACAACGTTCGAGCCATCACCCCACCGCGCCCGCCGAACACCGACCGGTTCACCACCACGCACTCAGCTTGAAATTTAACCTCGCAGGTCACCCGACCTGCTGGTTTGCGGTTCTTCCCGGGACAACGAGGGCGACCGTTCTCCACGCTTCGAGATGTCGAGTCATGAAGCACGAGAGAACGGCCGCCGCATATGAGTCTGCCCCTCGTTCCGTCCGCTGGTGACGCGTTGGGCCTGTTGTCCCGCTTTCGAGTTGAGTTCTACGACTGCTTGTACGCCCGTGCGGACTCGCTCTTCGAGCTCACCGACGCAGTGCTGTGCGTGGACAGTCCGGTGAAGACCCTGGTCGAGCTCAGCCTGGCGGTCGAGCACCGGCGCGGGCATGGCGCGTTGTACGCCGCGCTGGACCGGGGCTGGCTGGAGCCGACACGGCTGCGCCGCACCCTCGCGAACCTGCCGCTGCCGAGGGCGGCCGACGGGCGGATCGTGCTGGCTGTGGACGTGTCCAACTGGCTGCGGCCCGACACCCCCACCAGCAGCGATCGGCTGTTCTGCCACTGCTACGGCCGGGGCGGCCGGGCCAGTGACCAGTTCGTGCCGGGCTGGCCCTACTCCTTCGTCGCAGCGGTGGAGCGCGGGCGGACCTCCCCTGGGTCGCCCTGCTGGACGCAGTGCGCCTGGGGCCTGCCGACGACGCCACCGCCGTCACTGCCACCCAACTACGCGACGTTGTCGAGCGGTTGATTGCCGCTGGCCACTGGAAGGAGACCGAAGGGGACATCTTGATCGTCATGGACGCCGGCTACGACGGCGCACGCCTGGCCCACGTGCTGGCGGATCTGCCGGTGGAGATCGTGGTGCGGCTGCGCTCGGACCGCGTCATGCTTCGCGATCCGGGCCCGCCCCGCTCCACCGCCCGCGGCGGGCGTCCGCGCCGCCACGGCGGCGTGCTCACCTTCGCCCGCCCCGAGACCTGGCACACTCCCGATGCCACCAGCCGGACCGAGACCACCCGCTACGGCAAGGCCGAGGCGCTGGCGTGGGATCACATGCACCCCAGGCTGCAGCGTCGCGGACCATGGTTGGAGTACACCGACGCCGAACTCCCCGTGCTGCACGGCACGTTGATCCGACTGCAGGTCGAGCGCCTGCCCGGTGAACGAGAGGCCAAGCCGCTGTGGCTGTGGTCCTCGGCAGCCGCCCTGACCAGCGCGGAGATGGATGTGCGGTGGCAGGCGTTCTTGCGCAGATTCGATCTTGAACACACCTTCCGCTTCCTGAAACAGACCTTGGGCTGGACCGCACCCAAGATCCGACACCCCGACGGCGCAGACCTGTGGACCTGGCTGGTCATCGTCGCCTACACCCAGCTCCGCCTGGCCCGCCCCCTCGCAGCCGACCTACGACGCCCCTGGGGGCGGCCGGCGCCGCCGAACAGGCTCACGCCGGCCCGGGTCCGACGCGGGTTCCGCCACATCCACGCGAAGACCGTCTCTCCGGCGGGTGTGCCGCAACCGACACGCCCCGGCCCGGGGCGCCCGCCGGGCTCAAAGAACCGCAGGCCAGCACCCCGCTACGACGTCGGGAAGACCGTAAAACGCGAACTCACGCTCGAGGCTCATCTCGCGAAACAAACGGCCGCCGGTTAAAGATCAAGCTCAGTCCGGCTTTGGCCGCCGCCCCGTTGCGCGGGAAGGTGCCCGGCTGGTCGGGGTCGGGCTTGGGCGCGGGGGCCTTGACCATGTTGCGGATCTTGAGATCCTCGTGCGCGATGAAGTCGTGCTCGCGAACCAGGGTGAGGGCGGTCTTGTGGGCGTGGTCCAGACGCTGACGCCGGACCTTGCGGTGCAGGTCGGCAATGCGCTGAACGGCTCGCTGGTGGTTGCCGGTGCGCTTGTCCCGGCGCACACGCGGGAACCGGGCGAGGGCGCGCTGTGCTGCTTGGAGCTTCGCGGCGGCCTTACGGGCGTGGCGCGGGTTGGGCACGAACTCGCCGCCCGAGTCGGCGAGGAAGTTGGCTATACCCATGTCGATGCCGACCACGGCCCCGGTCGCGGGCAGCGGTTCGGGCCGCGACTGCTCGGCGGTCAGCACGACGAACCACTTGCGGCCCTCGCGCTTGACCGAGACCGTTTTGACCTTGCCGACCACGGCCCGGTGCTGGTTGACCTTGACGTGCCCGATGCCCTGGAACCGGACCCGGGTGACGGGGTCGTGCGGGGTGGAGTCCCAGCGGCAGCCGTCGCCGTCCTTGGGGAAGTCCACCGTGTCGAACCAGTTCACGCCCCGGAACCGCGGGTAGCCGGGCGTCTCACCGGACTTGACCCGGCGGAAGAACGCCGCGAACGCCTTGTCCAACCGGCGAAGCGTCGCCTGCTGCGAGGAGAACGACCACCGGCCCTGACGCTCCGGGTCGAACGCCCGGATCTCCTTGAGCTGCGCCGACTGCATCCCGTACTTGACGCTCGTCTTCGATGCGTGCCGGTAGGCGTCGCGCCGCTCCTGAAGGGCCCCGTTATAGAGAGAGCAGTGGTCACGCAGCATCTCGGCAAGCGCTTGCGTCTGGCCCACGGTGGGCTTCCCAATGCTGATGTCAAGCCGCTTCGGTGACAGGAGGTGCGATTTGGTAGCACCGTCCGTCACGAATGAGTGCCCAGAGGACGTTCACGCGGCGGCGTGCGAGTGCGAGGACTGCCTGGACGTGCCGCTTGCCTTCGGCCCTCTTGCGGTCGTAGTAGGTGCGGGAGTTTGGGTCGCGCTGGATGCTGATGAGCGCGGAGGTGTAGAAGACCCGCTGGAGGCCCCGGTGGTATCGCTGGGGGCGATGGAGGTTGCCGCTGACCTTGCCGGAGTCCTTCGGGGCCGGGGTGACTCCGGCGAAGGCCGCAAGGCGATCCGCAGTGGGGAAAGCGGCCAGGCTGCCGCCTATTGCGGCGAGGAACTCCGCTCCGAGGGTGGAGCCGACGCCCGGCATCGAGGTGATCACCTCCGCGAGTTCGTGCTCCCGAAACCGTCCCTCGACGAGCTTGTCGGTCTCCGCGATCTTCTCGTTGAGGGCGATCACCTCCTCGGCCAGGGTGTGGACCATCTGGGCGATGGCTTTCTCTCCGGCGACGGCGGTGTGCTGCCGCTCAGCCGCTTCGACAGTCTTGGCGGCCAGCGCCTCCGCGCCGTAGACCTTGCGGTTGCGGAGCCAGGTCGTCAGCCGCTTGGTGCCGGATCGGCGAATGGCCGCTGGTGTCTGGTAGCCGGTCAGAAGCCGCAGCGGGCCGGCGTTGCCGAGGTCCAAGGTCCGTTCCAACGCCGGGAACATGCTGGTCAGCAGGGCACGGAGCCGATTGGTGACGCGGGTGCGCTCGCCGACAAGGTCTGCACGGTGCTCGGTCAGCAGCCGCAGTTCGATGATGCCCTCGTCGTCGAGGCGGACGGGAAGCAGGTCGCGCCGCATCCTGGCCTGGTCGGCGATCACGTGGGCGTCGCGGGCGTCGGTCTTGCCCTGGCCTCGGTAGCTGTCTGCGGCGCGGTTGACCGCGACGCCGGGGATGTAGAGGAGCTCCTGGCCGTGGTTGGCCAGGAGGTTGATCAGCAGGCCGGTTTCACCGCCGGTCATGTCCATCGCCCAGGTCACCGCGCCACCGTCGGCAAGGTCCAGGACGTCGGCGACCAGCTGGAGAAGCTCCGGCTCGTCGTTCGCCACCCGCCGCGACAGCAGCGTGTTGCCCTCGACGTCCAGAACCAGCGTGTGGTGGTGGGTCTTGCCGCAGTCGGTCCCCGCCCATATCCGGCTCATCGCTCTCCATCAGGTCGTTCCTGTCTTGCGTACCACGGACGACCTCGCCGGCATTGCTCTACACAGCGACCTTCTCGCACTTCCCAATCGGCGGCCGAGTCGTCGTGGGGAACCGGGCGGCCAAGCCCACAGAGCCACGGACGGCAGCCGCATGAAAGCGACACCCGGTTCCCCTGGGTGCCACAACCCTACGAATGGCTGGGACGAACCCAAAAGGAAGGTAGAGCCGCATGAGGAACTTGTACGCACGGATCACCCGGCCCACCCCCTGCAAGGTCGACAACAGGATCATACTACAGAACGTGAGCAACCGTCACAGACAGTGGCGCAAGCATCTCCGCCGCTTCACGGCTCCGCGCCAAGGATCCATTCCCTCCCCGACTGAAGCCGGGGATACCCTGCAAGATCATGGATGGGGACGGCGACGCTGACCAACAACAGCGACTACACCGAGACGCTCACGACGCGGGCGGTCTCCAAGGCCGTCACCGAGACGGTGTCCACCGCGGTCACCGTAGGGGCGAAGTCCACCAACTCGGCCAGTGTGAGCGCGAGCCTCAAGCTCAGACCGGTGACCCTGGGCGGTGGGGCATCGACCACACAGGAGGTGAGCATGGGCCTCATCGAGGGCAACGCCACCACCGTCACCGACACGTACACCGCCCCCAGCAGAACATCACCCTGCCCCCGCACAGCACCGTCACCGTCACCGTCACCGTCACGGAGATGCTGAACCAGCAGATCGAGAGCGGGAACGTCGCCCTCCACGCCGAATACGGCGGCCAGCTGCCCGTTGCTGGTCTTCTCCGCCACGCCGTACTGGCTCGTGCAGAACTGGGAGAACCTTCAGCATCGCCCCATGCCCATGCCTGCGAGTCTCTCCCCGAACGACCAGAACCAGACCCTGCAGTTCAACGGCACCGGCACCTTCACCAACGAGCTCGGCAGCGCCTTCACCGAGAGCATCCCCATCGCCACCGCCCAACCGCCCCACGCCGGCAGCAACCGGGCGCCCGCATGGACGCCGCCGCGCCGACCACCCAGACCATCACCTACACCATCCCCGTCACCGCCAAGGACGTCCACCAGAGCCACCGCTGACAGCTACATCAGCCAGGGGTGTGGCCCCGGAGCGAGTGCCGGGGCCACCCCCCTCCAGCGAGCGAACCCGTACCCACCACCCTCCGGGGCCAATTCAACACAAGACTGCCGCCACCACACGAACCACGTCACACGCCCCAGGTCGCCAACTCCCGACAGCAGGAGAGCGTATGAACGGGCATCACCCCATTGCCAAGGCAACCGCGGACAAGACTGTCCTGGGGAGGAGGGGGAGGCGCGCAGTTGGTCCTTTCGGTGCTCGCTGGACAGTCCACGCAATCATTGTCTTGACAACTCTTGCTTGGGCAACTTATTGTTGGAGGGGAAGCCATCCAGGCCGACAGCGCTCCGGGGGCTGGTCCGGCGACCGTCCGTATCAGCGGTGCATGGAGGAAGACTGCGTTGAATGACCTGAAGATTGCCATCATCCTTGGCAGCACCCGCCCCGGCCGCAATGGCAAAGCTGTCGCTGACTGGGTCCTGGACCGGGCCGGCGCCCGAACCGCTGCCGAGTACGAGCTGGTTGATCTCGCCGATTACCCCCTGCCCCACCTCGACGAGGCCACCCCTCCGTCCATGGGTCAGTACGAGGGCGAGCACACCAAGGCCTGGGCCACGAAGATCGCCGAATTCGACGGCTACATCTTCGTCACCCCCGAGTACAACCACTCCACCTCCGGCGTCCTGAAGAACGCCATCGACTATCTGTACGCCGAATGGAACAACAAGGCCGCCGCCTTCGTCTCCTACGGCTCTCTCGGCGGTGCCCGCGCCATCGAGCACCTGCGCACCGTCGCCAGCGAACTCCAACTCGCCCACGTCCGCCAACAGCTGTCCTTCTCCCTGTTCAGCGACTTCGAGAACTTCTCCGTCTTCAAACCCGGTCCGCAGCACGACGATGCTGCCATAGCCCTGTTCGACCAGCTGGAGTCCTGGACCAGTGCCCTGAAGACGACTCGGGCCTGACCAGAACGCCTGTGCACCGCCCCGGGTGTCGAAACGTTCGCAGGAACGTCGCCGGTACCCGCCTGGCGGTCCGGCCCCGGCCGCCCCTTCCCCTATGAGGCGCGCCGGGCCGGTGTTGAGGGTTCGATGCTCGAGGCTCGGGCTCGGATAGGGGGCGCGGCCGCCGCATTTCGGACTGGAGTTCCAGTTTGATGGCGTCCCGCTGATACAGAACTCAAAACAAAAGGCCGATCCGCCCGGAAACGTGCGGTCGCCGTCCCCGGCAGGCCCCGCAGACTTCGGGTGCGCGGGGCGCCAGGCGCGAAGGATGGGAGTGCGAGCGTTGGACATCGTCGTCAAAGGTCGCAGGACCGAGGTCTCGGAGCGGCTCCGCCGGCACGTCGCCGAGAAGCTCCAGCGGATCAGCAAGCTGGACCACAAAGTGATCAGTGTCGAGGTGGAGCTGTCGAGGGAGAATAACCCGCGCCAGTCCGACCACGCCGACCAGGTGGAGATCACCCTCCGCAGCCGCGGCCCTGTGGTCCGGGCCGAGGCGAGCTCGGCCGACCCGTACTCCGCGCTCGACCTCGCCTCCGCGAAGCTGGAAGCGCAGCTGCGCAAAGCCGCGGACCGGCGGCGCATCCACAAGGGGCCGCGGGCGCCGATGAGCGTCGCTCGGGCGACCGCCGCACTGTCGCCTACGGCTACGGCTACGGCTACGGCTACGGCTACGGCTACGGCTACGGTGTCATCCATGTCAGCTTGACCGGCCATGAATGACTGGGCTTGCGGGTAGGGCGCGGCTGGCTGCCGCATGGCCTCCCCCGTGTGAGAGCTGCCGTCAAGCCGGCTCTTGGACGCGTGACTCACGCTCCGCCGGTCTACACCGCAGCGCTCTTGCGGGTGATGTCTTGGGAAGGCGCGGCACGTGAACGTTGCTTGACCGACGCGGTTGCCCTGCTCGATGTGGTGGCGCTGGGAACTGCTGGCTGGAGCATGGGTCGCGTCCCAGGATCCAACGGTGGACATGAGGAAGGGGGCACGGCTGTGCAGGGCTGATTCAAAGTCCTGCTGATCACGTGGATGCCCAGGTCGGAGGGGGAGGCGCTGGGCTGGCGGGGCCGTGTCGGGAGCATCGAAAATCCGGTCGGCCCATCGGGCGCGCAGTACCGTTCCCGGGCACACTTGGGTCATGGGGCGTCCGAACCCACAGACGGCGCCACTGCCCTTGCTGGCGCCCATGCTCGCCACGGCCGGACCGCTCCCGGGAGCCGACCGCGAGGCCGAGTACGCCTACGAGCCTCTCTGGAACGGGGCCCGCATCCTGGCCCACCTCCCCGGCAACGGCACCGCGATGCTGCTCAGCGCGGGCGTCGATGTCACCGCCGACTACCCAGAACTGGCCCGCCTGCCCGAACTCCTGCCCCACGGCCTGGTCACCGTCCTGGACGGCGAGATCATCGCCCCGGACAACCGGGGACGGCCCAGCGTGGAGCGCCTGCAACTGCGGCGCTCCTGGCATCACCCCACCGCCGTCGCCCATGGCGCCCGCGACCTGCCGGTACGGCTCGTGGTCTACGACGTGCTCCATCTCGCCGGGCCCACCGTGCACCTGCCGTACACCGCCCGCCGCGCCCTCCTGGACGACCTGGCCCTTATCGACCGATATGTCCAGGTGACGTCCTCATGGCCGGCGATGGCCAAGGAAGCCTGGCACTTCACCCGCGAGGAAGGTTACGAGGGCATCGTCGCCAAACGTCTGTCCAGCCTCTACCTCCCCGGCAGACGCAGCCGCGACTGGATCAAGATCAAAGCCCCGGTCCCGCGGTGAGCGTCCGGCCGCGCCGGTCGCAGCCCAGGTCGTGTGGGAGTATGCAAATACCTCGGACCGAACCCCGTCCAGCCGGATCACTCCGTTGCGAGGGGATCCCGGTCGCAACGACGTTGGGCCTTCGCCCAATGTCGGGTAGTTAGCGGGTTTCTGCTGGTGGCATGGGTGTTGATGTCCGCTGGTGGCTGCGTAGAGGCCGGGTCCGAGTTTGTGGATGATCCCGGTTTCGGCTCATCGGGACAGCTGCCGATACATGGTGTGCAGGGTGACGTCGCCGAAGTGGGCGGCGATCTCCGCGGGTCTCCAGAAGCGCGTCGGGTCCTGTTGCAGGAGTTCGAGGATGCGGTGCCGTCGGCGCTGGCCGGGGGAGACGTTCCGGTCGTCGCGGGAGACGGTAGGTAATGGCGGCTGGTCGGGGCGGGGTTCGAGGACGGTGACGGTGAGGTCGGTGATGGTGCCGCTGTGGTCGGGGCGGCCGTCGTCCTGTCGTTCGGCGTACCGGGAGACCGGCGAGCGGAACGGTGTCGGTGGGGCCGAACACCGCGCCGATCAAGGATCTGGTGCCGGTCTCCACCAGCGTCATCAGCTCCAGCATGGGGCAGCCGCCCCGGCCGCCGGGGCCGAACCAGCCCACGTTGCGGGCGGTGTCAGCCAGCCGGATCGAGCTGCAGCCGTCGAAGGACACCGTCCGGAAGCGTCCGAACCGGACCCCGGCCGTCGCCGGTCGTGCCAGTGGCCCGGCCAGGACCTCGAACAGGCGGCGGACCGGCACTGCACCGAACCGTCGGCGCAGGTCACGCAGGGCCTTCGCGGTCGACCCGGCAACATCGAGCCCCGAGCTGGTCAGCGCCGCGGTGAGGTTGTTCCAGACCAGCCGGTAGCCGACCTCCGGGAACAGGCACATCGCCAGCAGGAAGTAGACCCCGACCCGCGACGGAAGATCCTGCAGGCGGCGTTGCACGCAGCCCGACCCCTCAAGGACCGCATCGACGAGCTCAAACGGCACGACCTGCGTCAACTCGCCCAGACGACCCGGCCCGAACGGCCCCGCGGCCACAACGAGCTCATGCGAGAGCCTTGCCAGACCGGGTGGTGCGGCACAATGACGTACGGGCAACGGGGCACCTCGAAGATCAGCAGTCTTGGCGGACCATTTCAACGTGGCCCCGTTGCCCGCGTCACGATCCGACGCTGAAACCCCTTGCCACCAGCGGAAATCCGATAACTACCCAGCATTGGGCACCACCGGGGAACCGACTCCCCGGTGGCGTTCCATGACGGCGCCGCGCCCCCGCTAGAGCCGGAGCACCCTACTCCCCCGGTGTGCGCGCCCTTGGCGCCGCCCGAGAAGCCGACGGGTTGTCAGGCTGCCTTTCACCCAGGCGGTCGAGCAACGCACCCCCGATCGGGTCGTTGTGCAGAGCACCAGCGAGGAGGCGCGCTGGAGGGCCAGCTCGGGCGCAACCCTGGTCCCCCTGACCTGACGGAAGCGAACCGGCATGCCTGACGCGACCACTGAGACGCCGGACCGGCAGCGAGTCCTCTGGACAGCCATGGTCCTGGCGGTCTACCTCGGCGAGGTCGCGTTCCGGATGTACCTGGTCCGAGACCGCGCTGTACCGAGTATCCACGCGGACGAGGAGGCGTACCTGGTCATCGCCAGGGTGCTGGCGGGTGGCAGTGCCACCGCCAGTCCGGCGGGGGTGGTGGTCCCGGGCGGGTACTCAATGATCATCGCGCCCGCGCTGGCGGTCACGAGCAGTCCGGTCACTGCCTACCGACTGGCGCTGGTCATCAATGCCCTGGTCAGCGCTTTGGTGGTGCCGCTCGCCTTCACGGCGTTGCGGCGGAGGCGTATCGGACATGCGGCGGCCCTGGTGATCGCGGGCACGACCGCGCTGCTCCCGCCGGTCGTCTTCTACTCACAGTTCGCGCTGACCGAGACGGTCCTCCCTTCGGTCGTGCTGGCCTGGCTGCTGTGCCTGCACGGACTGCTGGTGGACGGTTCGGTCCGAGTGCGGGCGCGGTACGGCGTGGGGTTCGGCCTTGCGGCGGGATACGCCATGTCGGTGCACGACCGGGGGACGGTGCTGGTGGTGGTCAGTGGCGCGGTGCTGCTGACGGCTCTGGTTCGCCCCCGGGTGCCGTGGCCGGCAGGACTCGCCGCCGGCACAGCACTGGCCCTCGGTGTGCTGGCCGCCGAACTACTCGCCGCCTATCTGCACAGACAGTTCTTCTACAGCCCTCCCTCGGCCGTGGGCCAGAAGGCGCTGGACGGCCTGCTGAACACCGGGCTGCTGGGCCGGAACACCGGCCGGATGCTCGGCCAGATCTGGTACCTCGTCACCTCGACGTGGGGCACCGGCGGCTTGGGCGCGGTGGTGTGTGCGGCGACGGTGGCGCGCCGGCGGGCAACCCCGGCCGACCGGATCGTCAGCGCCGCGCTGCTGATCGCTGTGCTACTCGTGGCAGGTGCGGCCGCCGCGGCCCTACCCGATGACCACCGGCTGGACGACAACGTCTACGCCCGGTATCTCTCGGTCTTCGCCCCGGCGCTGTTCGTGGTCGGCGTCGCTGCCTTGTACCGCCTCGGGCGCAAGGCTCTGCTCCGGCATGCGGCGGCAGTCTTCGCGTTGGTCGGGCTGTGCGGCGCAAGCGTGCTCCTGTTGGCGGGTTCACTGCTGCGCACGGACAATTTCGTACTCTGGGCCCTGCCGGACTCGTCCTTCCTCGCGGGCGACTGGCACGCCTTTGATCTGCCGCGGTCTACAGCGGCCGCAATCATGGTGTTCTCTCTGTGCGTGGGGGGTGCCTTGCTCGGACGCCGGGGCGTCCGCTGCGTTGTGGCCTTTTTGGCCGGGTTCGCCGTATTCGCGACCACTGTCATTACGGTGGAGGTGTCCCGGCCCGGGCACGAGTCGCTGTGGGTAGCCACGGGCTTTCCCCGCGCGGCAGGACTGCACAGTGGCGACCGGGTGGCCATAAGTACCAGCCTGCCCTGGGCACTTCGGTGCGAGCAGACGTATCAGATCTATCGGGGAAGACTGTGGGACGTCGACTTCATCCGGGACCGCGTGCCGTTGACGGCGAACGTCGCTGTGCTGAAGGCGCCACCAGGAGTCCCGGCCAAGGCGAGTTGGCCCGGCCACCCGCGCGGTTGGACCGTCGCAACGGCGCAGCCTGCCTACGGCTTCGTAGTCTGGCGCCGCTGAGCGACGGCCGCCAAGGCCCGGGAGGAAATCGCGGACCACGAACAGCGGCGTCGGTCCACATGCTCCAGTCTGGCCCACCATCATGCAGGCACGGAACCCGGGCCTCGGCGTCGTCCAAAGGCCGCCACGTTGACCCGTTGGGACGTCGGCCCCGCCATTGTCGGCGTGTCGCGGCCGAGCGGGGCACGAATGCGCAGAGATGATCTGCCGTTGGAGGGGTCAACTTGACCCAGAAAGAGCAGCAGGTGTGGTCATCCTGACGGGTGGGCGGCATGGTCGCAGTAAGGCATGGCAGCGGTCGGTCCGCCCTGCGGCGGCGAAGCGAGGGGCGTGAGGGCGTTGCGCGGATACGGGTTCGGGATGGCCGTCCGGCTGTCCGCAGTACTGGTCTCCGTGGCGGTCTGGAGCGCGTCAGGCCATTACGCCGTGTGCGGCACAGCGAGTGCGGCCGAGCTTACCGCAGCCGCTGGAGTGCCTAGGGCTCCGGAGACCGTCAGCAACTTTGTCTGGACCGCCGTCGGAGGGGCGTTGACCGCCTTGCTCATCGCCGGGCCCCCTCTTCTCCTGTGCTACTGGCGGCTGGTACCGCTGGGGGGAGCGTGCCGCCGGTGGCGGCGGGCTTGGGCTGCTGTTCGGACCCGCCAGCAGGACGCCGCGCGCAGGGCAGATGTCCGGCCGTGGTCGCACATGGCTCCGCACCGGGTCGCGAGCCTGGCGCTCGAAAGCACGACCGCCGGCTCCCGTCCCTCACGACTCGTCCGGGCCAGCCGCGCCTCCGGGCACTGATCCCGGTGATCGCGGACGTCCGGATCGTCCGTCTTGCCGGCATGGGGTTTCTGGCCGGGCGAGGTGGGAGTACCGGGGGCTCGGAAGTCCTGGCCGTCACCTCGCGTACACGGCGACGAAGTCGCGGGTGGCCTGGGTGTAGTATCGGTCGGCGGCCTCGCCGAAGTCGAGGAGGTTGGCGGGCTTGGGGTTCGCCGGGTTGACGCTCGCGTCGTAGCTCATGAACGAGGGCCAGGCGCCGTTCATGTCGAGCGGCATGGCCCTGACCGCGCCCGCGTGCTGCATGAGTTCGGCCAGCGTGCGGGCAGAGAGGGCCTGGCCGACCACCATGACGATGTCCCCGTTCGCCGTTACGCCGACGCCCGAGCGTTCCACGTACTTCTTGCCCTGGTAGGCCCAACCGTAGGCGTACGGCACATCGATGTCCGACGCGAGCAAGCCGCCGTCGACCATCAGTTGCAGACACTGGCGCACGCCGACGACCTGCGGAGTCATCGTGACGTCGCGGCCCCAGGTTCCGACGCGGATGGAGCCGTCGCGGTAGAAGACCTCGGAGGCGGCGCCGACGCGCAGGGTGGAGTCGGTGCGACCGTCGAGGTAGAAACCTCCCTTGGAGGTGCCGTCGGTGATCCTGAAGCCGCCGTTCCAGGTGGCGATGAGGCCGTTGCGCTGCCCGACGGGAATCGTCGGCGGCACAGAGAAGGAGCCGCCCGGCTCGCGGAAGCCCGGGTGGAGGAAGAACCTTGCGTGGGAGGCGCTGATCCACGCGATGGCGGCCTCGTAGGAGGAGTGCTCGGCGTCGGGGCGGACGTAGGTCCCCTGGACCAGCGGCAGGCCGTGGGAGGTGACCAGGGCTCGCCAGACGCCCTCCCCCGGAAGACGGGGGGTGATACTGGTCGGCATCGGGACGCGCAGCGGTACGGCCCCGCCCTGGGGTGCGGCTTCCTGCGTCGCCCTCATCCGGGCCAGTTCGGCGGCCGTGAGCGAGCCGCCTACCCTGGGCGGGTTCAGCGCGTACTGCCAGTCCTCCAGCTGATTAACAGCCAGGCCGAGGTGGTGGTCCCGGCCCCACTCGGCGAGACGGGCCTCGACACCGTCGCGGCCCGGGTAGGTCAGCGCCTGGCCGATCGACCAGCCGAGCCAGCCCGCGCAGGCCAGGCCTGTCGCCAGGAGACCGCGGGTGACGATCCGGCGCCGGTGGCGCTGAGTGCGCGTCAGGTCCCTCGGGTGCTTCCACGGCAGCATTCGGCGGCGGCCACGTCGTCGCGGCGGCGGCGCCGTGGCGCCGTGGCGCCGTGGCGCCTGTCGCAGGATCGGTTCCGGCGGCGTCGGACGCCCCGCATGCGTCGGGGGGATGTCGGCGTCGTGGTTCGTCATGGTGAATCCTCGTGGCGCGCGAGCGCAGTACGGCGCATCGGATGATGTGTATGCGTTTCCGGCGCCGAGACACCGTTCACCGCCCAGGCGGTGAATCACCCGCACGCGGGAGGGGTGTGGGCGCAGTCGGCGGCGAGGGCTTGACCTGCACCGGGGGGGTGTACCCGATGACGGGATGGTCGCTCGACTGCTGGATGCGGAACGCGTCCTGGCGGATCCCAGGGAGCGCGGCGTAGAGCGTCGAGCCGGGGCAGTAGGTGCAGTCCGCGTCCATGTGGCCGGAGACGGCCGCGAAGCGGGCGCGGCTGCCGGCCTGGTAGCGGCTGTCGGAGTCGGAGCAGGTCAGCGTCGTCGACGCGTGGGCGTCGACACCGTGGAGGCTCAGCTTCCACGCGGCCAGGGCGCCGATGGCGCGCAACATCGCCGTGGTCGGTTCCGCGCCGTCGGCGAAGGTGCCGATCGCGGCGATGCCAGCAGTGTCGATGTTGAAGCCGCTGCAGTGGGCACCGATCACCGGCTTGTCCACCCCGCCGTGGCGGCCCTCGTAGACCGTGCCGAAGCGGTCGACCAGGAAGTTGTAGCCGATGTCGTCCCAGCCCCGCCGCCCCGTCTGGTCGTCGTGAATACTCCAGATGATGCCCGGGACGTCGGCCAGCGCGTAGTTGTTGCCACTGTCGGTGTGGTGAATGAAGACCGCTTTCACGGCCTGCGCGTAGCGCGGCGGCGGCAGCGGGCGGACCGGGGCGACTGTGTCCCAGTAGGAGCGGCGGACAATCACCGGCTGGTCGGCGACCCACTGCGGGCCCACCGGATCGGCCCAAACGCGGTCGGGGGAGGTATCCGGTCCGGACGCGGTGGAGGCGCGCGCCAGCGCGGCGGTGACCGCGCCGATCAGGGTGGTCTGTGCGGCCCGACGCAGGATCAGACGCCGTTCGACGTGCATGACAAAGAAGATAGGCAGACGAACCGCCTAAGGCGCGGTCCGCCGGTGATCACCGCGTGTCGTGGCCGCAACCCAATCGGAATTGGACGTACGGCACGCCCCCCGCACATCTCACCGTGTCCCGGCCCGCCTGGCTCTGCCGTACCACCAGCACCTGCGCTATCCCGGTCCCGATCGCGTGCCCGCCAACCGAGGCGTCCTGAGCCGCCCACTCGGGACGGGCGGACGGTTCAAGCGCCGTGCCCCGGCCCGGGCGAGCCCGGCAGCCCAGGATCGGCCGGTCCTCCAAAGCCACCGCCTGGTCGGCTTCGGCGGCCCGCCCAGGTAGTTGGGCTCACCCAGAGCGAAGCTCCACGGCCCTTCCCACGGGCCGTTGCCGGCTGCCCACAACGCGCCCGCTCCAGCGACTCTGTGCCGTCGTCTCTGCGCACCGTGCCGCTCTTCTGGCCCAGCTTGTACCCCTTCGCTCCCGTAAATGGACCCTGACGGTGCCCGTGCCCGGGCACGACCTGGCAAGGGGCCAGCCCTGCTCAGTGGCGGTGGGCTTCGATCCATTGCGCGCCCGCAGGCGCGAGAACGGGCAGAGGCAGCGCGAGAAGCCCAATGACCTGCTGCTGTTTGCCGTGGGCGCAGATCGCCCCGATGACTCTCGTCTCCGTCCCCAAGACCGTCGTGGCGAATGGCAGGGCCAGATGCTCCCGGAGCATCGTGAACAGGCCCGGGATTTCCTCGTCCCGGCCGTAGGCGCCGACGGCGGCCTCGTCGGCGAGCTGGGTCAGCTCGGCACAGCTCCAACTCTGCATGGCGGGCACTATACCGGCCAACTTGATGGGCCATCTGCTGAATGACGAGTCAGCCAAGGCCCCCCTTACAGACAAACACGCAATCTTCCAGCAAGGCCAACCCGGGGCGCGCTCCCGCAACCGAGACGCCCTCATGGGGAAGACCCCCGATCGGGGAGCACATCCCCTCCTTTTGGCGGGTACGTCATGACGTCTACCTGCCAGTAGCTTTTGCGCTGTTGTGATCATCCAAAGAAGTCAACCCGCTGGGTGGACGACCAGTCAGATGGCCAAGCAAGCGACTGCGCCGCGGACGGAGAGCTCTGCAGGGCGGCTCACCCGCACCGGGATGGTCATATCCAAGCCGGCACGGCCCCGTTGGCCGGCGTCCGGGGCTTTCTTCAGGACTGCGGGCTGTGCTGCCCGCTCGAATCGATTGGGACTTCAATGGCAGACGTGACGGCGCGGACTCCTCAGCAGATCTTCCAGAGCCACGGCAAGGCACTCCTTGCCGAGGACGTGGACGCGATCGTGGCGAACTTCGCCGAGGACGCGGTGTTCATCACGCCTACGAGCGTGCGCGAGGGGCGCGAGGGCGTCCGTGAGGCCTTCACTCAGCTCTTCGCCGACCTGCCCCACGCGAGGTGGGACCTGAAGATCACCACTTTCGCGGGCGACGTGCTGTTCCTGGAGTGGTCCGCCGAGTCCGACGCTCATCTCGCCGATCACGGCGTGGACACCTTCGTCTTCCGCGACGGTTTGATCCAGGCTCAGACGGTCCGCTACACCCTCACTCCCAACAGCTGACACCGGGCCCCAGCGGCGCCTGACTCCTAGTCACACACGGGAGGCAGATGCCGCCTTCACGGCGAACCTTTCGGCCGGCGGGATCTTCAGTCCGGACTCCGGTCCGGGCAGCGAGGGCAAGCGGCGGCCACGAGGAGGCAGCTTCTGCGGTTTCCGTGTCGATACGTCGCGGGCGGGCTACGGGATGCCGACCCTTGGGTGGCCCGTGCTCCAGGGTGCGAGCTGGTGGAGGAACTCCTGGACGTTGCGGCGGTAGTCGAAGCGTTGCAGCAGCTCTTCCCCGGCGACACGCATCCGCTCGCGATGCGCGTCGCCGAGTTCCAGGGCCTTGGCGAGTGCCCGTGCGAGCTCGACGGGATTACAGGGCGGTGCCGTGAACCCGGTCTCGCCATCGACGACGAGATCGACGAGGCCGCCGGTGCGGGTGGCGACCACCGGCACCGCGCCGGCGGCGTACGCCTCCAGCGGGATGCGCCCGAAAGGCTCGACCCGTGACGGCACGACCACCGCGCGAAGTCCCGGCAGAGTCAGCAGACCGCGCACCTGGGCGCTGAACTGCGTCAGCAGGGAGACCGGTGCACGGCTGCGTTGGGCCAGCGCCTGCAGGTGACGCTGATAGCGCGTCGGTGCGGCCTGCTCGGACACCGCGGCCAACACCAGGTGGGGCAGCGGGTGTCCGCTGGAGTGCAGCAAGTCCCAGGCTTCCAGAAGTTCGTCGAAACCCTTCCACGGGACGGCTCTGCCCATCGCCAGCACAAAGCCGGGCTCCGCTTCGGGAGGCAATAGCCCCGCGGGATCTGCGAAGCGGCGGTCGGCGTCAGTGAGACCGTTGTAGAGGTTGATCAGGCTGTGATCGGGCAAGGCGAGGTCGTCGCGCAGGTGAGAGCGCATGGCCGGCGAGATCGCTCCGATCCGGGTGCCGGTATCGGCCGCACTGTGCAGTCGCCTGCGCTCCCACCCGACTCGCTCCCGATTGTCGGGACAGTGCAGAGCTGCGCTGGAGCGTGGCAGGACCAGGGCTTGCCAACCGGGGGTAGGCACGAGCCTTGCGGCGGCACCGAACAGGGGCACGTCCAGCAGTACGGCCAGGCCGAGTTGGTAACGGCTCTGCACCTCCGCGATCCGTGCCGCGGCGTCACCGGCCAGGACGTCGAAGGCCTCGACCCCCACGAACCGGTCCCGGCCACCGGTGCCGTTGTCCAAGGGCACCACCTCGATGCGGCGCCGGGATGTCGCCAGGTCCGCGCACACTTGGGCGTGCCATTCCGGATCGGCGTGCGGGCTGGACGTCTCGAGCGCCACGGGGAGGATCACGAGGTCGGTGTCGTGGGGCAGGAGTTCGTCCAGCAGTGCGATGAAGCGCCGATTGCTCTGCCCGGCCCCGGTCCCGCAGCCGAAGAACCCGTCGTGCAACGCGACCACCGCAACCCGGTGGGCCCTGTCGGATATGTGCGGAGTGCTGTCGTCGACCGCGTGCGCGGTACTCATGGGCATTTCCCCTCGCAGCGGTGTATGGGGCGCATACCGGGCTGTTGGAGGAACCAGCAGGAAATTGGCCGGGCCCGGCATTTCTCGGACTGCTCGAGCCTATGTGCCAACTCGCTTGCGGCAGCCGCTCCGAAGGAATCCGGATGGGCAGGGAAGGGGGTTCTGCAGGGCAATGATCCGAGCCGAGAATTGTACGGGCATCTGCCCGGGCGAGCGGCGGGTCTGCCCGGCGCGGAGGAATACTCGCCGCACAGCCTCGGCGGAAAGGATCGGGCCACATGGACGGCACAGTGCGATGTTATGTTTCGGGTGCGGGCCTCATGGAACCTGCTGTCCGCTTCTCGGACGAACTTGCATCTCTCAATGTGGACGCCGATGACATCATCCGGATCAATGCCGAGGAAGTACTTGCCGCCGCAGCCCTGACGGCGAACAGCGCTCTGCCGCCCCGGGTCCTTACGGCGATTCTGGAGTGTATCGCCGAACTGCTCCGCGAGATCCTTCTGGTCACGCGCGAGAGACGAATGAGTCCGGAGCTGTCCAAATGTGTTCGGGAGAACAGTACGACTATCCTGACGATCGTCTCTCAAATCATCGCCGGTAGCGGCGTCCTGGCACCGTCGTGCGGATGGAGATACGTTCTGCCTGCCGGCTGAGACTCCCAGGAGCCCCCGGCGGCCCGCGCCTGGTCCTCGGAGCCTCGACCGACGGCAAGACCATTACCCACATGTACGACTGCGGGACCAGTCCGGTCGGACCGAACGCGGGCGCGGGCGACTATTTCGACCACCCTCTGTCAGCCTGGATCCACCGACCGATGACGGGCTTCGGGAGGGACTGACGCAGAGAGGTGCCTGCTGAGCTGGGAAGATGGGTGTTCTCTACGCAACCATCGGCCCGACCAGTAAGGCACCTCGTAAGTGAAATCCTCCCACAGCCCTGCAGCGACGTTCGCCGTGTTCGACGACCCGAGTCTGCTGGCGCACGGCGGGCTGGCTCCGGCGGTGCGCCTGGCCGAGCGGTGCGGCCTGCCGGGTCTGGTCCGGGAGAAGGTCCGCCTGGCCGGTGCCGTGAACGGCGCCGGGGCCGCGCCGGGCGCGAAGGTCATGTCGCTGGTCGCCGCGATGCTCGCGGGGGCGGACAGCATCGACGACACCGCCGTGCTACGGCACGGCGCGATGGCCAAGGCGTTCGGCGCGATGCGCGCGCCCTCGACGCTGGGCTCGTTCCTGCGGGCGTTCACCTGGGGCCATGTGCGGCAACTTCAGTCCACCGCCCGCGCGTTCACCTGCCGCCTGGCCGGGCACTGCAACCTGCTGCCCGGAGCGGACCAGATCGTCTACCTGGACATCGACTCCAAGGTGAAGCAGGTCTACGGGGCCGGCAAGCGGGGCGCCGGGCATGGCTACACCAAGGTCCGGGGCCTGCACTTCCAGATCGTGGTCGCCTCCACCCCGCTGGCCGCCCCGGTCATCGTGGCCGAGCGGCTGCGGAAGGGCTCGGCCGGCTCGGCCAAAGGCGCCGCGTCGCTGATCGCCGAAGCGATCAGGACCGTGCGGGCGATGGGAGCCACCGGCCTGGTCGTCGTCCGCGCCGACTCGGCGTTCTTCTCCCACAAGGTCGTGGCCGCCTGCCGCCGCCACAAGGCATGCTTCTCCCTGGCCGTCGCCCAGCGCAAGAGGATCCGCGAGCTGATCACGACGATCCCCGAGAGCGCCTGGACGCCGATCAAGTACCCGAAGGCGATCTGGGACCAGGACGAGGAACGCTGGGTCTCCGACGCCGAGGTCGCCGAGATCGAGCACACCGCGTTCACCGGCAAGGCGAAGAGGTACCGGGCCACCGCCCGGCTCCTGGTCCGCCGGGTCAGGCGACTGAACGATGCCCACGCACCGAACGGGCAGGGCGAGTTGTTCAAGGTCTACCGCTTCCACGCGGTCTTCGCCGACACCCCGTTCCCGCTCGTGGCGGCGGAGAAGATCCACCGCGCCCACGCGATCGTCGAGCAGGTCTTCGCGGACCTTGAGGACTCCGCGCTCGGGCACCTGCCGTCGGGAAAGTTCACCGCGAACGCCGCCTGGCTCACCCTGGCCACGCTCGCCCACAACCTCACCCGCGCCCTCGGCACCCTCGCCTCCGCGTTCCACGCGAAGGCCAGAACCGCCACCATCCGCCGCCAACTGGTCGCCGTCCCGGCCCGGCTGGCCACCGGGGCCCGCACCCTGACGTTCCACCTGCCTCAACACTGGCCCGGGCAGAACGCGTTCGAGGCCCTGTGGACGGCGGTCGACTGTCGCCTGCGGACCTGATCCCACCGAGCAGCCCCACCCATCCACGACCGAAGGACCAGGAG
Source organism: Streptacidiphilus rugosus AM-16 (assembly GCF_000744655.1). Taxonomy (NCBI): domain Bacteria; kingdom Bacillati; phylum Actinomycetota; class Actinomycetes; order Kitasatosporales; family Streptomycetaceae; genus Streptacidiphilus; species Streptacidiphilus rugosus. The sequence goes on along the minus strand of NZ_JQMJ01000001.1, from coordinate 524,293 downwards.
ACCCCGCCACCGGGACGGTCACCCGGCGATCACCCACACCCACCGGCAGAAGCCCAGCCCAGCCCGGCCTCGAATTCACCCGAAATCGCTCACCCGAATGCCGCCGGTGGATCCAGGGTCAGGGGATCACCAGCTGGGCCATGGCCTTCGCGTTGGAGAGGTCCAGTTCCTCGCGGGCCAGGGCGAGGACCTGTTCGCGCTGGCCCAGGGCGGCGTGGGCCAGCGCGGGCCGAAGGCCGGTACCCGATCGCCATCGGCACCGACCGCGTCATGTACGCCAGTAACGACACCAACCCCGTCACCGCCTGCCCCGCCGGCCTGCGCCTGGGCGACGGCCTGGGCCAGTTCGGCCACTACGGCACCGCCCCGCTGGAGGAGATCGCCCCGCTGCTCCCAGCAGCAGGCAAAATCGGTCCCTCCGCCAAGGCTGCCCCGATCCTCGAGGCCGTCGCCGCGGCCTACAAGGCCAGGGCGGAGGCGTAACCCATGTCCAAGAACCCCATGGACCCGGACGACGCCCTCTGGCAGGCCGTCACCCACAACAAGCGCCAACCCGACCCCGAGCAGCTGGGCGACATCGTCGCCAGCCTGGAACGCGCGGGCCTGTCCAAGAAAGAGATCGGCGCCCGCCTCGGCGTCTCCGCCCGCTCCGTCCAGCGCTGGACCACGGCCATGGGCCGGCGGAGCCAAGCCCGAGACGCTGGAGAAAGCCCGCCACTTGCTGCATACAGCCCCCGAGGTCCGCCGGCAGGGCCTGTCCACCCGCCGTGAGGCCCGCATCCGCAACCAGGGCAGCTACATCCGCGTCACCGGGAAGATCGGCAAGAAGTCCCCCGGCGCCGCCGACGGATTCAGCGGACGCGAGCGCACCATCGGAGGCGACTCCGACCGCCCGCTCTACCTGAAACTCGAGCAGATAGCGGCCATCATGGACGCCTACCTGGCCGGGGACGACGCCAGAGCCTGGGAAGCCCTCTCGGACGCCCTCGGGGATCAGTACTTCGGCGGAGTCGAGATGCGCGACATCACCGCCATGGACTTCCTCCGTGACTACGGCGGCGAAAGCCCCGAGATGTAGCGTGGGGCCCATACGTCAAGGGTGCGGCAGGTTTTACAGCCGCACCCACTGAGCCTTTTCAGAGTGGGCACCGATCGGGTGATGTCTCCCGGCACCGCTGACCGCAGGAGAACGCCCGAGGCCCTCGGGGTGTTGAGAGAGGTGCTTGAAGTCTCAACTCATCACCCAGAGGGCCTCGTTGGTCACATATCCTGCCGCACTCGACCTGCCCCATGCGATCGTCGAGTGGGTCACCCATGCTGATTGTCACCCGTGAGGGTGACCGCCGGTGCAAGCTCCGCCCGTCCCAGCGCGCCCTGATCGCGCTGGTGTACCTGCGCAAACACGACACCCTGGCCCAGCTCGCGGCCGGCTTCGGGATCAGCGTCGGCACCGCCCACGCCTACGTGCATCAGGTCACCGACCTCCTCGCCCACCGGGCGCCGGGTCTGACCCGGGCACTACGCGAGGCCAATGAGGAGTACGTGCTGGTCGACGGCACCCTCGCACCGCGCGACCGGGTCGGCGACGGCCGCGCCGACTACAGCGGAAAACACCGCCGCCACGGCGTGAACCTGCAGGTCATCACCGGTCCCGGCGGCAACCTGCTCTGGGTCTCCCGCCCGCTGCCGGGCCGCACCCACGACCTCACCGCCGCCAGGCGTCACCGCGTCATCGCCACCTGCGCACGGCTGCGGATCCCTGCCCTCGCCGACCTGGCCTACACCGGAGCGGGCCCGGGTGTCGCCGTCCCGGTCCGCCGCCGACCGAAGCGGGAGCTCACCGCGAAGGAGAGGTCGCTGAACAAGGGCCACGCCCGGCTCCGCTGCCCGGTCGAACGAGGCGTCGCGACCCTCAAGCGCTGGCGGATCTTCCGCCATGCCCGCTGCAGCCCCAGCCGACTCGCGTCAGCAGCCAAGGCGGTGCTCACCCTGGAGAGGCAACGCTGAAAACGCTCAGTGACTGCCGGCCCGCGCGAGACAGTGCGTCTGCCAGACGGCTAACATCTGCACGTCTTCCGGTCACACAGCCAAGCGAAGACCTGGTGGCTCCGTTTCATCTGGTTCTCAGGGTCCAGAAGAGTATCGGGCGCTGGCGTTCATGCCGTCTGTTTATCAGTCTTTGAATTCCACGGCCAGTCCAGTGATTTCCCCGAGCAAACGTGATATTCCGTCCCTCTTTGCATCGGCAGGGATGGTGACACTGAGACTTCGACCCTTCATCGTTGCCGTACATTTCATGAGTGTCGCATCAAGGAATTCTTTTTTAGCGGGAGCGTTAGCCGCTGTACCGTAAACCAACTCCTTGCAGTCGGCTCCAGTCCAGAAGGTGGTTGTTCTCCCTGATTTGAATGCGGACGTCCAATTGTCCTTTGTGAGGAGGCGAAGGTCTTTTACCGTGGCGCATATTTTTCCGCTGCTCGGCGCGAAGGTGATTCCTCCTTCAAACTCGGTATACCCTCTTTCCATTAGAAGTTCTTTGAGGCCGCGGGTTTGCAATTGTTTTTCCGGGACACCAGCTTTTTCGAGGGCTTGACGGATGTCAAGCTGCTCAAGTGCCAGAAGGGCTTTTCGGGAGTCGACTTTCAGCTCGGCACCCCGGCCCCTGACGAAGAATTCCACCTCGCTGGCGCCAACCTCGAGCCGCCTTTCCGCACCGCTGCTTTTCTTGTTTCGCTGGGCACCGATGACTTCGCGTCGGACAATGTTTCCCTCGCGCTGGTACCTCTGCACGTTCTTCAATGCGTCCGCGAGGAAGCTGGCCCGGTCGCTCGGGTATGCCTGGGCGAGGCGTTCATTGGTCAGGCAGTATCCGCCGAATCGGACTGCGCCGGCGAGTATCTTCTCGGCTGACGCCGTTTGCTCGGCCAGCTTTTTCTTGAGCTCCATGCGTTGCGGTGATTCCCAATTTTCTAGATTATTGATCTTTTCCAGTGCTGGGATCACCTTTGTTTCAGCTTCTTCCATCCACCATTGAACAACTGATGCAAGCCGTGTTTCTGCGGCCTTTCTCGCCGTGATGACTATCCCTTTTAGACTTCGCTCGAATTTATCGTCTGGGAGCTGCTTTAGCCTGTCGTTCATAGCGTTTCGCTGCTCTTGCAATGAGGGGGATGCGGTGAACAGCTCCAGCTCCCTGGTTTCGGCGGAGCGGATCTTGCTAATCTCGTTGTTCAGGTCCACGCGCTTGGCGAGTTTCCGATGCAGTTCCTGCCAGCGGGTGAAGATTCGCTCGTAGTCTTGGTCCGGTAGGTCGGGAGCCCACGCCCTCAAGGCTTCCCGAGTGCTGCGGATTTCCGCGAGCAGGACGTCGTTGTCAGCTTGGGTCCAGTTGATTTCTTGCTTGCAGCGGTTGTACCTGCGCAGGGCTTCAGAGCGTTTCTCGCCTGATTTTTCTCTGACCTCCTGTACGTCGGGTGCTTTAGCGGATGGACGTGCGGGGCTCAGGTACTTTTTCAGGAGTCCGGGTGTTTCATCCGGCACCCAGATTTTTGTCAGTTCCTTCTTCTCCTTTGCCCCCTTAATATTGGCCATCTCTGCCAGTTTTAGTACGAGTTTTGCTTTGGGAGTGGTGGGGGTCAGCAGGTTCGGGGTTTGGAGAGGGAGGAGGACGGTGCCGAGGAGGTAGGCCTTCGCTTCGGGCGTGAGGTTCCGGTTGGCTTCTCTAGCATCGGCTTCGGTGTACTGCACGGTGATGTCGCGGATGCTGCCTATGCGGCTTACGCGTGTGAATCCCGCCGATGCTCCGGTGCGGGCGTACAGAACGGTCTGGCCCATGCCGCAGGTATCCAATAGGACGGCGGCTTGCTGTAGGCCCATGGGGTTGATTTCGTAGGTGGACCCGCCGACCATGAGTGAGAAGCTGACTCGGGCTTCATTCTGCCAGTACTCGTACGGCTGCCATTCCGTTCGCTCGTTCTCGCGGTAGACATAGATGCCGTCGGCTCTCATGGCGTAGAACTTGGTGCCGTAGATGGTGGCTCCGTCATTCAGGTAAGCCTTGAGCCGGGTCTCTCCCGGGAGCAGAGCGCCCTCAGACGCCGCCTGGCCGCGCTGGACCCTCTGCTGCTGCTTGAAATGCTCGTCCCACGTGAGCCACTTTCCCTCTGGTGCGCGCGCTGTTTCGGCGTACAGGTACCCCCGCTTGTTGTCCCACTTGTAGTACTGCGTTCCTTTCGGGTCCTCCCCCGCGCGGTAGTCCAGGTTCTTCTGCGGCTTGGCCGCGGCTTCGACCCGTTCCCAGGCAGCAACGAGGCTCTCCAGGGCCTGGTATGCGTTGTCATCCCCCGTCCGGACGCTCGCAAGGATGGTTTCCCAGTACTGCCATTCGGCGCCGGCATCCTGGCCCCATGCCCGAAGTGTCGATATCAGGGAGGTGTCGTCGAAGTCGGTCCAGTTCTCGTCGCCGTAGAAGAGCAGTGCGGCAAACCTTGGGTTCAGCCTATCGCGCAGGTCCTGGAAGGGGCGGCGTGGGTCGGTGTTTCCGGCTACGGGCCGTAGAAGGTACTTGAACGCATCGAGATAGTCAGGCCAGTCGGCCATGCGCTTGCCTGCCTTAGGGGTACCGGGGGTGTGTGGTGCTTGCTGCGCGGCCCACGATTCCCTCGATGCGACTGCCTGTGCAGGGACGCGGAGGTGTCCAATCGGGCAAACACAGGAGGGTGTCAGGGTGCCCAGCGGGCCAGGGTGGAGTCGTTCCGAGGATCCGTCCGGGTTGATGCTGGTTCAAGTGGCTGGCATGGCAGGTGTGTTCGCGGGACGGAACGAACGGAAGCAGGCACGGCTTCCGGGTGATCATGAGGTGTCGAGTCCCTGATCACCGCAACGGAAGACCGTGCCTGCCAGATCATCATCGCTCATCCCGACTGGCCTGCGCCAACTCACCACCGCGTCACCGCCCGCTCCCGGCGAGCATCCGGGGCTGCTCCAGCGTCTGGCGGCCGTACCCGATCCGCGCCGGGCTGCTGGCCGTCGCCATCCCCTGGCCTTCGTCCTGGCACTGGCCGCATGTGCCGTTCTCGCCGGCGCGAAGTCCCTGACGGCGATCGCGGAGTGGGTCTCCGACGCACCGCCGGCCGTGCTCACCTCACTTGGCGGGCCCCTGCGCGAGCCGACTGGGCCGGTCGCCCCGGCCGGGGCCACAGTGCGCCGCCTCCTGCAGCGCGTCGACGGCGACGCCCTCGACGCTGCGATCGGCACCTGGCTCGCCGACCGAAGCCGGAACCGACACACGCTGCGGACGGGCAACCTCTGCGTGCGCTGGCTGTCGACGGCAAAACCGTCCGAGGCGCCCGAGGAACCCGTCGAGGACGGTGGGGCGGTACTGAAGCCGTTTGAGCCGGTTGCGCACGAGGGCTTCCAGGTGGTCGAGCGCGACGCTGGCGAGGTTCGCGAGGCTGTGCTTCACGTGGGCCCACAGGTACTCGACCGCGTTCAGTTCCGGCGCGTACGCGGGCAGGGTGAACACGGTCAGCCACTCGCGCGCCTCGACCAGGTCGCGCATCGCGTGGGAGACGTGCGTGTTCAGCCGGTCCCACACGAGCACGAGCGGGGCCTTGACCAGGTGGTGCATCCCATCGATCAAGTCGATGTAGTCGCGTTCGGACAGGCTGCGGCGCTCGCCCTTGTGCCCGGTGTGCCTGCGCAGCCGGTGACACAGCCTCGTGCGCGAGCCTGGACGCATCGCGATCAGCCCGGCTACCGACACCTTCCCCGAGCGGCGGCCGGACACCTTCACGACCGGGGTGACCCCGCACCGCCCCCAGGTCCGTCCGGTCGGCGGCCTGCGCGTGAACCCGGCCTCGTCCTCGAAGCAGATGAACCCGCCGCAGGCCGCCCTGGTGGTTTTACCTACGCCCAGGTCGCCTCCTTCCACGCCGCCACGGCCTGCTCGTCGCGCTCCGCGGCCCTGCGGGCCGGAACCTGAGGAGTGAATCCGAGGCGGTGCATCAGGCGCGTGGCGCCCGAGACGCTGTAGGAGACGTGGAACTTCCTGCCGATCAAGGTGGCCACCCGCGCACCGGTCCACACCTGGTCCTGGTCCTGGTCCTCGCGAGCCTGGCGTTCGATAAGCCCGACCGAAGCGACCTCCGGATCGGTGAATGTCACCTGCGGCACGGCTCGATGGGCTTCCGCCGTGCTCAGCTCGGCGGCGATCCGCCCGGCGGGCTGCCGCCGTTGGCCCGGGCGGCGATGATCTCGCCCGCGATCCGGGCCTGGTACTTGCCCATGTGCGTGAGCAGGGCCCGGCCGCATACGTCGCCGATGGCGTAGAGCTACTGTCCTGACACGCCCTTGACGGTCTGCTGATCGTCGACGGCGAGGTAGCCGCCGTCCGGCAGCCCGACGGAGGACAGGCCGATGTCGCCGGTGCCCGGGGTGCGGCCCAGCGCGACGAAAATCTCGTCCACCGTCAGCTCCGCGCCGTTGGCAACTCTCAGTGCCACCGGACCGCCGTGCGGGAACCCGGTGCCCGCCTGGGTCACCTGGTCCCGGTACACACTGACGACGGTGCGGCCCAGCGCGAAATGCACCCCTGTGTTCTGGAGTTCTTCTCCCCGCCAGTTCGCCGGCGAACGGCTCATGCTTGTTGAGCAGGCCGGAGCCGCGGTGGATCAGGGTCAACTCGGCGACCCCCAGGCCGCGCAGCCAGGTAGCAGCCTCGCGAACCACCACTCCGCCCCCAGCACGGCGACGCGCTGCGGAACCTCGTGCATCTGCGTGACGTCACGGGAGGTCCATGGTCGCGCATTGCGCAAACCGGGGACGTCCGGGACGGCGGGGGTGGGTCCGGTGTCGATGGCCACAGCGTGCCGGGCGGTGATGGTGCGCACCGAGCCGTCCGGCTTTGTCACCTCGACCGAGCGTTCTCCTGCGAGCCGCCCGAGCCGCGCACGACGTCGATTCCGGTGTCCGGCGCCCACTTCGCCTGGCCGGCGTCGGACAGGTTGTTGATGATGGCGTCCCGGCGGGCCAGCACCGCATCGACGTCGGGACCGGAGCGGCCCACGAGCGAGGAAACGCCGGGCAGATGCCGCGCGCTGTTCAGCACCTCGACCGGGCGCAGCAGTCCCTTGCTGGGCATGCACGCCCAGTACGAGCACTCGCCTCCCAGCAACTCGGCCTCGACCAGGACCGACTCCAGCCCGGAGAACTGGGTTGCGTATTGCGCGGCGTTCTCACCGGCCGCAGCGCCCCGAGCACGAGGACGTCCCATTGTGACCTGTCGGGGTCGACTGCAGTCGCCATGAGCACTCCTGATCTTCGGTCTCGAAGGTAGGCCTTCCTACCGCTCTGCAATGGCCTTTTCGTCCTGCCATGGTGTTTGCGCGGATTTGGCGCCGGCCGGCCCACTGCCCGACGCCTGAGGTCATCGTCGGATCAATACAGTGCCCAATGCAGCGCCCCGGCCCCGTACCCCGCCGATCCGACCGAGCTGGTTGGCCCGGGCAGCGGGGTCATGGGCCGGGGATTCCGTCGGCGGGAGCCGGTGCCTGCGGGGCCGTGTAGGGAACCACGGGGCCCGTGCCGTCGTCGGTAGTCAGGGGCGGGCCTTGGAGGACGATCACGTTGCCTTTGATGACGCCGATCTGGGTGCCGGTGTAGCCGCCGTGCGAGGTCTGGCTGTAGTCGAAGGGAGTGAGCCCGAATCCGGGGGAGAGTTGGCCGCGTTCCACTGCCGCGACCAGCGCCTGACGGGTCAGGTTCCTTCCAGCCTGCTGCAGGGCCTGGACGAAGGTGTACGCGCTCGCCACACCGATCTCCACGTACTGATCCAGAGGCAGGGTCGGCAGGTACGTGTCGTGGATTTTCTTGATCAGAAGGCTCCAGCTGCTGGAGGTGTCGGACAGCGGCGTGAGCCACGCGTCAGTGATGATGCCCTGGATGAGCGGGTTGCCCTGCGTGTTCCCGCTCAGTGCAGTTGACGGCAGGAGGCTGGAGAGTGTCGCCGGGTCGGAGCCTCCCTGATAGACGACCAGTCGCGCGGTGTTGCCGATCTTCTGCTGGGCCAGGCGCAGCAGCGCGGTGTAGGCCGCGATGGAGAAGCAGACGATCACGTCCGACTTGGCGTTGGCGATGGCCTCGGCCTGGGGGGTGATGTTGTTGTAGCCGAGCTGGTAGGACTGACGGATGACGACTTGGGAGGCCGGGATCTCGCTGTCCAGTCCCTGGACCCCCTGCTGGCCGAAGGCGTCGTTCTGGTAGAAGTAGGCGATTCTCTTGCCCGGGAAGCTCTTTGCCACGTAGGAGCCGAGGATCTTTCCCTCACGCCGATAGTCGGTGGTGTATCCGAAGGTGTACGGCAGCTTGACCGGGTCGTTCCAGCAGGTGCAGCCGGAGCCGGGGAACAGGTCCGGCACCTTTTGCGCGTTGAGGTAGTCGACGACCTGCTGATGGGTCGGGGTGCCGAAGCCGTTGAAGATGGCGAACACCTTGTCCTGCTCGACCAGCTTGCGCACCAGGACCGGGGTGTTGGCCGGGTTGTATGCGTCGTCCAGGTACTCGTAGAAGATCTCGCGACCGTTGACGCCGCCGTGGGCGTTGACGTAGTCGAAGTACGCCTTGGAGGCTCGGGGGATCTCGCTGTACCCGGCCGAGGCCGGCCCGGTCAGCGGCTGGTGGCTACCGATGGTGACCGTAGTGGCGGTCACCCCGGGTGTGGTTGCCGCCTCGCCGCCGTGTGATCGTGCGGGGCCGGTGCAGCCGGTGGCGACCAGCATCAGGATGATCAGGGCCGCGGGGGCCCCGAGGCGCTTGTTCATGGGAAGGCCTCCAAGCCGGCGGGGTGGCCGGGCGGCCGCCTTTCGGATCGGTCAGGCCGGTTCCCATGGGGGCGGGGCACGGGCTCCTCGCATCTACCCACCAGTACGTGCACCGCTCTTCGTGTCACGACCGGGCTCCTCGTGTGGCTGACCTGGAGGTACGTCCCACCGTACGGCTGCAGCCCACGCTCGACCACCGCAGAGGCCGGTACGCCGGGCCGCTCGGACCGCAGCCCGGGGGGTCACGGTGGCAGACGGGCGACGACATCAGTCCTGCGACGAGTTCCTTGGTCCGTGGATGGGATGCGGTGCGGCTCGGCCGGGTGCTCCGTGTCTGTCGCGAGCGGCCTCCGGCTGGTCCGGCAAGATCGCGAGCCGCATCCGGTGCAGTGCCTCGAGGGTGGCCGGCCAGGCCGCGTCGATGTCGTCGAGGAGGTGTGCGGCCGAGGTGGGGGCACCGTGTGCCGCGAGGGTTTCCAGGGCCTGACACAGCCGTGCGATCTGTTCCAGGCCGAAGGTCTGGGTGGTGGATCCGAGGGTGTGCGCGGCTCGGCCGATCCGTTCGGGATCGTGTTCGTGCATGGCTCGGCGGAGTTCGCTGAGCACGTTGGGTGCCTCGTCGATGAACGCGTCGATCAGCCGCGCCGTGTCGCGCGCGCCGAGGGAGTCGATCAGCCCGTCTGCGGCGGTTGAGCCGGTCAGGCCGGTCGCGCCGGTGGCGGACGGGTCGGGGTGTGAGGGCGCGTCCCGCGAGCCGGAGGGGGCGCTGCCCGGCCCGCGTATCCAACGGGCCAGGGTGGTCTGTAGGGCTTTGATGGTGAGGGGTTTGGTGAGGTAGTCGTCCAGGCCGGCCGCGATACAGGCTTCGTGGTCTTCGCGGGTGGCACTGGCAGTCAGCGCGATGATCCGCGGGCGTTGGTCCTCCGGCCATCGGTCATGAATCGCTCGGGAGGCTTCGAGTCCGTTCATGGCAGGCATGGGGACGTCCATGAGGACCACGTCATAGGTTTTGTGGCGCAAGACTTCCAAGGCCTGGGCCCCGTCGCTGGCGAGGTCCACCGCCTCGTAGCCGATCTTTTCGAGCATGCGCAGAGCGAGCTGCTGGTTGACGCGGTTGTCCTCGGCCAGCAGGATCCGCAGCGGCGCCGTGTCGGGGGGCACCGACGGTGTGACCGACCTGATCTGCTCGCTGTGTTCGGCTGCCGCCTCGGGCTGCAGGGCCTGCGCCAAGCTCGTCTGCAGGTGTGTGGATTTGACGGGTTTGGACAGGCAGGCGTGGAACAGGACCCGCTGTTCGGCGGCGAGGTTGGGCCCTCCGAGGGAGGACAGGAGGATCATCGGCAGACTGGGGCGGTGGTGGCGGATCTGCTGGGCGAGAGTGACACCGTCCATGTCAGGCATGTGCATGTCCAGGACCGCGACGTCGAACGGCATTTCGTCGCGGATCCAGGCCAGTGCTTGCCGGTGTGATCCGGTGACGCGAGCGTCCATTCGGAGATTGCCGGCCTGGCGGGCCAGGATCTGGCGATTGGTGGGGTTGTCGTCCACTGCCAGCAGGCGCTTGCCCCGCAAGATCACGGGTGGTGGCGCGTGCGGGCGTCGCTGTGACGGCGGGACTTCCCTTGTTGGGACGGTGAAGTGGAAAGTCGAGCCGTGCCCGTGTGTGGATTTCACCCAGATGGTGCCGCCCATGAGGTCGACCAGCCGTCGGCTGATGGCCAGGCCCAGCCCGGTGCCGCCAAAGCGTCGGGTTGTGGAGGAGTCGGCCTGCTCGAAAGGTTGGAACAGCTGGGCGGTGCGCTCCGCGGGGATACCGGCGCCAGTGTCGCGGACCGCGAAGTGGATGGTGAGCGTCCCGGTGTCACCGGGTGACCGGTTGGCTGGGGATACGGCTTCGTCGTTGTGGGCGCCCTTCCCACGCACGGTCTGGAAGAGCATCTGGAGCAACAACCCGCAGGAACGGCTGAACAAGACATCCGCCGCCGCACCGACGTCGTCGGGATCTTCCCCGACCGGGCCTCCGTCGTCCGACTGGTTGGCGCGGTCCTGGCCGAGCAGAGCGACGAATGGGCCGAGCAACGGCGCTACATCGACTCCGAGATCCTCGGCCGCTGCCGCCTCCACCCGATCGAGGGAGAACCCACCGACGACACCAACCCGACCGCCCTCACCGCATAACCTGCAACCAGATCACCGACTGGCCGTCGATACCACGCCAGCGGACGTGACCGCGGCCCGACGCGGTCGCCAACCTGCTCGGCACACCCTGACGGCCTTTTCCGGCTTCCCGGCGCGACAATGCGAAGCGCTCTACACGACGGTCATTCCGTACTCACTCGGGTCGTCGGCGCGACCCGAGCTGTCGGCGACGGGTTTTCACCGTCGTCGAGAGCGGACGGTCACGCGGTTCAGGCGCCGCCGAGAGCAGCCCCATCCGCATGCCCGATCGCGGCCCTCCACCTCGACCAAGCCGTCCGGGCCAGGGCCGCCGCACGGCTCACCGAAGTCCGAGGACAATGACGGGTTGTGATCCACTCGTTTGCCCCGCGCGTCCGGCACGGCACCAGAAAGTACATCGTGCAGCCTGATGTCAGGCGCCCACGCGACACGAGCGCCCAGGGGTGTTCTTCCTCTCCCCCGATGCCGGGTCTACACCCCGGAGCTGTGCTCCCGGTCGGGCGGCCAGGGGCACATGTCGTGGGTGCGGTGGCCCAACACGCCGCACCCACCTCATAGCGTTTCGCGAGGCCATGAACTGCGATTCGGCTGAAGTATGCGAAGAAATCGGTCGAATCCCACCTTGGGCATGATCTTCCCCGCCTTTCGGCGGGGACGCTTGTCATCTACTCAGGAGTAGCTTTAATTCAGTGCCGCCACGGAAGCAGCGGCCTGACGCGGGCGCCCTGCTGCCCGGCCGGGCCGACGGCGCACGCGACGCGATCGCCACCCACACGAAGGGCGATCGGTCCCGACGAAGGACGGTCGCCGCGGTGGCGCCGGCGCTTGCCCGACCAGGAGGGGACTTCGTGCCACGTATCGCAGCCCGCGCGCCGCAAGAAGTCTTCGAGAGCCATGTCAGGGCACTTCTCGCCGAGGACCTGGACGCCATCGTGGCGAACTTCGCCGAGGACGCGGTGTCCGTCACCCGTACCAGCGTTCGCCACGGACACCGGGGCATTCGCCAGGCCTTCATCCGGCTCTTCCTGGACCTGCCCCACGCGAAATGGCACCTGAAGACCACCACCTTCGCCAAGGATGTGCTCTTCCTGGAGTGGTCCGCCCAATCCGAGGTCAGCCGGGCCCACCGCGGCGTCAACACTCTCGTCTTCGGTGAGGGTTTGATCCGGGCTCAGACGATCCGCTACACGCTCTTGCCGGCCCCTGCCCCGGGTTCACCCCCCATTCGCTCCTGGCCATCTTGATCGGCCGCCTGTTGGATGACAGGCCCGCCCACGCCGCCACCCCCAGACGTGCGCGGTCCGGGGAGGTCCACCCTGGGACTTGCCTGATCATCCTGACGTGGTGCCCGGTGCCGGGTCTGCGCGGGGGTACCGGCTTGTTCGCCGCCGCCGGGGGCTGAACCGCGGGCGTCCCAGGCCAGGACGGTTGAGCGAAGACGATAGGGCGCTCCGGGGTAGGGCTTGGAGGGGGCGGGAGTGGTGGAGAGGTTATTGATGTGGAAGGTCTGATCTGGAGCTGGTCCATGGCCAGCGGCCAGCCAGGCGTGCCAGGTCTCGTTGGCGGGCCGGCGGTTCTCGGGCAGAGCGTCGCGGGCGGCGTTGCCGTCGAGGAGGTCGAGCAGGTCCTCCACACTGGGCAGTGCGGGGACGGCTTGGCCGCAGAGATAAGCGGCGACTTGGTCCAGGTCCCACAGCCGGATGCGAGCGCCGGGCCGCGAGAGGGTGGGCGGCAGGACACCATAGAGCCTGCGGTGGCGGAACATGGTCAGGGAGAGGCCGAGCAGGTTCGCGGCGTCGGCGTCGCCGATCGCGGTACGACCGGCCGGGATGACACCGGGCCGGGAGTTGGCGGGGAAATCCACGATGCTGCTCCTCCTGCGGGTTCGGGGTGCCGCAGCCGCAGGCGGCACGGGTGCGAGGGGGTCGTGTTGAGCCGAAGTACTGACTGGTCGACAAGTTCCGCTACGTGCGGCCCGGCCCCCTCCCCGTGCTTTGGCCATGAGACGGGCGTTGCGTCCGGTATCAACTGTCCTCATGAGGGTGCTGCGACCGGCCTGGAGCTGAATCAGCCCGTCGTCCACGCTGGTGGGGTCCGGTTGACGTCGTATTCGGCAGGCCGCCCCAGGAAAAGCGTGTCGCCCGAGAAGTCGGTGATCCCGCTGAGCCGGATGAGAGCCTCTCGGACGCCCTGACTCGACGTGCTCGGCAAGGAGAGCGCTGAAGGAAAGCCCTCAATCTCGGTGGTGGGCCGTGCCGTCTGGCGGGGGATCCTTAGTGCGGAAGGGCGGGTCCGCGAAGCCTCCTTCGCCTGCGGCGCAGCCGCCTGCGCACATCTGAGTGGTCATTCACCCAGCGGGGATTCCCCCATTGGGTGATCATGGCATGCACAAGCTACTGCCAAGTACACGGCATGACATATCCGTCGAAGGAGGGGGACGCAGCCCCCCGACCGGAGGCTGACTCCTCCGCTGGGCATCAGCCCCGTCAGGACACCGCCGGGCGCTCCGAAGACCGATCGAGCTGCGCGGAGCGCGCCTTCGCGCCCACGGTGCAGGCGACCGAGGGACTGCGGGTCCGTAGGCGTCCGCACGTAGACGTCCGTAATCGACTCCTCCTCGAGGACGCTGTCCTCGTCGCCATAGGTGCCGACGCGTGCTGATCCGTCGACCAGCAGACAACCTCGGCGAACTCATCGATCCCCGGCGCGAGCTCGGGACAACGCAGCTCAGTGCCGGTCAATCGACGGCCGATGCCTGTAAGCACGGCCGTCCGGGCAACTGGCATGAGAACACGGCCGGATACCTTCCCTGCGTACAGTCGGCTTGGGCCCACGCGGCTCCTGAGGAGACCATGGCGATGTCGAAGACAGCGGCTCCGAGCCTGCCAGGACTTGGCCGGACCCTGCGGGGCCGCCCTTCCGACCGTGCGGCGGCCTTTGCGGCTTTGAGGACGCGCAACTTCCGGTGGTATCTCGCGGGACGGCTTGTGTCCGGCATCGGCGACTGGATCCAGCGGATCGCCCAGAGCTGGCTGGTGCTCACCCTCACCGGAAGCACCACGGACGTGGCAGTGACTCTCGCGCTGCAGTTCCTGCCCATCGTCCTGCTGGCAGTAGCCGGTGGAGGGCTGGCGGACCGGATCGACAAGCGCAGGCTACTGTTGGTCTGCGAAGTCTGCCTGGGCTTGCTGGCAGCAACCCTCGCCATGCTGACCCTCTATCGCGTAGTCCAGATCTGGGAAGTGTACGCCTTGGCATTCGGGCTCGGACTGGTGTGCGCTGTCGAGGCACCGGCCCGGAAGGCCTTCGTGCCGGAGCTGGTGGGTGAGGAGCAATTGGCCAGTGCGGTGGGCCTGACGCTGGCCACCTACCAGACGACGCGCCTCGTCGGCCCGGCCGTGGCGGGGCTGCTGACCACAACGGTGGGCATCGGCTGGGCCTTCGCCGCGAACGCTGCCTCCTTTGTCGCGGTGGTGGCCGCCCTGCTCGGCCTGCGTACCGCCGAGCTCCACCCGGCGCCTTCATCGGCAGACCGGCAACGAGCGGGATTTCGCGAGGGACTGCACGATGTCGCCGGCCGGCCTCGGCTGGTTCGGGTTCTGCTGCTGGCGGCGGCCGTGGGAACGTTCGGCTACAACTTCTCCGTCGTGCTCCCCGGTTTCGCCTACCACGTCTTTCATTCCGGCCTGCAGTGGTACGGCCTGATGAACACCGCTCTCGCCGCGGGGGCTCTCGCAGGCTCGGTGCTGATCGCACGACGCAGACACCGCACACTGGACCCTCCCGTTGCCGCTGTGGCCGTTTTCTGCATCCTGGAAATGACCACAGCGCTGGCTCCTTCCCCCTGGGTATTCGTGTGCCTCCTGGCGGCGCTGGGCCTTGCTGGAGGGACGATCTACCCCTCGTGCACCACGGCAGCGCTTACCCTCAGCGACCCGGCGATGCGCGGGCGCGTCATGGCTCTGCTCACGCTCGGCTGGGAAGGTACCTACCCCGCTTCTGCCCTGGTGACGGGCCTGGTCTGTGCACACATGGGTGCTCGGGCAGCGATGGTCCTGTGTGGGCTGATTCCCCTGCTCGTCGCGACCGCGATCATCACTCACCTCCGCCACGGGCGCGGCCGTGGGAGTAGGTTCCGGGCGGCCAAGGTCGCGCCGTGAACGTCACCCGGCTTCACTGCTGGGTGGGATCACCTTGATTCTCATCACCTGTGCCAGCACAGCCTGTGCGGCTCCTGACAGCAGGAGCATGATCTCGAGTCCGAGCACCAGATAGACCAGGGCGCTGGCAATCTTGACGTTCTGCGGACTGTCGGTGACGAAGGGTGTGAGCGCGACGAGGATCGCAACGAGAGCAGTGATCGATTCGAAGAACATCAGAGGCCGGGGCACTGCCTTCAGCAAGAGCGTCAGCACAGCAGCGGCGGCCACGGTGGCGAGAGCCAAGCACAGTGCCAGGTAGCCCCCGGTCACATGCGCCGAGGCTTGTTGCCGGCCGTCGAAGACGGGGATATGCAGCACGCCCCGAACAAAGAGCGTTGCTATCAGGGCTGTCAGGAACGTCACGACGGATGCAGACGCGCAGCCGGCCCACAGGTGTCCCCAGAGGATGGGGCCGTAGGGCAGATTTTTGTTGGGCGCGAGATATCCCGGCAGGCTCCACGAGCTGTACTGTCTGGCAGGCCGAACGTAGTGCTCATCCTGCACCGATACGACTCTCCGCCTCCCAGACGTGTGAGGGCGTGCGGTGACGGATTCATGACTCACCGCGCAGGGCGATTGGAATACCTGCATCGCGCCTACCCACCGGGCGCGCAATACGCCTGCACAGAGCGAAAGCCCATCCCAAAGGGGAGGAAATACTGCCCTGACGGGAAGAGCTCGTTACCTTCAGCGAGCGGCGCAAGGGCCGCTGTGGGCCGACTGTGGCCTCCGAGTTTCCTTCTATTCGTGAGCGAGCACGAGGCGGAACGGTGCTTTGCCGCTGCGCATGAGCTCGATCGCGTTGTTGATTTCCGCGATCGGCATGGTCTCCGTCTCGGCCCAGATGCGGTGACGTGAAGAGAACTCGAGCATCTCTGCCGAGACAGCCCGGCCCCCTGCGGCGCTGCCGACGAAGGCGTACTGACCCAGGATGAGCAGGCCGGCGGGTACATTGATGGGCCCCAGTGAAGCGCCGACGATGCAGATCTTGCCGTCCGGCCGCAGGAGGCTGAGGTAATCGAGCCAGTTCAGGTCCACGTCGACCGTGGAAAGGATGAAGTCGAGCGAACCAGCAGCCTTACGCATCTGCTCGGGATCCGAGCTGACGACGAAGTGATGTGCACCGAAGCGGCGCGCTGCGTCGTTCTTGCTGGCGCTGCTGGAGATCGCGGTGACCTCGCTGCCGCGCGCGGCGGCGAATTTAAGTGCCAGGTGTCCGAGTCCGCCGATACCGATGACGCCAACGTGCGAGTTCGCGCTGGTGTGTTGTCGGAGGGGCGCATACGACGTCACGCCGGCGCAAAGGAGCGGTGCGGCATTCTCGGGCGCCAGCGAGTCCGGGATCGGGAAGGCATAGGGGGCCGGCACCTGCACCACGCTGGCGAAACCGCCGCGACGTCCGCCGCCGATGGTGAACTCCATCTTCCGGCACAGGTTGTCCCGGCCGTCCGCGCAGTACTGGCAACTGAGACACGTGCTGCAGATTGGCCCGACTCCCACACGCTGTCCTGCTTGGAGATGCGTGATGGCTGAGCCGACCGCGCTGACCATGCCGATGATTTCATGTCCGGCAACGAGAGGATAGGGAACCGTGCCAGAGCGATTGTCGATCTGATCGAGGTCACTGCGGCAGAGGCCGCAATGGCTCACTTGGATCTGCACATCGTTGGGATGGAGCGGACCGAGTTCGTACTCCGTGGGCTGCAGCGGTTGCTTGGGGCCCACCGCGGCGTAGGCACGGACGTGGACAGTCATGCGCGGCCTCCTGGTGACGGTCGAGAGTCATGGAGCACCATCATGCACAGGAGGTTCGGGCAACATCGCCCTGAAACCGGCCGTGTTCCCGGAAACCTGTTCAACCGACTCCTGTGGCCGGTCGCACGGCCTGGAGCGGCACGGGGGAAGCCGGAGCCGGGGTCAGTGACCGCCAGGGCCGCACCGCCGGGGCTCTCCGCGACCGTGGCGCCCGCGCGGGCTTCTCAGAACTTTGAACCATCGGGCAAGAAACCCTTCCCGGACAATCGCCTGTCAGCTCCCGCGACATGGGGAGTGGTGCGACAAAATGGCCGTTTGGGTACTGCTTGCAGGCCCCACGTGATTCAACAAATAGGCGTGCAGAGTCTCTTCGATGCCCCACAGCCCAGCTGGACGGTGATGCATGGTGTTCCAGGACAGCCAACAGGAATCGATGATCATTAATCAGATCCGCGACGAGTGGCTAGATCTTGAACGTGACACAGAAGCTTTTCTTGCGACTTTCTCGAATTGCGGCAATACTCTGATTCCGGCGCCTGCGGCACTTTTGAGAATGAAGCCAGCAGAAACGTTGGCTGCGGCCGGGCCCGAGGCCTCCTACTTCTGGGCATATTTCGATGCGATGGAAAGGTATTTCTACGGCCTCGAGGTCGACGGCGATACGACCCTGAAAAAGTCCTCCCTTGCCTTCGAGGCCTATGTACTCGGCTTCTGGAAGGAGCTGGGCGCACTCAGGAGGGACGTCGAAGCTGCCAACAGTCAATTTTCCGACTATGTCACTTACATTCAAGACGGCCAGGAAGGCCCGTCGGAGATAAGTCCGTACGCGGAACCCTTCAGAGAAGGTATCAATGTTCTGCTGGAAAGGCTCACGGACATCTATAATCTCACTTTGCGGCTGAGCAAGTGGGTGTCGAAGGAGTACGAGCTGTATCTCACGGCGGCGAAGTCCCGTTCCGAATCTGCCATGGGGGCGGCCGGGGAAGCATCGGAAGAACTTGTGAGGCTGCGCAGTCAGGCCGAAGCCATGGGCTACGGGGACATCACTGTCCTTTCCGATCCGAATACGGGGCGTTATTTCTACGCTCAGGACGGAGCCGAGGGCGAGAGAGCTGTCTGGATAGCTTCTCAGAACGCGATGCTGGGCATGGGGCTCCTTTATCATGGAACGAACTACGCTGCGATTCGGAAGATTCAGGAGGAGGGCCTCAGGCCCTCTGGCGACAGCTCTGCATACGGGGCGGGTGTCTATTTGACTCCCAATGCGGAGATTGCAGCAAAATTTTCTTCCCGGACCGATGTTTTTACTTCCGCCTTGGATCGGGCGGGAGGCTCCGGTGGCGAGGGTCCGGTGGCGGTCAGCAAATGGAACAACGACCATGCCGTTCTCGTGCTCGGCCAGATTACCGGGCAAACATGGGAGCACCTCGTGGCCGATGTTCCGGCGGGGGCGAGTGGGATTCCCACGGACGTACATAATCCGGAATACTGGAATAGCTGGGCGCGCCAGAACGGCTACAGTGCGATGTATGTAAAAGAACCGAACTATCTCATTGTATTCAATGAAGAGGCGATAGAAACCTTCGGAATCCTTGACAAGAAGGATGAGCTCCACGCGGACAAATCCGGATGGACTGCCAAGGTCAAGGCCTTGAAGGAAGAGCCATTCAGTCCAATCCCGCCCACGGGGAACGTGTATCCGGCGCAAAACCCGTTCGGCTCGATTCCGGACGAACCCGCTGGATCCGGCAGGCTCACCATGAAGGACGCCTACAAGGGCGAGCAAAGAAGTTCAAAGACACCCAAGATACAGGAAATGACTGGCGACGAAAAGTCCAGGAACCGGGTCTCGACATACTATTGCGACGAATTGACCGCAGAGCTCCTCGAGGTCGAGCCCAATGAAGGAAGGATCGTCAGGAGCAAGGACCAGCCGAACAAGATACCTCATCCGGGGTCCTACATCTGGGTGATGTCCAGCGACGAGAAAGTCTACCTGATCAACAAGCGAAAAGTCATAATCACCACATACAAGGACGGCAAGAGATCTTCAGAGGAGCGAGAGCTGGCTTCGGACGGGAACGCCCTTCTTGACCTTGTAAATGAATTGAGAAACTCTGGGGTGGACTGGTACGTGCAAACGATGCACCACTCCTCGCCGGTAAGGGCCAGGAACGTCGAAGCGGGTGGACACATCAGTATCGGGGACGACGGAGTAATTCTCAGCCTCACACACACGACTGGGCACTTCCGGGCGACGAGTGAAGACCTGTACCGCGCTTCGGCCAAACTTCAGGACCGAGGCTACAAGATATCGGACGTGCCGAATATCCAGGTGACTCAGTACACCGGCCCCATGGGCGATGCAGCCAGGGAGCCCGTGAATCTGACTGGCGCTCAGTTCCTCTCCGCGGGTAGCTACGGGCACCCCTTGGGCGAGGCACCGGGCATGACGCCAAGCCCGGAAGCGGAAGGTGGCAGTTCCTTCGCAATCCATGCACACGAGAAATTGACAGACGATCTGGAGGTATGGCAGAAGGCAACTCCGGAGGAAAGGAAGAGGATCAGAAGCGGGAAGCGGATGCACTCCATCGACGACATCAGTCTGCCCTCCGATCCCGGCGCTGGCGACGAGGGGCACGGCAAGGACGACGAGCAGGAATACAGGAACGTCCACCTTGTCAGGAAGGCACATGACGAGATCGAGCTGACCGTGGCGGCGGAGGAAGATCCGAATAAAGTCTCTGCGATGCGAAAGGAATTTTGGGGGAAGTTCTTCGGCAGGTACGGCGATGCTTTCGTCGAAATCTCCACGGATTCCTATACCGGCCAGCTCTTCAGCTGCAGAGACAAAGCTACGAACATCGTAGTAAATCTCCTCGAGTAGACATGCAAGGGCTGATTCAAAGTCCTGGTGATCATGTGGTTCTGCAGGTCGGTGGGGTGGGTCCTGGGCTGGCAGGGCCGTGTCGGAAGCAGCGAAACTCCGGTTGGGCAGGTGACCGCCAAGTCGCCTGTGCCAACCTGAAGTTTCGATGTGCCGGCAGTTTGCCGCCCCCTGCTCTGCACCCGTGCGTCGACTCGCATGGGGCACTGGTCTGGTGGATCGACTCTCATCGCTGCCGGATCCGCGTGACCGGCGCGGCCAGCGTCACCCGCTGGTGAGCGTGCTGCTGGTCGCGGCCTCGGCGGTGCTCGCCGGGGCGCGTTCCTTCCGGGCGATCGGACAGGGGGCCGCCGCAGCCCCACAGCACACCCTGTCCCGGCTCGGCGCGGGCCGTCGGCGTTCTCGGCGTGTGCCTCGCGTCCAGTACCTCGACGATCCGCCGGGTCATCGGCACCGTCTGCCCAGGTGGCCCGGCAGACCTCACCCGGCGGCGACCCGCTCGCGGCGGACACCCTCGCGGTCGACGGCAACAGCAGCCGCGGCTCGCGGCACGGTGATCCGCCCGCCGCCCACCTGCTCGCCGCGATGACCGGCACCGAGCGAACCGTGACGCGGTTACGGATGCCGGACAAGACGAACAAGATCACCCGCTTCGCGGCTCTCCTCGTGCCGTTCGACCTGGAAGGGGGTCGTCGTGACCGCGGATACGCTGCACACCCAGCGCACGCACGCCCGGTTCCTGGTCGAGGAGAAAAAGGCCCATCACGTGCTCGTGGTCAAGGCCCACCAGCCCGCTGTGCACCGCACGCTGCGGCAACCACCCTGGAGGGACGTCACCGCCCGGCACCACCGGCGCGGCACCGGGCACGATCGCCGCGAGACCCGGGTGACCCGCATGCTCACCGTCACCGACCTCGGCCTGGACCTCCCCCACGCCGCCCAGGCCGCGAAGATCACCCGCCACCGCGCCGACCTCAAAGACCGGGAAACGAACCCGGCAGACCCTCTACGCGCTCACCGACCTGCCCCACCAGCAGGCCTCACCGCAGCGGATCGGAGAGCTGGCCCGTTCGCAACGGACCACCGAGAACCGACTCCACTTCGTCCGCGACACCGCCTTCGGCGAGGACGCCTCCAAGATCCGCACCGGCCACGGCCCCGAGAACACGGCCACCCTGCACAACCTCGCGATCCACACCCCCCGCGACCACGACCACACCAGCATCGCCGCCGGCCCCCACCACGTCTCCCACGAGCCCTTCACCCGCCCGCTCGACCTCCTCAACATCCCGTGACCAGCCCAGACGCAAGATCACCAGGACTTTGAATCAGCCCCGAGTAGACATGGCCACGAGTTGTCAGCGGGCAGCCGAAGTTGCCCGGTCGGCTGCGTGCGGGGCTAAGCCGGTGGTTCGGCGGGATGGGACGGTGACCGCCTGTGCCACCCGTGTCCTCCGCGGGTCGGTGACGCACCCTCGTACCGGCCGGGAGCAGCCTTGACCACCACATCCACCGTCCGCCCGAGGCCCGGCGGGTTCCATGCCCTGCGGGTCCGCAGCTTCCGATGTTTCTTCCTCGGGCAGACCGTGTCCAACGCGGGCACGTGGATGCAGCGGATCGCCCAGAGCTGGCTGGTGCTCACCCTCACCGGAAGCCCGGTCGCCGTCGGGCTCTCCGGAACACTCCAGGGGCTGCCGATGCTGCTGCTCGGCCTGTACGGAGGCACGCTCGTAGACCGTTTCCCCATCCGTCGGGTCCTGATCGTGACCCAGTCGACCATGGGCGTCCTGGCAGCGACCCTGGCCGCGCTCACACTCACCAGTACCGTGCGGATCTGGCACGTCTACGTGCTGGCTGGTCTCCTGGGAGCCGTACAGGCCTTCGACACCCCTGCCCGGCAAGCATTGGTTCTCGAGCTCGTGCCGGACGCAGACGCCCACAGCGCTGTGGGCCTGAGCCAAGCCAGCTGGCACGCCAGTCGGCTGGTGGGACCTGCGGCGGCCGGGGCTCTGATCGCCGCTGCGGGCAGCGGTGAGGCGTTTGCCCTCAATGCGGCCTCCTTCGGCGCCGTCGTTGCGGGCCTGCTGCTCATCCGTCCTCAGGACTTGCACGCACGCACCCGATCACGGCGTTCCCCGGGGCAGGTGCGCGAGGGTCTCCGCTACGTCCGCAGTAGATCCGACCTGGCCCGGACCGTGATCCTGGCCGGGTTCGTCGGCTGGTTCGGCTACAACTTCCCCGTCGTGCTGACCTCCTTCTCCTCCGATGTCTTCCATGTCGGGCCGGGCTGGTACGGGCTTTTCAGCGCCGGCACGGGTGCGGGATCTCTACTCGGGGCCCTGGTCGCCGCGCATCGCCCGCATGCCGGGATCCGGATGCTGGCGGTGACCGCAGGCCTGTTCGGCGTCAGCGAAGCAGTGGGCGCCCTCGCCCCCGGAACGGTGTCATTCGCACTGATGCTGGCCCTTGTCGGCGCCCTGGGCACCGTCTTCTACGTCACCAGCAGCGCGGCCGCCCAACTCGCCGCGCTGCCCGAGATGAGGGGCCGGGTCATGGGCGTCTACACCGTCGCGTTCACGGCTCCGCTCGGCGGTCCCCTGGTCGGCTGGTTCATCACCCAGGTGGGACCGCGCGTCAGCATGGCCGCCTTCGGCCTGGTCCCGGCCGCAGCAGCCGCAGCGCTCATCGCCTTCCGGGCCCGCGGCCCGGGTCTGCGCACCGAAGAAGGGCGCGAGGCGACGCGTCCACGGGACGACCGTCATGCCGTCGGCAGCGGCGTGCCGCCGCGGACAGTGGCCCGGAAGGCGAGCGGGGTCTGGCCCGCCCGCTGGTGGAAGTACTTGTTGAAGTTGGTGGCGCTGGGGAAGCCGAGCCGCACGGCGATCTGGGTCGCGCTCTGGTCACTGTGGGCCAGCAGTCGCTTGGCCTCCAGCATCACGCGGCGGTCGATGAACTCCTTGGCACCGGCACCGACGCTGGAGCGTGTGGCGCGCGAAAGAGTGCGCGGCGAGTAGCCGAGAGCCCGTGCGTAGTCCTCGACCCGTCGACTCCGTGCGAAACCGCGCTCGACGGCGTCCTGGAACCGCAGATAGGCCGGGTCCGGGGGTACGGGGGCACTGCCGCCGACAACGTTGGTGAGACGTGTGAGCCGGAGTACGAGAACCGCGAGCAGGTGCCGCATGACGGCGACGCGGATGTCCCCGGAGACAGGTTCCAGGTCCTGGAACTCCAGGCGGAAGTGTTCGAGGGCGAACCGTACAGCCTGGGCGTCGCCAGCGACGGGGGCATAGAGGACCGGCGCGTACGGGTCATCCACGCGGGCCGCCGTGACGGTGGCCGGGTCGAGGAATCCTGGCTGGAACAGCACGAGATGCCCTTCGGCCCGGCTGATGTCCCCCCATTGGTGCACCTGTCCGGGGTGAACCCACAGCCACTTCCCGGCTTCCAGGACGTACCCGGTGAAGTCGACCGTGTGGTGCAGGCGGCCACTCGTGAGAGTGAGCAGATGGTGAAAGTCCGGGCGCTGGGGTGCGGCAAGCCGCTCGGGACGCACCCGGGCGCGCAGATCCGCCAGGGAGATCACCTCAGCGCCGGCGGGCGTCCCCGGCCGGGCCGCGAACACGACCTCGGGAATCTTTTCCTGGGCGGCGCGTCTGGTATTGACCATCGTGACGTGTCAGCGTACCTTCCCGGCGCCCGACTTGCCTTCGCCGAAATGAGCGCAACCGGCGAGACAACCGATCACGTCTGCCTCCGCGTCGTTTCGGCCGCTGATACCGCGCCTCGCTGGAGCAGGCGGCGGGGTGACGGCTTCGCGAACGCGCTCGCGGTACCGATTGTCCGGCTACCGTCACCGCAGAAGGTGTCGGGCACTCTCTGCGTGACCGGGGGCGCTCCCATCACGACGTAGCCAGGCGGCGCTGGGACGGTCGGCAGGTCACAGAAGCCGGCGCGTTCATAGAACTGGCGCGCGCGATGCGCACTGGCCAACCTCGTCAGTCCGATCCACTGATCGGAAGCTGTTGAAAGAAGCTCGGCGAGGAGTCTGGTCCCGATCTTCTGGCGCCACAGGCCAGGAACGACGTGGATCTCCAACAACCAGAATGGCGCGCCATAGGCGGCCCAGTTCCTGTTCGCGGCAAGGGCATCCGTCATCCGCGCGGCCCAGGACCACCTGGTGTCGAAAGGGGCCCCGAACGCGAAGCCGACGAGCCGGTCGACGTTGAAGGCACCCACCGAGCGGATGCCGGGCTCGTCGGTGTGCGACGCGATCATGCCACGCCGAGCGGCCGTCTCGTGCAGAGGGAATCCGTTCGCCTGGGCTTGGACGTCGGTGAACTCGTCCACCCAGTCCCCCAGCGCCAGCGGGACGAGCACGGCGGATGGGCGCGCCGAGGACGGCGTGCGCTCTGCCTGAGGTGCCAACTGCTCCTCCTCCTTGCCGGTCCGACGCGCCGGAAAACCTGGCTTCCGCTCCGCTCCTTCGATCCGCGGACTGCGTCGCACAGCGAGCCTGCCGCAACGGACTTGGCACCGAGCCGCACCGTCGGGTGATGCGGAAGGCCGGATTCGATGCGCGAAGGGGCAGGGCCGGAGACCACCGGGGAACCGGCTCCCCTTCATTCGCGACATCGCGTCCGGCGAGGACACCTCCCAGATCCGCAATATGCAAGATCATCGGAACTCGCATCAGCCCCGGGCCGTCATCCCCGGCTCGCACGACGGCAGGGCCCGATCCTTCGTTCGAGCCAACGGACCCCGCCACCCCTGCGGTCCAGCCGGGGAGGGAACGCATCCTTGGCTCGGAGCCGCGCAGCGGCGGAGGACGCTGTGTTGTCAGTGGCGTGTCCTAGCGTGATCACATCACGCGAGAGGGGGGTGGGCCGGGTGATCCGTGCGTACAAGTTCCTCTTGCGGCTCTACCTTCCTTTTGGGTTCGTCCCAGCCATTCGTAGGGTTGTGGCGCACAGGGGAACCGGGTGTGGCTTTCATGCGGCTGCCGTCCGTGGCTCTGTGGGCTTGGCCGCCCGGTTCCCCACGACGACTCGGCCGCGGATTGGGAAGTGCGAGAAGGTCGCTGTGTAGAGCAATGCCGGCGAGGTCGTCCGTGGTGCGCAAGGCAAGTACGACCTGATGGAGAGCGATGAGCCGGATTTGGGCGGGGACCGACTGCGGCAAGACCCACCACCACACGCTGGTTCTGTGGGCTTGATCCGGTTTGACGGACACTCCTGATCAGGGGCTTCGGCCCCGGAAGGATGATGTCCATCATGGAGAGCATGGGGAAGAAGAAGCCGAGGCCCAGGCGCTCGTTCACGCCGGAGTTCAAGGCCGAGATCGTCGACCTGTGCCAGCGCGGCGACCGGTCCGTCGGTCAGGTCGCGAAGGACTTCGACCTGACCGAGACCGCGGTGCGCGACTGGATCCGCCAGGCCGAGGTCAACGCCGGTCAACGGGACGGCTTGACCAGCGACGAACGCGAGGAACTGGCCCGGCTGCGGCGGGAGAACCGCCGCCTGCGCGAGGACGTCGAGGTTCTCAAGCGGGCCACGGCTTTCTTCGCGAAGGAGACCCGGTGACGGTCCACCCGTTCATCGAGGCGGAGAAGCAGGCAGGTCACAACGTCAAACGAGCGTGTGAACTGCTCCAGGTCTCCCGTGCCGCCTTCTACGCCCGCCGCAACGGCGAGCCCGGTCCCCGCGCCGTCCGCGACACCGAGCTGACCTCGAAGATCACGGACATCCACGCGGACTCCAGGGGAAGCTACGGAGCCCCACGCGTCCACGCGCAGCTCCAGCAGAGCGGCGACCGGTGCGGACGCCGCCGGGTCGCCAGGCTGATGCGCCAGGCAGGCCTTGAGGGTCGACACCGCCGCCGGCGCCACCGCACCACGATCCCGGACCCGCAGGCGGCCTCCCGGCCGGACCTGGTCCTGCGCGATTTCCAGCCCGACCCGACGGCCCTGGACGCGCGCTGGTGCGGCGACATCACGTACATCGCGACCGAGGAGGGCTGGCTCTACCTGGCCACGGTCATCGACATCGCCTCGCGTCGCGTTGTCGGCTGGGCCACCGCCGACCATCTGCGGACCGAACTGGTCGCAGACGCCCTGCGAGCGGCCTGCAGGACCCGCCGCCCATCGGCTCCGGTGATCTTCCACACGGACCGCGGCTGCCAATACACGAGTCACGAATTCGCCGCCCTAGCAAGAGACTTCGGCGTCCGCCTGTCGGTTGGCCGGACCGGGCAGTGCTGGGACAACGCGCTCGCGGAGTCGTTCTTCGCCACCCTGAAGCGGGAGCTGATCGGCGACCGCACGTGGCCGAGCCGGGCGGCTGTCCGCTCCGCGATCTTCGAGTGGATCGAGGGCTGGTACAACATACGCAGGCTGCACAGCAGCCTCGGCTACCGCACTCCCGCCGGCTACGAGAACGTCCTGGCGGCCTGACCGCCACACCGAAGGTGTCCGTCAAAGCGGAGCAAGCTCACTGGACGTGGAGGGCAACGCGCGGCTGTCGCGGCGGGTGGCCAGTGACGAGCCGGAGCTGATCCGGCTGATCGCGGACGTGCTGGCCATCGCTGACGGCCGCGAGGTGACCTGGGCGATGGACATGACCGGCGGCGAGCCCGGGCTGCTGATCAACCTGTTGGTCAACCACGGGCAGGAGCTCGTCTACATCTCCGGCGTCGCGGTTAACCGTGCCACCGACAGCTACCGCGGCCAGGGGAAGACCGATGCCCGCGACGCGCGGGTGATCGCGGACCAGGCCAGGATGCGCCGCGACCTGCAGCCCGTCCGTCTCGATGGCGAGGCCGTCATCGAACTGCGGCTGCTGACCGAGCGCCGGGCGGACCTCGTCGCCGACCGCACTCGTGTCACCAACCGGCTTCGGTCCCTGCTGAACAGCATGTTCCCCGCCGTGGAACGGGCCTTGGACCTCGGCAATGCCGGGCCGCTGCGACTGCTCGCGGGCTACCAGACCCCGGCGGCGATCCGACGCGCCGGCTCCAAGCGGCTGGCGACGTGGCTGCGCAACCGGAAGGTATACGGTGCCGAGGCCTTGGCTGCGAAGGCCGTCGAGGCCGCCGAGCGGCAGCACAGGGCCGTGGCCGGGGAGAAGGCCATCGGCAAGATGGTCCACACCCTGGCCGAGGAGGTGATGGCCCTCAACGAGAAGATCGCCGGGACCGACAAGCTCATCGAGGGGACGGTTTCGCGAGCACGAGCTCGCCGAAGTGATCACCTCCGTGCCCGGTATCGGGGCGATCCTCGGCGCGGAGTTCCTCGCCGCCGTCGGCGGAAGCCTGGACGCCTTCCCCACCCCGGACCGGCTTGCCGCGTACGCCGGCGTCTGCCCGGCCCCGAGGGACTCGGGCAAGGTCAGCGGTAACCTCCACCGGCCACAGCGCTACCACCGGCGCCTGCAGCGCGTCTTCTACATGTCCGCGCTCACCAGCGTCCGATGCGACCCCAACTCCCGTGCCTTCTACGACCGCAAGAGAGCCGAGGGCAAGCGGCACGTCCAAGCAGTCCTCGCCCTTGCACGCCGCCGCGTCAACGTCCTGTGGGCTCTGATCCGTGACAGACGGTGCTACCAAGTCACACCTCCCGTAACCGCTGCGGCTTGACTTCAGCATTGGGAAGCCCACCGTGGGCCAGACGCAGGCACTCGGCGAGATGCTGCGTGATCACTGCTCGCTCTGCAACGGCGCGTTGCAGGAGCGCCGCGACGCCTACCGGCATGTCTCCAAGACGAGCATCAAGTACGGTGACCAGTCCGGGCAGCTCAAGGAGATCCGGGTGTTCGACCCGGAGCGGCAGGGCCGCTGGTCGTTCTCGTCCCAGCAGGCGACGCTGCGGCGTCTGGACAAGGCGTTCGCGGCGTTCTTCCGCCGCGTCCACGCTGGCGAGACGCCCGGCTGCCCGCGGTTCCGGGGTGTGGCCTGGTTCGACACGGTGGACTTCCCCAGGGACGGCGACGGCTGTGCCGCTGGGATGCCACCCCGCACGACCCCGTCACCCGCGTGCGCCTGCAAGGCGTGGGCTGCGTGAAGGTCAACCAGCACCGCCCGGTGGTCGGAGACCGTCAGCGTCAGGCGCGAGGGCAAGCGCTGGTACGTCATCCTCACCGCCGAACAGGCACAGCCCGAACCACTGCCCACAACGGGCTCCGTGGTCGGCATCGACCTCGGGACAGCCAACTTCCTCTCCGACCCGGGCGGCGGGTTCGTGCCCAACCCCCGCCACGCCCGCACCGCCGCCGAGCGACTCGAAGCCGCACAGCAGGCCCTGGCCCGGTTCCCGTGTGTGCGCCGCGACAAGCGCACTGGCAACCACCACAAGGCCGTCACCAAGGTCGCGGACCTGCACCGCAAGGTCCGCCGTCAGCGCCTTGACCACGCCCACAAGACCGCCCTCGACCTGATTCGTGCGCACGACTTCATCGCGCACGAAGACCTGGGGATCCGCAACATGCTCGCGGCCCCCGCGCCCCAACCCGACCCCGACCGGCCGGGCACCTTCCTGCCCAACGGCACAGCGGCCAAGACCGGACTGAACAAGTCGATCAACGATGCCGGATGGGGGGTGTTCCTCACGATCCTCACCAGCAAGGCCGAAAGCGGGCCGGACAGTGATCACCGTGGACCCCCGCAACACCTCCCGCACCTGCCCCGCATGCGGGCACATCACGAAGGAGAACCGGCCCACCCAGGAAACCTTCCACTGCACCAGGTGCAGCCACACCGCGCACGCAGACACCGTGGCAGCCATCAACGTTCTACGGGCCGGGCTGGCCCGTCACAACGCCCACCCGGGCCAGCGAGAAGCCCCCGGACTTATCCGGGGGAGGAGTCACAGCCTTCTCGACCAGCAACGTCGGCCGCGTGGGGATGGCAAGGCCACCCGCCAGTGGTCACCGGCCTGCGTCACGCTGCGGCCAGGGTCGTGTACGTCGCGGTCGCGGGGATGGGAAACTGGGCCCAGACGAGTGTGTGATGGGTGTCCTGGTCACAACCCCAGGAGTCCGTGAGCATTTCAACGATCGGCAGACCGCGGCCGTGTTCCGCGTCGTCACCCGGAAGGCTGGGGGCGGAGGCGACAGGGCCAATTCCTGAGTCGGTGACCTCAATGCGGAGCATCCGGCGACCGGCAGCGGCCACGGCGCGGACCGCCAGACACACGGCCTGGCCAAGCCGAATCGCATTGCTGACCAGCTCGGAGACAACCAGAACGGCGTCGTCGGCGAGTTGGTCCAGCTGCCAAGCGGCGAGCTGGTCGGCCACCAGGCGCCGGGCTCGGGCCGGGGCCTGCGCGTCGGGCGTCAGGATCCAGGCCGGCACCGAGCCGCCTTGGCTCCGATCTTGGGGGGAGGTGATGCCGTGAACGGCCATCGTGATCGACCGCCTAGTCCTCAGCCGCAGCGAGTGCGATCAGAATGTCGCGGCGGGTGTAGCTGTGCGGGTACCGCAGCCGGGGGTCGTGTGTGGTCTCGTCGCGCAGCTTGCCGTTCTCGCTGACGTAGCATCGCTGCTGCGGGAACCGGTCCACGGGTGCCTCTGCACGGTTGGCCAAGGGAGCAGCGAAGCGCCGTGCGGGGGTGGGCCCGGCCCAGGGCAGCCACTGCGTCGTGCTGTACTCGAACACTGCCTCGGCGTACATGGAGATCACTTCCCGGTTGTTGCCCGCCTCGGTCGGTTCGCCGCTGCGGGACCGCCACCTGCTTCCTTGTTCTCCACCCTGCTCCCCTGTCCCGACCCGTACATCAGGCAGACTCCCTAGTCCCGCGCCGGGGGCAGAGACTAGGGATTCACGGCAGCCACCCTCATGATCCCGAGACGTAGGCCCCGCTCGCCCGTCGTGGCGGCTACCCGTCAATTCCAGCGCCTTTTGACCCGCACCCGGCGGAAGACAGACGGCGACGAGACACTGCACACAGTGATCGCCGTGCCCGGGTCTGGCGAGCGATTCGGCGATTGACCCACGCGAACGTCGGCTCTACGTCAGCCCTCGGGCTGACCCACCTCCGGCCTGGACTGGGCACAACGGGTGAACGACAAGCGTTCGAGGCTCATGTCGTGAGCCGGAGCTTCACGGCGGGCGACCGTGGAGTGCTTCCGTGACTCCTTCCCCACCTAAGCCCGGGATACCCTGCAAGATCGGGGATGGACAGACGTGGGTCCGTCAGGTGGGTGGTCACCTGGCGGACCCGAGACGGCAGTGGCGTGGATTGCCACGCCGGCTCTCACCGGCCCCCGCAGGCGTTCATCCCGTCCGGCGGCCAGGATGTTCCGGGCCGTCGAGGTCACGGTCACACGGGACACCGCACGCCCCGCCGACGATGCCGACGCGGCGACCGTACCGGGCCGTCGCCCTCCCGTCGAGCATGCGGCGGAGGGTGGACCATCCGGCCCCGTGCACGGACAAAAGGTCCGGGCAATCCGCGCTCCTCGGGTACGGGAGTCCCGTCCGGAGAGAGTCGTTGTACACCGCCCGGGCACAACCGGACGTGCGGGCTGGCGCCGAGCACTGACCTGCCGTCAGGTAGATGCGGTCCGCGGCCTCGCGGCCCCGAGCCAAGAACCCGTTCCCTCCCCGGCTGAAGCCAGGCACATCCTGGGAGAGAACCGGTGAGGCAGCTCCGGGCTGGGACGAGGGCGGGGCTCCGCCACCGATCAGACCGCCGACCGGATCACCCCGCTGGGCCAGCGCACGGAGTCGGTCGGCTTCCACAGACTCATCAGCGGTGGCTCGTCGTCGTTCTCATTGCTGTCCGGCAGCGAGAGTGTGACCGTCCGGCCCTCGTCGGTCCCGATACGCACGGTGGTCGCCAGGGGGACAGCCGGTGCGGTGGGCTCGAGTTCTGCGAGGCGTAGCCGCAGGTAGGCCGTGAGCCGGGTGCGGGATTCCGCCTCGAACGCTTCCAGGTGGGTGATCTGCTCCTGCAGTTTCTGGCGGCGGGTTTCGAGCTCCTCCATGGTGGCTGTGAAGTGCTGCCTGCCCTCCTCGTCCAGAGCCTGGGCACGTTCCCGAGCGGCGCGTTCGAAGTCCATCGCCTGAGCGCGGGCCTTGGAGGTGATCTCTTCCGCCTCGGCCTGCGCTTCGCTGGTCAGTCGCTGGGCCGTCTCCTCGGCGAGCGTGAGGATGCGGAGCGAAGCCGTCGTCGGATCCGCTGCGGCATGCTGCGCGTTGAGGGTCTCGGCCTGGGTACGCAGAGTGGCGTTCTCGTGGATCAGTCGGGTCATGTCGTTGCCGACCCTGTCCAGGAAGGATCGGACCTCGTCCTCGGAATAACCACCGCGCCGGCGCATGGTGGTGAACGTCTGCTGACGGACGAGCTCGGGTGTCAGTGCCATGATCTTCTCGCCTCGGTGTCGGTGTTTGGTCGGTCGACGTTCCGGCTCTGGACGGTCTTCACGGCGGTGATCCGTGGTTGAGCGGCACAGTTCCGTACGCAGCCTCTCGTCGTCTGCGACGAGGGTGCGGCGCGGAAGGCACACGAGCGAGGCGATCCGTGCTACCGGGCGGGCAGGGGAGCCTGCCCGCCCGGCTGCCCTATGGGGTGACCACGTGGTCTCCCTGCAGGGAGACCGCGGGGTGACCACGTGGGCGGGCCGACCGGGCGCGCGGCATCAGACGCTGAGGACCTGGCCCGGGAGGATATAGTTGGGGTTGCCACCGACCACACCCTGGTTCCGCTCCCACAGAGCGCGCCAACCGCCCTTGAGATGGAGGTTCTGGGCGATGTTGGTGAGCGTGTCGCCACTTTGCACGGTGTACGAATGCGAAGAGGCGGAGGTGGAGGAGACCGAAGCTGCCGTGGACGACGAGGCCGATCGAGCGGCGTTGTCGCTCGGAGTCGTCTGGGAGGTCTGAGAGGCCTGGGAGGTCTGGGAAGTCTGGGTCACGTCGGAGGCCGAACTTGCCGGCGGCATCGCCGCGGAGCCGTTGGCCTCGGTGAGCCCCGCCTCGACGGAGCAGACCGGCCAGGCGCCGGGGCCCTGTCCTGCGAGCACCGCTTGCGCGACCGTGATCTGCTGGTCCTTGGTGGCCATGTCGGCACGCGGCGCAAAGGCGGTACCGCCGTACGCGTCCCAGGTGCTCTGGGTGAACTGCAGTCCCCCGTAGAAGCCGTTCCCCGTATTAATCTGCCAGTTGTTGGTGCTCTCGCAGGTGGCCACACGATCCCAGACGCTCTGAGAGGAGTCCGCATGAGCGGACACAGCTCCGATCATGGGCAGGACGCAGGCGGGACTGGCCAGTATCAGGCTCCCGATGAGCTTCTTGTGACGGTTGACGAACATTTTGCTCCTCTCTGCGCTTCCCTCGGTCGACTGTCTGAACTGAGCGAGTGCGCAGACGGTTGTACGGCGAACAGCGTGATGGCCAGGGCGATGCGGGGTGCGCACCTCGAAGAGCCGAAGCGGGTACGGGCCTGACTGTTCCGGATGGATTAACCCGGACGATAGGCAGGCGGTTCGGCGCGAGCCAAGTGCCGTCCCAGGCGCGGTAAGTACCGGCACCGACCATGCGGGCAACCGCTGCGCGATCAGGGATCCCCCGCACCAACTCCCTTCCGTTTGAGGCCGGTTGGTTCTGTGCGCAGCCGTGTGGCCGGCCTCGTTGCGAGCCGCGGAGACCGCTTGCCGAAGGGCGGCATCGCCTGAAAGGGCACCGGTCGGTGGATGTTCGTCACAGGGCGGCGGGATCGGCGCGTCCCTCCGGCCTGCCCCGGTGGGCGGATCTGTCTCGTTGCAGCAGTTCTGCCGATGCGAGCCGGAACAGCGCGGGCCGCTATGAACGCATGAGGCCCCATCGATCCCACCTTGTCCGGGCAGAGCTCGCCGGAGTGCCGGAGACGATGCTCTGAACGCTGTACCTGCGCGCCCATGAGGCCGCGCCCCGGGACGGTGCTCGACGATCCGCGCGCCCTCAAGCTGTACCGGCGGATCGACTTTCCCTTCGAAGAGCGCTTCGGTCAGGCGCACCCCCTACTGGCCCAGTTGATCCCGCTACGAGCCGCCGCGTTCGACGATGTGGTCCGGTGCTTTCTCCAGGATCTTCCCAACGGAACGGTGGTCGCCCTGGGGGAGGGGCTTGAGACAGGTTTCTGGCGGGTCGGGCGGATGCAGTGGCTCCCTGTCGACCTTGACGCGTCCATGCGGCTGCGCGAGACGCTCGTGCCCTCCGACGAGCGGCGTAAGGTCCTCTCCTGCGACGCGCGCGATCCACGGTGGGTCGCAGCGGTCCCGCCCGGGGCTCCCGTGCTCGTCACGGCTCAGGGTCTGCTGATGTATCTGGCGGCCGCGGGAGGTCCGCGAAGTGATCGCTCTGGGTGCGCAGAGCTTCCCGGGCGGAAGCTTCGTCTTCGACGCGGTCCCGGCTGGTTCGCCGCCGCGACGCGCCGCATGCGGAAGCAGGACCGTGCCTGCGGCTACCGCCTTCCCGAGAAGTGGTGGTCGATGAACGCGAACCAGCGACCCTGCTGCGCTCGGCGTACCCTGCCGTCGCCGGAGTGCAGCGCGTGTCCCTACCGCACCGACCGGGGCTGCTCTGGGGGAGGCTTGTGCCGACCCTGGACGCGATCGCGCGGGACCTGTCCCCGTCGATGACACTGCTCCACTTTGCCGGCAAGCACCAACCGTAGCTGGACCTTTGCGTCGTCGTCTCGGGCGTGCCCGAGCAGCTCCCGCACGCACGCCGGGCGACGGTTGGGCTGCACCCCTGGTGCGGGCGCATGCCCGGGCGGCGGGAGGGCCGGCTCAGTGGCGTGCCGTCGACGCAGGCGAGCGCCCATCTGTCCGACGGTGATCACGGTCTCATCGCGGGGAGGGCTTGGTGCCGATGCTGTCAGCGTGAACCGGAACCGAACGTTTTGTGACTGCCGGGCCAGGGAATCCGCCCTGCCGGCTGTTCTCTCGTGCACGATCCACGTGAGGGGCCCAGCGGACTCTGGTTGCGAAACCGTGAGCGCGCGAGAAGCGAGGCCCCCCTGTGCCCGAGCTGCAACCGACTCTCCAGCCGCTCTGGCTCCCCGGGACCGTCGACGCCGACGAGCGGTCGACGGAAGTGCTGTCGGTCTACGAAGGTCTCTTCTGCGACGGTACCCGGAAGCTGCACACCGACGTCGTGGTCGGCCTGCACGGTTCGAGCCAGCAGCACCGGGTGCTGAGCATCCACCAGGAGGTGCGCCGTCAGAACACGGTGCAACGTATGCGGGACGACACCTGTTATCGCCTGCTTACCGAAGCGAGCATCCCGGTGGGTTCACTGGGGCGCGGGGCCGGTCAGACCGTTGCCGCAGATGCGTTCACGGACCGAGAATTGAGCGCCACCGCACGGCATGTCGGGCGTGCCGACGTCGTTCTCTCCCTCGACGAGCAGCCCCTCGCCTTGCTGAATGCTGCCTCACTGGCGGGCACGCCGGTCATCGTCTGCCTGCACCGCACGGATCCTCACAGCGACGCCGGGGCCCTCGCCCACCTGCAGGAGGCCATCTCCTCGGGCCGTCTCGCAGCTGGCATCTGCTGCGCCGAAGCCACCAAGGCCGCCTACATGGAGGCTGGCATCCCGGGCAGCCTGCTGCACGTCATACCCAACGGTGTCCGCCCGCAGCTCTTCCGGCCCGATCCAGAGCGCCGGGCCGTTGTCCGCCGTGAGTTGGGTATCCCACCCGAGGCTCCCCTGATCGTCCTCGCGGCCCGCTACGATCCGGTCAAGAACGTGCCGTTGTTCCTGCGCGCCGCGCGACTGCACCTGGGCCACGCGCCGGAGGCCCACGCCGTGATGTGCGGCGCGGGGATGGGCCCGGCCAATGCCGACCTGCACGACGAGATGGCCACAGCATTCGCGGACCGACCCGACCTGCTGCGCCGTCTGCACCCGATCGGCCTGCGGACCGACATGCACCACGTCTACGCCGCTTGCGATGTCGTGGCCCTCACCTCCACCAGCGAGGCCGCTCCCCTGGCCCTGATCGAGGGCATGATGTGCGGCGCCGTTCCGGTCACCACCGACGTCGGCGACAGCGCATCCATCGTCGAGGGCTACGGTCTGGTCACACCGTCCGAGCCACAGGCCATCGACGCGGCCTGGGCAGAGGCCGTGTCCCTGCGCGCGCGGGCCGCAGGTGTTGCTCCCCCGCACATCCGTGACCGCTTCAGTCAGTCGCGCATGCTGTCCTCGTACCGCGCACTGATCGACCGTGTCGTCCACGAATCGCCGGTGCTGCGGCCACGAACAGGCATGCAACCAGATGCGGTCCCGGGACGTGGGCTTCCTGTCCGCACGTCGTGAGGAGGTCCTCGCGTGCTCAGCCGATTCGGCGGGCGGCCTCGAGGATCTGCTTGGTGACGGCCTCCGGGTGGGAAACCATGGCCACGTGGCTGGAGTCGACCTCGGCCACGGTGGCGCCGATCCGCTCGGCCATGAAGCGCTGGGCCTCCGGGTTAAGGGTCAGATCCCCGGTGGAGACGACGTACCAGGACGGAAGCTCACGCCATGCGGGGGCGTCCGTGAAGACGGCCTCGAACAGCGCGCCGTTGGCGGGCTTCTGGACTGCAGCCATGATCGCGACCTTGTCCGCGTCGACGTCGCCCGCGAAGATGGATGCGAACCGGTCCCGATCCAAAGAGATGTAGCCGGCCGCATCGGGTCGCATGGTCTCGCCCAGCCCCAGGTCGGGGTACTGCTGCAGGATGGAGCCGACTGCCTCGTTCTGTTCGGGGGCGAGGGCGGCGACGTAGACCAGCGCCTTGGCGTTGGCCGCGCGGCTGGCAGCGCCGGTGATCACACCGCCGCCGTACGAGTGGCCGGCCAAAACGGCCGGCCCGTCCTGCGCCGCGACGACGCGGGCGGTGTAGGCGATGTCCTCCTCGAAGGAAGCCAGTTGGAGTTGCACTGCGGTGACGCGGTGACCTTCGCGCTCGAGGAGCGGGATCACTCGGTCCCAGCTGGAGCCGTCGGCCCAGAGCCCGTGCACGAGGACGATGTTGGTCATGATCATGCCTGTTCTGTTTCGCGTGGCGAATGAGGGGGTGCTCGACCTCACAAAAGGACATTTGGAGCATAACGGCAAAATCTGGCAGACGCTCAGACGCGCCGGGTCATCCACCGGGTCGCGCGAGCCCTCGGAGAGCTCCGGACTCCCACGCCTTGATCACCCCGTGCGTTGGAGGGAGAGCGCTGTCTTTCCGGCGGTCTCGAGCGCGGCGGCCACGCGCGGTGGATCTGCGGCATCAGCCCGCGAAGACCGTCGGGGGACTGAGCGGCTCGATCAGGACCGTCCCCGGCTTGGGCGCTGCATCGAGGATGCCCGGCGGGATGACCCCCGGGACAACTACGACAAAGGTGGCCGGTATCGCCACCAGAGGCGAGATGGCAAGGGGACCTTCTGGAGACATGACGCGGCTGGTCACCAGCCCAGGGTCGTCCAGAACAATCATCCCGAGACCCGGCGTGGCGGACGGCAGTTCGTACTCCTTGTCGGGGATGGCCAGCTGCGCTACGAGTGCCGACACCGCCAGGGCCGGCGCCCCATTGACCAGCACCGTGGATACGCCCACGACCGGGAACGGCGCGACCAAGGACGGAAGGAACAGCGGGGTCACGAGCGCTTCCGTGAGGATGGGTCCGGGCATGATTCCCCTTCCTGAGGCCCTCTCTCGAGTCTCCACCCGCCCGCCCGCTCGGGCGCGCCAGCGCCACGGAACAAGATCGCGACTCCCCCGTTGCCGAAGCCGGACGCGACCCGAAGGCAATGTCTCCGCAACTCGCGGCGCGGCGGCGGCCGCGGGATGCACCCAGAACCTGCCGCCAGTCACAGGGACGCCCGCTGTGACCTCTGCACCTGCCTCATAGATAAGCCAGACAATTATTGCCTAATCAATGATTGCCTGGGCATAATGCTGTCTGCATCAAAGCCGTCGAAGATCCCGGAGCCCGCGTGCTATCAGCCACGATCCGCGATTCTGGCGCCCAGGCAACCCGCGTGGAGCGCCGCCGCCGTCGCGCCATCGCACTGGTGGCCCTGTCGGCACTGGCCCTGGCCCCATGGACGGTACAGCTGGGACTCACGCTGCCGTCTTCCCACCGCGTCCACGCCTGGCGCGCCGCCTGGGTGGGCTTCGACGTGCTGTTGCTGGGCGCCCTGAGCACCACTGCCGTGCTGGCCTGGCGCAGCAGCCGCGCGGTGGTTCTGCCGGCGATGGCGTCGGCGACGCTGCTGGCCTGCGATGCCTGGTTCGACGTGGCACTCGACTTCGGCACACCGGAGGTCTGGGGGGCGGTGGCATCTGCAGCGTTCGTCGAGCTGCCGCTGGCGGGCTATATCTTCCTCCGCACGTACCGGCGCCTCCAGGCGACCGGCCATGCCGGCGGTGAGCATTGTGAACGTCGCTGAACTGGGCATCCGGCGCTCAGCCGGTCGGTGCTCCAAGCAGGCCCCAGCACGCCCCCTCGGCGGTCTCCCGCTGACCCTGGGGGAGGTCGTTGATCTTCGCTGGGTACAGGTAGGCACCCCAGTGGAAGAACGCCCCATTGACCAGGGAAAGGAGCTGTCCAGGGTCGCCGGGGCGGATCCTGCCGCCTTCCTGGCCGCGCTGGATGAAGTCCGTGCCAAGGACATGCATCTCCTGCCGCAGCGCAAGGTTGCCCTCGTCGAGGAAGGCGGCGTTGTCCTGCGACATGGACTTGAAGGCAGCGGGGCGCTCACTGGCGAAATCCGCGTAGCACTGCCAGAACCGGGCGAACTCGGCACGGACGGACGGGTGGCGCGCGGAGTGGACCCGCTTGAGCCGCGCGAGCATGTCGACGGCCGCTTCCTGGTAGGCGGCGTTGCCGAGCTGCTCCTTGCCGGGGAAGTACCGGTAGATACTGCCGACTCCGGCCTGTGCCAGTTCGGCAATCAGGGGTATCTGCGTGCCGGCGTAGGTGCGCATGCAGAAGGCACCGTAGGCCGCGTCGAGGATGCGCTGGCGGAGTTCTGGCTTCCCTGGCACAGGAATGAATTTTCCCTCTCCAGAATTCTGCCTCAACTCGGTGGCCCGCCGGACGTGGCGCCCTCGCCGAGCGCCCTGGGCTCGAGCCCCCTTTTCCTGGGAGTCACAGACGGCGATCCGCCGTGTGCGCATTCACTCCGAGGGCCGGGACCGGCAGGTTGACAGCTGCGCCAGCCGGAGGGAATATTCATTCCGCCCCGAGGTGCTTCCACGGTGCCGAAGGGCCGGTTTGTCCATCAGCGTGAACGAAGGGTGGTTTCCATGGGTAACTGGACGGTTGAGGTCCGGAACAAGCTGGCGGTGCTGACGTTCGGGCGGCTGCCCGACAACCAGATGGACCTGGACTCCCTGGACGAGCTGGCCGGGCATCTGGAGGACCTCGCCGGGCGCACCGACCAGGTGAGCGTGGTGATGCTCAAGAGTTCCGTGGACGGGATCTTCATCAAGCACGCGGACCTGGACATCCTGCGCCGTGCCGCGGCCGGGACGTTGACGCCCGAGCAGGGCAGCGCCTGGCCGCGCGCGCTGGGCCTGCTGGAATCGATCCCCCAGCCGGTGGTCGCCGCGATCGACGGACAGGCCTGGGGCGGCGGCCTGGAGACCGCGCTCGCCTCCACGCTGCGGATCGCCTCGACCCGCTCGCACTTCTCCCAGCCCGAGATCCGCTACGGCATCATCCCCGGCGGCGGCGGCACCCAGCGCCTGCCCCGCCTTATCGGCAAGGGACCCGCCGCCGACCTGATCCTCACCGGCCGCGTCATCGGCACCGACGAAGCCCACCACCTCGGCATCCTCAACGCCGTCCTGCCCGCAGAAGGCTTCGCCCAACTCGCCGAGGACTGGACCGCCCAGCTCACCCGCAACCCTGCCCCCGCCCTGTTCGCCGCCAAACGCGCCGTCCTCGACGGCCTCGCCCTCCCCCTCAACGACGGCCTCACCCTCGAACGCGACCTCTTCCGCCAGGTCATCCCCACCAGCGCCTTCGCCAACCTCTGACACACTCACAAGGAGAACCCCCGTGTTCCAGCGCATTCTGCTCGCTCTCGATTCCAGCCCGGCACGCCGTCGCACCCTCGACACCGCGGCGTCGCTCGCCTCGCTGTCCGGCGGCACCGTCCACGTCCTGCACGTCGACGCCTCGGTCGCCGCCGGGGTGGCTGTCCTCCCGCTGGAAGAGGATGCAGCGGCGCACGGGGTCCTTGCGGAGGCGCTGAACACGCTGCGCGACGCCGGTGTACCAGCGGAGGGCGAACTGCTCCAGGGCCTGACCATCGAGATCCCCGGTCTTATCTCCGCCGCGGTCGACCGCCTCGGCGCGGATCTCCTCGTCCTGGGGCCGCACCACCGCGGCGCCTTCGCCGGACTGCTCAACCCGCGTGTCTCCGACGCGGTCAATCACGCCGTCCGTATCCCTCTCCTTCTCGTTCCCGACGCCGACCAGGCGGCCTGAACCGCCCGCGGGCGCCGTCCGGCACCTCGGCGTGCCGTGGGGGCGTCCGC
The DNA here is from genome assembly GCF_000744655.1 of Streptacidiphilus rugosus AM-16. Taxonomy (NCBI): domain Bacteria; kingdom Bacillati; phylum Actinomycetota; class Actinomycetes; order Kitasatosporales; family Streptomycetaceae; genus Streptacidiphilus; species Streptacidiphilus rugosus. The sequence continues at coordinate 484,955 of NZ_JQMJ01000001.1, read as the reverse complement.
GAGAAGCGCCTCACCTTTGAAAGGCCCCTGCACATGAGCCTCTCCTCCGTAACCGCTGTCCCCCGGTCGGCGGGCACCACGGCCTCCCCCGGCCAGCGTGGCAGTGCCGTGCTGATAGCGGCCCTGGGTCTCGCGGCGATGGTCGTCTCCATGGCCCAGACCCAGGTCGTCCCGATCCTGTCGCTGCTCGGCCGGGACCTGCACGCCAGCAGCGCCGGCGTCGGCTGGGTGACCACCGCCACGCTGCTCTCCGCCGCCGTCTTCACCCCGCTGCTGGGCCGCGTCGGCGACCAGTACGGCAAGAAGAAGACCCTGGTCGCCGTCCTCGCCGTGATGGTCGCCGGCTCGCTGCTCGCCGCGCTCACGACTTCACTGACCCTGCTGATCATCGGCCGGGTGCTGCAGGGCTCCGCCACCGCGATCTTCCCGCTCGCTCTGTCGATCATCCGCGACCAGGTCCCGTCCGAGAAGCTGCCCGGCGCCATGGCACTGGTCAGCAGCACCCTCGCGTTCGGCTCCGGACTGTCACTTGTGATCACTGGCCTGCTCACCCAGGGCTCGAACCCGAACTACCACTCGGTCTTCTGGGTCTCCACCGGCCTCTCCCTCCTTGCCTTGGTGGCGGTCGTCCTGCTCGTCCCCAAACACGGCCAGGCGGCCGGCGGCCGGATCGACTACCTCGGCACGCTGACCCTGGCCGGCACCCTGGTCCTGCTGCTGCTCGGCATCTCCCAGGGCCACGACTGGGGCTGGATCTCCGGCAAGACGCTCGGCAGCTTCGCCGGCTCGGCCCTCGTCGCCGTGTTGTGGGTACTGGTCGAACGCAAGGTCGACGCGCCGCTGGTGGACCTTCGCATGTTCACCCAACGCCAGGTCGCCCTCACCAACCTGGCCGGCCTGCTCATCGGCTTCGCCATGTTCGCCCAGTTCATCGGCATCTCCTACTTGGTCCAGACGCCGCATCAGCTGGCCGGCTACGGCTTCACCGCCTCCGTGCTGCGCGCCTCGGTCGAGTACCTGCTGCCCGGCTCGCTGATCGCCCTGATTGCCGCTCCCACCGGCGGCATGCTGGTCCGCAGGACCGGTGCGGTCACCACTCTCACCTTCGGCGGCGTTATCGGTGTCGCGGGCTTCGCCTGGTTGGCCTTCGACCACGGCAGCAGTGCCGGCGTGATCCTGGCGGGCCTGCTCACGGGCACCTCGATCGCCTTCGGCTACGCGGCCATGCCCGCCCTGATCGCGGCCAGCGTCCCGATCCACCAGACCGGCATCGCCAACGGCATCAACTCCATATCGCGCTCCATCGGAAGCTCCGTCGCCTCGGCGGTGGTGGTCTCCCTGCTGGCTTCCAAACCCATCCAGCACCTGCCGGCAGGAGTCCCGCCGCTCCCCCAGCAGAGCCAGTTCACCCTCACCTTCGTCATCGGTATGGGCGCACTCCTGCTCACCCTCCCCCTCGCGCAACTCGGCCTTGCCCGCCACCGCAGGCAGCACAGCGACGGGTGACCTTGACCCAGCCACCGCCAGGGCCGCCAGGGCATGCCCGGGCGGCCCTGGCCAGACGAGTTCATCTCGAAAAGCCGCTCGTCGCCCGGCCGTGTTGGCGGGCGGTGTCTGGCACGGCCACACCACGGGCGGTAAACCGCGCAGGAGGACGGCCACGGGCGCACCGCCTAGGAGGAAGCCGTGCCGACCCGCGCAACCCATGTCTGCCAAGGGCGAGTGGATCGGCGCGGCCCTGCTCTTCGCTGTGCTGATGCTCGTCTTCCTCACCCTGTGGGGGCCCAACTGCCGCAAGTTCGCGCATAGTCATGGCCTCGCAACCACGGACCGTGCAAGCTCAGACACAGCACCCTCCCCATCGAGAGAGGCACAGCCATGGCACTGCGCAAGCTCGGCCAGGACCCCGACTCGCCCGACAGCAAGTCGCCCACGGTCTACGAAGACACCGAGACCGGGAACTACATCCTGCAGGGCTGGAAGGTCACCGACGAGGAGCGTCTCGCGCAGCTCGACCTCCCCGGGCATGAGACGGTGATCGAGTTCCCCAAGCGCATGATGCAGTTCTTCCCGGAGGTCAACGGTGGCAGTGCCGACGCTTGAGGCCCTCCTGCGGGGCGCCGAGCACTCCGCCGTCCACCTGGAGATGCGCGACGGCTACATGCTCGACGACCCGCGGTTCGCCGCCTGGAAAGCCGGACACCGGCACGACCCAGACGACCGGGCTTCGTGGTGGCGTCCCTGGCTGCAGACCATCGCGGACACCACGGCGCGCGGCGTCGTGGTGCGCCGCGCCCGGATCGTTTCCGAGCCGGTCAGCGAGTACATCCGCTTCGAGTACGACATCACGTTCACCAACACCGCCGCCGGCGAACAGGTGAGCTGGCTGCCGCGCCGAGAAGCAACCGACCTCTGCTTGCCGGGCAACGACTTCTGGGTGATCGACGACCGCGTCGCGATGATCCATCACTTCAGCGGCGACGGTGACTTCGTCAGCGAGGACGTCACGGCCACGCCGGCCGTGGTGAAGTTGTGCGCGGACGCGTTCGAGGCCGTGTGGGCGCGCGCCTACCCGCACGAGCACTACCGCCCGCACTGAACTGCCGCCCGTGTCGCCGACGTCCCCCTCGTCCAACGTCGAAGAGGCCAAGAAGGCCCTCGGCCAGCGTCTGCGCGAACTCCGGCTCGACGCCGGGCTGACCGCGCGGGCGCTGGCCGCGTTGTGCGGCTGGCACGAGTCGAAGTCGTCGCGCCTGGAGCACGGCAAGATGGCGCCCTCCGACGAGGACCTGCGCGCTTGGACGCGGCACTGCGGGGTCCCCGAGCAGGCGGCCGGGCTGATCGCCACAGCCCGCGCGGTCGACAGCATGTATGTCGAGTGGCAGCGAATGGAGCGCGCTGGGCTTAAGCAGGCCCAGGAGTCGGTGCTGCCGCTCTTCGAGCGCACCCGCCGGTTCCGCGCCTACCAGTCGTGGGTCATCCCCGGACTCCTGCAAACGTCCGCCTACACCCGCGCGGTGCTCGAGACCATCGTGGCGCTCCGCGGCGTCCAGGACGACGTGACAGAGGCCGTCGCGGTCCGCCTGGACCGTCAGCGCGTCCTTCACTCCGGTAACCACCGGTTCGCGGTCCTGGTCGAGGAGTGGGTGTTGCGGACGGTCATCGGGAACCCCGACATCATGGGCGCGCAGCTCGGCCGCCTCATCGAGGTGGCGCTGCTGCCGTCGGTGAGCCTGGGCATCATCCCCATGGGTGTGCCGCGCGGGGCTGGCTGGCCAGTCGAATCATTCACGGTCTACGACGACACCCAGGTCAACGTCGAGCTCGTCTCTGCGCACCTGACGGTGACCCAGCCCGCCGAGGTCGGCATGTACGTCGAGACGTTCGCCGCCTTGTCACACCTTGCGGTGTACGGGGGCAACGCCCGCCGACTGATCGGTGCGGCGATTCAGGCTCTCGGATGAGCGCGTGCAAGTCGCCGCAAGTTCGTTGAGGCTGCATTCCGGCCGTTCCTACCGTCGGTGACATGACCGCTGCCGCATCCTCCACGGCGGGCGATTCGCCGGCCCGCCCCGCTACGCCTGGCCCGCTCCCTCGCGCCTACTCCACGCCGGAGTGCCGGACCGGCGGAACCCGCTGGCCTGACCTCCACCAGCTCTGCAGCGCACCGGGCTATCGCGACAGGGTCCTCGGGTGGGTCGCGATCGCGTGTGCATGTTTCTGCCACGAGCAGGCGGCGCCGTGACCACCGCCCAGGAAGAGCCGGTGCCCGCTGCCCGCCCGGACGAAGCCGTCGACCGGTCGACCTGGGAGAGGCTGCGCCGCGCCGCGAGACTCGGCTTCCTGCAACCAGAGGGCGCGTGCCTGGTCGACGAGCTCCACGAGCTGTACCCGGCCTGGCGCGAGGAGTGGTCCAGGTGAGCCGGGTCGTGTCACAAGGTGACACCGGGCCGACTGAGGCTATCCGCGCCCTGCCCTGGCCGCCGACGCCGTACTCGGCCGCCTCCGACTGGTGCCCGAACTGCGACTTCCCGCTCGACCGCACGGAGCACCACGGCCGCTGCCTCGGCTACATCGTCGGCACTGACGACATGGCGCTGTGCTTCTGCCCGTGCACCGAGGATCGGCACGTCGCAGCCGCAATGAGGCAGCCCGATGCCTTCTACGACCGGCCCCGCTGGTGGCAGGACCTGGCACCGAACCACATCCACGAGAGCTGGAAACAGCGTTCCTGGTGAAGCTGCCCGCCGGGTGCACCGCCCCCAGGCGACCCCGGACGGGATGCTGTCGGCCCCGTTGTGGAGGCTGAGCGGGCCCCGATCCTCCGGACTGAGCATCGGGGCCTCACGGCGTCTACAGGGGCGACCCGGCGCTAGAAGCAGCGCCCGTACTGCCCTCGAAAGAGGTCCGGCAGATCTCGCACAGCTGCTCGGCACCGATCGCGCCGTCGGTCATGTCGGTGATCGGTCGCGTCGCCGCGATGGACGACAACAACTGGTGGCACAGCGCCCATCTATCCGCATCCGGGACGACATGCCAGCGGATCCCGGATTCGGCCCCGTACTCGGCCTTCAAATCGACCATGACACCAGTCCATCACGTATCCGGCGGGTACGCCGCCGAGCTCCGCCATGGCAAAAGGCCGAACCCGGATGCGATCACCAGGAGCCCCCCACAGGCTGGGCGGCATGAGCGAACCACACCCGGAAGGTGCCGGACATCCGGCGCACGTTGTCGTGCACCCCGTGGAGGCCGACCCCATGACCGGCCCGTACCGGCGCGTCGACATCCTCGCCGAGCACGTCGGCAAGGCGTATGAACTGGCGGATGTCATGGAGTTCATGCGCCGCGCCGGCCTGGACGAGGACGCCATCGACGAGCCCGGATTGATCGAGTGGCGCGGCGGCGGCCCGGACGAATGGGAATGAGCGGTCTTGGCGGGACCCCGGCCACAACCCTGGCCGGGGCCTCGGTGTCCCTGGGGGTGAGGAGGACCTCCAGCGGCTACCCAATCGGGCGACCGTAAACGTGTTGAGCTGGCGTGTTTGTCGCGTCGGCGTTCGGCAAGACGCTGGGCGCCGCTGGCCTTTCTCCGACCCGACGCCGACGGCGGTGCCCCAGGCTGGGAGGCTGCGGGGCACCTTGAACGTCTAGGAGTGCCCCATGCCCCGCTATCAGCTCCGCGCCGACCACGTCCGCCCCGGCGAGCACGAGGTGCCGCACTGGCACGTCGCCCGGGTCGGTGCCGTGTTCGCACTGTGCACCAGACTCCTGGACCCGGTCACACCGGTGTTGCCGATCGAGGAGGCGGAGTACGTTCCGGTCGAGCGCCGCTGCGCCCGCTGCTGGGACCGTGCCTTCCCCGACGAGGCCGACGGGGACAAGGTCTCGGTGATGCCGCCGGCCTGGATGTGACCAAGGGGGACCGCCCCGCTTCGGGAGTGCGGGGCGGTCTCGGGGCCGTGAGGTCCCGTCTTCCTCCGATCGGAGGGAAAGCGGCGCTGAGGCCGCGTTGTCCACCCTGCTTCCGGCAGACACCGGCAGCAACTGGGAGGGCAGTTGTTGGCACGGCGTAAGTCCGGGGCTCCGCCCCGTGCCGCGAGGGGGAGCCCCGGAGGGGCCCGATGTCGGGGTCGGGCCACGGGGCGGACGGCCGCCCTGGGGGTACGACGGCGTCCTGCATTCACGGTGCGCCGGGGGGTGAACTCCGAGGAGGAGGCGCGCCGAACGCATCCAGGTGAACCGGTGGACCGTCCCGCCTGCGGAGGACGCGGGGCGGTCCGGTGTCTCCGCCGGGTCGCGGGGAATGACATCTGCGCGGCAGGGCGGCGGCGGAAGCGGGCCCAATCCGGCCTCTGAGGCCGTCCGCTTCACTACTACCGTCCGCCGGACGGCGAAGACCGGCAACCGTTCAGGAGCGGCAGCACGGAGCCCCGCGCGTGATGGAACGCCCGGGGCCCGGTTGCACGGCCCCGCCCCGCCCGGGATGTTGGCCGTGCGAAGTGCTAACGAGCGACGTCGCCGGACGTTGCGCGGTTTATCCACAGCTTGTGCACGAAAGTCTGCATAGCGAGCATTTCGGACAGCTCTGGTGACCTGGGCCGACGCGAACGACGAGAGGACCCCGGCTCGTCCCGGGCCCCTCACTCGTTCAGCCTAGCGGTGGTTTGTTGACGTCGGGTCAATGCTGCGGTAGATGAACAGTACGGGGTTGCTGTTCGGGGGAGGCCGTGGTGACGAAACGGCTGCCGTGTCCACCGGCTCCTATCTGGCCGGGCTGCTGCTGCCGCGGGACCGGAACAAGACCCTGCCCTGCCTGGCCGGGGCCGAGCCGGTGGCCGGCGCCCAGCACGCGGCCGTCCAGCGGCTGCAGTTCTTCCTGTCCGACTCGACCTGGGACCTGGAGAAGATCAACACCCGACGCCTGGAACTGCTGCTCGCCGGGCCGGCCACGGCACCGCATCCGGGCGGGGTGCTAGTCATCGACGACTCCGGCGACCGCAAGGCCGGCAGCGCGACCGCGCACGTCGGCAAGCAGTACCTGGGGTCGGTGGGGAAGATCGACCGCGGAGTGGTCACAGTCACCACGTGCTGGGCCGACGAACGCGTCTACTACCCCGTCCACGCGTGCCCCTACACCCCGGCCCACCACTATCCCGGCGGCAGAACCGACCCCGCCTTCCGCACGAAGCTGCAGATCGCGGCCGACCTCGCGCGCCAGGCCCGCGACGTCGGGGTGGTGTTCCGCGCCATCGCGGCGGACTGCGCCTACGGCGACCAGGACAACTTCCGCCACGAGCTGCACCAGGCCAACCTCCCCTACGTGTCGCGCTCAAGCCCCGCCGCGGCACCTGGGCCTACGGAGCCGATGCCCACACCCCCATCGACGCCGCCAAGCGGCTGGACTGGCACGGCCCCGACCGCCCCGGCGCCTGGACCCCGGTGGAGCAGACCTTCCGCGACGGGCACACCGAGACCTGGTGGGCCGCCGACGCCCGGCTGGGCCGGTGGGGGCCCGACGGAAACGTCCGCCTGGTCGTGGCCACCACCGACCCGGCCACACTGCCCGCGCAGTCCACCTGGTACCTGGCCACCGACCTGCCCCGGCCCGGCAGCCCGCGCGAGGCGGACAGCCCCGAACCGGCCGCCGATCTGGCAGAGGTCGTCCGGATCTACGGCATCAGGCACTGGATCGAGCAGAACTACAAGCAGGTCAAGGACGAACTCGGGTGGGCCGACTTCCAGGTCCGCTCCGACACCGCGATCCGCCGCCACCAGACCCTGGTCACCTGCGCGTTCTCCTTCTGCTGGGACACCTGGTTCGCCGGACCTCTCTCTAGTGTCTGCGCGGCGCGAGCGGGGTTCGCGCCGCGCAGGGGTGTGTGGGCCTCAGGCGGGGAAGACGATCTCGCCGGCCTTGAGGCTGAAGTTGACCTTGTGCCCGTCGACGGGCAGGTTGCAGCCGTACGTCTCGCTGCAGGCGGCATAGCTGACTGCTATGGTCGCCGTTCCCTGGCCGCCGGTCGCGCGGATGGGGATCGTGGTGGTGAGGGGCCCGTCCGGGTAGACGGGCAGTGGCTTCGCGACGCCCGGGATGGTCAGCTGGTGCAGTGGTGCGGAGGTTGTGAGCTTTCCGGTCGACTTGACCGCGCCGGTCACGGTCGCCGACGTCGGCCGGCCCACGCCGTCGACGCCGTCGGCCGGGAGCGTCACGCTGTAGAGGTGATACGTCGCGCGCTGCGGCTTGAACGCGACGGTGAGCACGCCCTGCTTTCCGTCCCAGCTGCTGACGGTGAGCGTCACGTCCACGCCACCGGCCGAGAAGTGGTCCGAGGCGCGGCCGGTGGTGGTGGGCGCCGTCGACGCCGGTTGCGATGCAGAAGCAACCGGCGTCGACGCCTGCGACGCTGACGCGCCGGAGGTCGGGTGGGGCGAGCAGGCGGTCGTGGTCGCCAGGCCGGCGGCCAGCAGAAGGGCGAACGTGCCCAGGCGGGCCGTACGGTGTAGCGTGCGGGGGCTCACTTGGACCACTCCTTCAGCCAGTTGAGCAGGCCGGTCTCGGTCAGGGTCGGGTGCCCGGTCTTGTTCGTGTCGACGAGCATGGTGTCGTTGGCCCTGACCACAATCAGAACCGGGAGGCCGTAGCTCGGGCCCTTGTCGTACTGGCCCAGCAGCGCCATGTTGGTGCGGTCGTTATTGCTGATGTCTATCTTGACCAGGTGGTAATGGGCGTTGAGCTCGGCCTGGACCGAGGGCAGGCTGTACAGCGACAGGACGGTGCGGCAAGCCGGGCACCAGGTCGCGCCGAAGTCCAACAGGACGTTCCTGCCGTCCGCCTTCGCCTGGGCGAAGGCGTCGCGCACCGCTTGAGGCGCGTTGGCGGGGGTGCCGGCTGAGCCGCTCATGCTGCCCGATCCGCCGCCGGAGCCGCTGTGCGAACCAGCACCGGGCTTCGTGGAGGGCTTGGCCTTGGCCGAGGAGGATACGGCGGCAGCGGCCGAGGCGTGGCTAGGAGCGGAGGCGGTGACGGACGGCTGCATGGTCCCCGGGTCCGAAGAGGCCGTCGTGCTCGACGAGGCGGGGGTGTCCGTCCGGCTGTGGTCGGTGGTGCTGCCGGTCGGCCCGCAGGCCGTCAGCGCGAGCGCGGCGGCCGCGGCCGTGAGTGCCACCCACGTCCTACGGGACTGCTGCCTGGGGTTGGTCCGCATCGAGTTGCGGAGGCTCATGTCACCTCAAAGTTGTCAGGAGGCCCGCAGCGGGCGGGCGCATCGGGAGTGTCAGTACTGGTGAGAGATGGCTGCTGGAGCAGCCGGTGGGCCGGGGCGGGAGCGGCGAGCAGGGGCGTCGCCGCTGGGGGGCCGCATGGTTCCTGCTGTGCTCGGCTCAGTTGGAGAAGTCCTGTGTGAGCCAGATCGTGCCGGATCTGTCCCGCATCACGGCGATGCCGATGTGCTTGAACTGGCTGCTCAGGATGTTCCGGCGGTGACCGTCGTTCGGCGGCTTCTCGTCCAGCATGGCCTGGGTCAGCTGAACCGCCATGGCTGCCTCGGCAGCGGCAGCGGTCGAGACCGGGCCGCCCTGGCCGATGTTCTCTCCGCAGGCGGTCCAGGCGACGCCCGCGGCAGTCTCTCGCGCCCCGAGTGCGGACTCGCCGGCACACTGGTGCGACAGTCCACAGCCGGCGGCCATGGTCCTGTCATGGGCCGCGGCGCTCTTGTTGAGCTGAGTCGTCAGCGTGTATGGGGCGAGGCCCTGAGTCGCACGCGCACGGTTGATCAGAGCCAGGACCTGGGTGACCGCACTCCCTCCGGCAACCGATCCGCCGCCCGTGGACGCCGGGGGCTGGGAGCCCTGGGTACCGCCGCCGTGGGAGGCGCCGCCGGGGGTGGAGCTGGGCTTCCCCGTCGAGACGGGCTTACCTGTGGACGTGGGCCTGCCCTCCGACGACGGCGTCGCACCCGTGGCGCCGGAGCCGGAACCCGTCGACGGCGTGGCCGACGCGGCAGTGCCGGCTATTGGCCCGGTCGTCCCAGCGCTCGTCGGCGCGGGACCGTGTGGCTGACATGCAGTCAGGCCGGTGGCCAGCACGGCGGCCAGAGTCACCGCCCCGGCGGTCCGGGTCGCGCGGGCACGGGAAGGCCGGGGAGCGGTTGAGGCGGTGTGGCGGCGGAGCGGGGTCATACCCACGGCATCGACGTTCTTGCGCGAGCGCCGTGGATTGGGCGTGAGCCTAGGGAATCGGGATGCAGGAAAGGCCGCAAAAGCATGTACTTTCGCAGGCCCTAAGAAACGGCTCATGCGCCGCGAAGCGAAACCCCGGCCGACAGGGCGTCTACCTGCCCAGCCGCGCATTCGGCCCGGCATTCCATGGCGAGGTGCCCGCTCAGCCTGCGTGGCTGCTGTTGACTGCCATAAGAAAGCATGAAGGGGCGACGACCGACGATTTCCGACAGCCTCTTCTGCCTATCCTCCTGGGGAGGCACTCGCCGAGCGTCGGAATCGAGCAGGGACAGTTGCAACACCTCGTACTACACATCGGCGGCCACTACATGCTGCTCGAGCCGGACCGGCGTTACGTCATCGGACGCGACCCCTTCTGTGACCTGCCGCTCGGGGACACCAGGGTGTCCTGGCACCACGCCACCATCGGTTTCAACGGCTCCTACTGGGGGCTGGAGGACCCCGGTTCCACGAACGGCACCTTCGCCCAAGGAATCCGGTCCTGGCACGTCCACCTGTATCCCGGCGCCTGGGTGACCCTGGGCAATCCCCACGACGGCCCCCGCCTCGACTTCGCGATCCCGGCCGGCGTCCCGACCGTGGCGGTGCTCCCCCATGACCCCGCTGCGACTGCTCACGAGCCCGCCGTCCCCACGGCGACGGCGGCACGTCCCTGGGAGGGTCCGCCGGCTGACGTCCCGCCGCAACTCCGTGGCGGACGACCGTCCGGGAGGGCCACCGGGGAAGGCCACCGCCGGACGGTCCACGAACTCTCCCCCGGCACGGGCTCGCTCCGCATCGGCCGCGCGTCGGACAACGACATCGTGCTCGCCGACCGCCGGGTCTCCGCCCATCATGCCGAGCTGCGCCGCCTGCCCGACGGCGGGTGGGAAGTCGCCGATCTGGGCAGCCATGCGGGCACACACCTCAACGGGCGGCCAGTGGGCGTCGAACCGATGGGCCTTCAGGACCGCCTGACGATCGGCCGCTCCTCCTTCGTGCTGGCCGGTGACGCTCTGCAGCACGCGACCGACGAGGGCCTGGCCGCCTTCTCGGCCCATCGGCTGACAGTGGGCGCCAAGCAGAAACACGGCAGAAGAGGGCGACTCAATGACGTCAGCTTCTCCGTGCCCTGCAGGACGCTGACGGCGATCATCGGCCCCTCGGGTTCCGGCAAGTCGACCTTGATGCGAGCCCTGACCGGCTATCACCCCGCCGACCAAGGGAGCGTGGTGTACGAGGGGGTGGACCTGTATCAGGATTTCGCCGAGCTGCGACAGCGCATCGGCGTGGTGCCGCAGTCCGAGATCCTGCACAAGGAATTGACCGTCCGGAAGGCCCTCGCCTATGCGGCCCGGCTGCGCTTTCCGCGCGGCACGCGGCGGGCGGAAAGGACACGCCGGATCGAGCAGGTTCTTCGCGACCTGCGTCTGGACGACCGCGCGGACCACCGCATCGCCCAGCTTTCGGGCGGCCAGCGGAAGCGGGTTTCAGTGGCCCTGGAACTCCTCACCAAGCCGTCGCTGCTCGTCCTCGACGAGCCCACCTCCGGGCTCGACCCGGGCATGGACCGTGAGGTCATGCAGACCCTGCGCGGTCTCGCTGACGACGGGCGAACCGTCCTCGTGGTCACCCACTCGGTGGCCGAACTCTCCATGTGCGATTACCTGCTGGTCATGGCGCCGGGCGGTTCGCTGGCCTACTTCGGCCCGCCGGGGGAGGCTCTGGACTACTTCGGCTATTCGACATGGGCCGATGTCTTCCAGGAGTTCGAGAGCCACCGGGACTTCGACTGGGCGGGACGATACCGCGCCTCCGCCCATTACCGGCTGTACTGCGCAGGCGCGGACACCTCGACGCCCACGGTGCCGGAAGCCTCCTCCCTCCGGCTCAGCCCGGCGCGGCCGCAGCGGTGGAGCTCCCAGCTGAGCACCCTGACCCGCCGCTACCTCTCGGTGATCGCCTCCGACCGGGGCTTCATGGCGTTGTCTCTGTTCCTGCCTCTGGTCCTCGGCGGGGTGTCGACGGTGATCCCCGACTACGGGTGCGGGCTGACTGCCTGCCCCGGTTGGGGCCGCAACGACTTCGCCGGGCTGATCCTCATGGTGGTCGCATTCGGCGCCTGCCTGTCCGGATCAGCCAATTCCGTCCGCGAGCTGATCAAGGAACGCGCGATCTACGAACGCGAACGTGCGGCGGGTCTGTCCCGCTCGGCCTACCTCATGTCGAAGGTCCTCGTGCTCGGCGTCATCAGTCTCGTCCAGGGGGTGCTGATCTCGTACGTCGCGTTCAGCGTCCGCAAGCTGCCCGGCACGGGCCTCGTCCTCGCGAGGCAACCCGCCGTGGAAATGGCCACCGGGGTGGTCCTGCTCGGCTTCGTCTCGATGTTGGTCGGCCTTGCCATCTCGGCTCTGGTCAAAACCGCTGAGAAGACGATGCCGCTGCTGGTCATGTTCGCCGTCGTCCAGATCGTCTTCACTGGCGCGATCTTCCGGCTGAACGGCAGACCCGTCCTGGAGCAGGTCGCCTGGCTGATGCCCGCCCGATGGGGAGTCGCAGCCGCGGGCGATCCCGTGGATCTCGCCCATCTGTCCCCTTTCTTCTCCCAAACCGGGGTCGAGGCGCCGCTCGACGCGTTGTGGGCCCACTCCGCGCCCGTCTTCCTGTTGAACTGCGGAGTTCTGCTCACCTTCTGCGTCGTGTTGACCCTGGTGATCCTGCGGCTCCAGCGCCGTCACGAACCCGAGATCATGCGCCAAGGCTGATCTTGCCTCCGGCAGCGCCTCGAGCCGGAACCCGCACCCCTCCTCCGATCGGGTGACAGAAGTCGCCCTGCCGCGCGCCGCTCGCAGAAGGCATGCAGACGGCGGCAGACTGAAGCTCTGGAACTGTGTACTGCTGCAGGCAGGGCCGAGAACGCGGGCTGCCGCACGGCGAAGGCCGTGCGGCAGCGGCCCATCCGTGCCCGACCGCCGGGCCCGTCATGCAGGCGAGGAGGTCGGCCGTGCCGTTGAGACATACCACCCTGATCACCAGCATCACCTGCTGCGCGCTGATGCTGGCGGGTGCCTGCAGCAGCTCGCACCCCTCAGGGGGGACCGGCTCCGGCAAGCCTGCCGCGACATCGGCGGCAGCGTTCGGTGGCATGGACGCGTTGGTGGCCGCGGCGAAGAAGGAGGGCAAGATCAACGTCATCGCACTGCCCCCCAACTGGGCCAATTACGGCAAGATCATCAATGACTTCCAGAAAAAGTACGGCATCCAGGTCGTGTCGAGTCAGCCCGATGCCTCCAGCCAGCAGGAGATCAACACAGCCAAGCAGCTGGCGGGCACCGACCGTGCGCCCGACGTCTTCGACCTCGGCCAGAACGTGGTGCTGGCCAATACCGGCATGTTCGCCCCATACCAGGTACAGACGTGGCAGGGCATCCCCTCGCAGCTCAAGGACCCGAGTGGGCTGTGGACCAGCGATTACGGCGGCTACATGTCTATCGGCTACGACGCCGCGAAGGTACCCGCACCCACATCAGTGCAGGATCTGCTGAAACCCGCCTACCGGGGCAAGGTCACGCTCGAGGGTGACCCGACCCAGGCCGCCGCCGGCTTCTACGGCGTCGTGGCCGCGTCGTTGGGAAGCGGCGGCTCCCCGGACAACATCGCACCTGGCGTGAATTTCTTCGCCACCCTGCACAAGGAGGGAAACTTCCTGCCGATCACTCCGACTCCCGCGACCATCGAGAGCGGCCAGACGCCGGTCGTGTTCAACTGGGACTACCTGAACGCCGCGACGACCGCCCAGTTCGCCGGCAAGATCGACTGGAAGGTCGTCGTCCCCAAGAACGCAGTCGTCGGCTCGTACTACGCCCAGGCGATCAACAAGAACGCTGTGCACCCGGCCGCAGCCCGACTGTGGCAGGAGTACCTCTTCTCCGACGAGGGCCAGAACAGCTTCCTGGAGGGCTTCGCCCGCCCGGTCCGCGCCGACACGATGCAGAAGGCCGGAACGCTCGATATGGCTGCTCTGGCCAAACTTCCGCCCCGCGCCGGAACTCCGGTCTTCCTGACACCGCAGCAGCTGGCCGCGGCCTCGGAGTACCTCTCGAAGCACTGGGCAAGCGCCATCGGGTGACCCACATGGCAGCCTCAGCTTCTCCCGCCGGGCCCGAAGGAGCCCCGCAGCGCCCAACGCACTCTCTGAGGAGCCGACTGCCCGCCCTCACCGCCTACCTGGGCGTTCTCCCCTTCCTGGCCTACGTCGGCGTCTTTCTGATCTACCCCACCCTGATCGTCGTCGTCGGCTCGTTCGAGGACAACGCTGGACGGCCCTCCCTGGACAACCTCCGCGTCGTGACCCAGGGCGTGTACCGGGAGGCGTTCGTCCGCACTATCGAACTGTCGGCTGCATCCGCGGTGATCGGCATGGTGCTGGGCTCATTGCTGGCGTGGGCGGTCTCCACCGCGAGACCGGACGGTGTGCTGCGCCGGGGGGTGAATTCCGCCTGCGGCGTCCTGGCTCAGTTCGGGGGTGTCACGCTGGCCTTCGCATTCATCGCGACCTTCGGCATCACGGGACTGGTCACGCAGTTCCTCCGGGACAACCTGAACATCGACATCTACTCCGGAGGGGTATGGCTCTACGACATCCCGGGGCTGATCTTCATCTACTCCTACTTCCAGATCCCCCTCATGGTGATCGTCTTCCTTCCCGCCCTGGACGGCCTGCGCCCGCAGTGGCGCGAGGCCGCCGCCAGCCTGGGAGGCACGCCCTGGCACTACTGGCGCCACGTGGCGGGCCCGATCCTGGCCCCCTCCTTCCTGGGCAGCGGGCTCCTGCTGTTCGCCAACGCCTTCTCCGCGTACGCGACCGCCGCCGCCCTGGTGTCCCAGGGGAACCCGATTGTCCCTCTGGAGATCCGGGCTTTCCTTACCAGTGAGGTGGTGCTCGGCCAGGAAAACGTGGGTAAAGCACTCGGCTGCACCATGATCGTGGTGGTGACCGTGGTGATGGGGCTGTACGGACTGCTGCTGCGCCGCGCCTCGCGGTGGCTGCGATGACCGGACCGCCGGACCTGAACCCAGCGCCACTCACCGCAGCCGGAGCCGTGCCCCCGCACGCCGGCAAACGGCGCGGCCTGCCGGGCCGGACACTGCTGCGCTGGGCGATCCTGCTTCCGCTAGGCGCGTTCTTCCTGCTCCCGCTGGCCGCCATGGTGGAATTCAGCACCCGTGAGGAAAACGGCAGACACGACTTCAGAGCCTGGGCCGCGATCGGCGACACCCCCGAACTGATCTCCGCAGCCACCACGTCGCTGTCCCTCGCAGGGCTCACCGTGGCCGGAATGCTGGTGTTGCTGACACCCACACTCGTCTGGGTCCGTCTGCGACTCCCCCGGCTCCAGCGACTCTTGGAGTTCCTGTGCCTGCTGCCGCTGATGATCCCCGCCATCGTCCTGGTCATCGGCATCGCCCCGATCTACACCAGGGTGGCCCAATTGCTGGGCGACTCGCCGCTCACTCTCGCCTTCATCGATATCGTGCTGGTTCTCCCGTTCAGCTACAGGGCCATCGACACGGGCCTGGCCGCGATCGACCTTCGGACGCTGACTGACGCCGCTCGTAGCCTGGGGGCCTCCGGGGTGACGGTGCTGCTGCGGGTTGTGGTTCCCAATATCCGCGGTGGCCTGGTCGGAGCGTCGTTCCTCGCGGTCGCGCTGGTCCTCGGCGAGTTCACCCTTGCCTCGCTGCTGAACTTCACCAACCTGCAGGTCGAGATCAACATGCTCGGCCAGACCGACGCCGAGCTGTCCGTCGCAGTGTCCCTCGCGGCAATTCTGTTCGCCTTCACCCTGCTGCTGGCGATCTCTTTCGCCGGACACCGCACCAAGGAGGGTGTCAGCGATGGGTCACCTTGAGCTCCACGCGATCCACAAGTCGTTCGGCGGGACCAGCGCCTTGGCAGGCCTGGACCTGGCCCTCGCCGAGGGCGAGTTCGTCAGCCTGCTCGGCCCGAGCGGCTGTGGCAAGACCACCACCTTGCGTATCATCGCCGGATTCGAGACCGCCGACAGCGGGCAGGTCGTCCTGAACGGCGCGGACATCACCCGCACAGCGCCGAACAAGCGGGACATGGGCATGGTCTTCCAGAGCTACAGCCTCTTCCCCAACATGACGGCCCTGGGAAACGTCGAATTCGGGCTCCGGGTGCGCGGCCAGCGCCCCTCCCGCCGCCGCGCTCGGGCTCTGGAACTCCTCGAACTTGTGGGGCTAGCAGCCCAGCCCGGACGCTACCCCAACCAGCTCTCCGGCGGCCAGCAACAGCGCGTGGCGCTGGCCCGCGCGCTCGCCGTGGCTCCGAAGATCCTGCTGCTGGACGAGCCGTTGTCCGCGCTCGACGCCAACGTCCGCGTCGCGCTGCGCGAGGAGATCCGCCGCATCCAGACCGAATTGGGGACCACGACCTTGTTCGTGACGCACAATCAGGAAGAGGCCCTCTCCATCTCCGAGCGGGTGGGGGTGATGGCGGCCGGCAGGCTGGAACAGCTGGCAGCCCCCTCGACGATCTATCGAGAACCGGCGACCTCGTTCGTGGCCCAGTTCGTCGGAGCCAACAACTTGTTGCCGGCCGTCACCGAGGGTGCCCACGTGGTGGTGCGAGGGCATCGCATGCCCGTACCCGCAGCCGCCGAGTTCGCCCCCGGCACACCGGTACAGCTGGTCGTCCGCCCCGAGGAGATCACCATCGCCACCACCGAAGGCTCCCCGGACGAGAGCCTGACCGGCACCGTGACCGCCCGCAGCTTCCTCGGCCCGGTGACCCGCCTGAGTGTAAGGCTGGACCCATCGGCTGAGGAACAGACCGTACGGGTGGACATCCCCTCCTGGCCCGCAGACCAGCACGGCACCGGCACCCGGGTGTCACTGCGGCTGGAACCGGACACGCCGCTCGTTTTCCGCGCATAGGCAGACCCCCGGGACGCCTGCCTCGGGTTCAAAGGATTCAGCAGATTCGTCGGAAGGTGACAGCCATGGGCGGAACGTCCCTCACCACTCTGGACCAGACCATCGGCCCCGGCCGGATCCTGCGCCGGGGAACCGCGCTCCCCTACCGGTGGTTGGAGCATCGCGCCGGCGAGCCCCACCTGGTGCGCAACAACCTGGTCGGTCCACGCTGGCAGCCGCCCGCGCCTCCCGACCGCCGACCTTTGCTCTGCTTCGCCCACATGACCGACCTCCAGATCGCGGACGTTCAATCGCCCGCCCGGTTCGAGTTCTTCCAGCGCGAGTTCGGCGATCCGCGATTCGCCGCCCTACTGCCGGTGCAACGCCCGCAGGAGGCGCTGGTCGTGCACGCCGTGGAGGCCCTCGCGCGCACCCTCCGCCAACTGAACGGCGGCCCGGTCACCGGTACCCCGTTGACCATGGCGGTCATCACGGGTGATGCGATCGACAACGCCCAGTGGAACGAGCTCCAAATGTTCCTTGCCCTCATGGACGGCGGCCGTGTCCGGCCGGGATCCGGCGGTCCGTCCTACGAGGGAGTGCAGAGTACCGACTGGCCCGACCAGATCTTCTGGCGGCCCGAGGGGGAAAGTCCCCACGGTGTTGACCTGTGGACCGGGCAGTACGGTTTCCCCTCCTACCCCGGCTTGCTCGACGACGCGCTCACCGAGTTCGACACACCCGGTCTGGGGTTCCCCTGGCTGGGCTGTTACGGCAACCACGAAGCGCTTGTCCAAGGTGTCGGGGCGCAGACCCGGCACGTGCTGGAGTACCTCGTAGGGGGGCGCAAGCCCGTCGACCCGCCCGAGCAGCTGGACCGGGACCGGGCACTGGAGATGTTCATCAGATGCCCGGAAGCCTTCTTGACGGGTCGGCAGTTGCCTGTCACACCGGACGACGCGCGGCGGGGCATCACCCGTGCCGAATTCGTCACAGCGCACTTCGGTGCCGGCCATCCGCATGGGCACGGCTTCACCAGCGACAACATCCGCGACAGCTCGGCCTACTACGCGTATGACGACCCTGCCTCCGGGGTACGCCTGATCTGCCTCGACACGGCCTGCCCACAAGGCGGCGCTGACGGGGTCCTGGACGCGGTACAGGAGCACTGGCTGGAGCAGCGGCTCATCGAGGTGCACTCCCGCTACCGGGCGGGCGACAGTCGCGAGGCACGCAGCTCCCACGAGGACCGGCCGGTCGTCATCCTGTCCCACCACGGTCCCGACACCTTTGCCGACCGCCACGCCCTGCCCGACCGAGCTCAGGAGCCCCGACCCCTGGTCCAGGGAGGGGAGCTGGTCGCACTGCTTCATCGATTCCCGAACGTGGTGGTGTGGCTCAACGGCCACCGGCACATCAACCAGGTCCAGCCGCGGCCTGACCCGGCCGGATATGGAGGTTTCTGGGAGGTGACAACAGGCTCGGTCATGGGCTGGCCGTCCCAGGCACGACTTGTCGAACTGGTCGACAACGGCGACGGGACCCTGTCTGTGGTGTGCACGATGGTCGACCACGACTCTCCGCTCAGCCCGAACCTGGCACAAGGGCGGGCCCGGTTGGCCTCACTCCACCGCGAACTCGCCGCCAACGTGCCGTGGGGCGTACCAGGCACCCCCTTGGCGGGCACGCCGGGTGACCGCAACGTAGACCTCCCGGTGCCGATTCGCAGTAGCACGACCGCGCGGCGCAGCAGCGGCGCCAGGAGCACCTGACGGTGCCGCCAGGGTGGCCCTGTCTCAGAACTGGAGCGACTTGGTCTGGAGGAACTCCTCCAGGCCGTGCCGGCCCAGCTCGCGGCCGACGCCGGAGCCCTTGTAGCCGCCGAACGGGGCCAGCGGGTTGAACCGGCCGCCGTTGATGTCGATCTGTCCGGTGTCCATCCGCCGGGCGAAGGCGACGGCGGTCTCCTCGTCCGCCGCCCAGACGCCGCCGGCCAGGCCGTACTCGGTGCCGTTGGCCAGCTCCAGCGCGTGCTCCTCGTCGCGGTAGGCGAGCAGGCACAGGACCGGTCCGAAGATCTCCTCCTGGGCCACCGTCATCTCCGCGGTGACGTCGGCGAGCACGGTCGGCCGGACGAAGTAGCCCCGCTCGCAGCCCTCCGGCGTCTCGACGCCGCCGGCGACCAGGCGCGCCCCGGCGTCCAGGCCCTGCCGGACGTAGCCGAGCACCCGCTCGCGCTGCTTGGCGTTGACGACAGGACCGACCCGGGTCTCGGCGGCGGTCGGGTCGCCGGGCAGGTACTTGGCGGCGGCCTTCGCGGCGATCGCGACGGCCTCCTCGTACTGGTCCTCGTGGACCAGCAGCCGGGTCCAGGCGCTGCAGGTCTGGCCGGAGTTGGCGAAGACGTTGCCGATGTTGACGTTGACGGCCCGGGCGAGGTCCGCGCCGGGCAGCACGACGTTGGCGGACTTGCCGCCCAGCTCCAGGGCGACCCGCTTGACGCCGCGTCCGGCCTGCTCGGCGATGGAGCGGCCGACGGCGGTGGAGCCGGTGAAGGAGACCAGGTCCACGTCGGGGTGTGCGGCGAGCGCGGCGCCGGCGACCGCGCCGACGCCGGTGACCAGGTTGAACACCCCGGCCGGCAGCCCGGCCTCGTGCACGATCCGGGCGAAGAGCCGCGCGACGAGCGGGGTGTCCTCGGCGGGCTTGAGCACGACGGTGCAGCCCGCGGCCAGCGCGGGGACGACCTTTGCGACGATCTGGTGCAGCGGGTAGTTCCACGGCGTGATCGCGGCGACGACGCCGGCGGGCTCGGCGTAGACGGTGGAGTTGCCGACCCGCTCGGTGAACTCGAAGTTCGCGAGGATGTCCAGGTAGCCGGAGGCCACGCCGAGCGGGAGCCCGGCCTGGACGGCGGTGGCGAAGCCGATGGGCGAGCCGAGCTCGGCGGTGACGGTCTCGGCGATCTCGCCCTGGCGGGCGGCCAGGCCGTCCCTGATCGCGGTGAGATACCCGAGCCGCGTCTCGGGGCTGGTCGCCCCCCACCCCCGCTGGGCGCCGCGCGCGGCGGCGACGGCGGCGTCCACGTCCTCCGCCGTCCCGGCGGGCACGACGGCCAGGATCTCCTCCGTGGCCGGGTTGACCACCTCGATCCCCTCCGCACCGCGGGAGGGCTGCCAGCTGCCGCCGATGTACTGGTCGGTGTAGATCTCCACCGGGTGTCCCTCCGGGCCGTCGTGCGGTCACGCGCCGATGCCGTGATGGGAGAAAGATGGACCTGTTCCGCCAGTCAATGCCTTCGATCGGACGAGTGCAAGTTCCACCGACGTGTCCCACTCCCCTTTCGACGGCACACGCGCTCGCGAGCGAGGATCGGAGAGGCCAAGGACATCAGACGGGGCGAACGGCACGGCGCGCCCGAAACTGAGAGCCGGACACAATATCGTGACTGCCGACAGGCGGGCAGGCCAAGGGGCTGCCGAGAAGAGAGCTGGTATCGAAAATGGAGTCGGCATACTCCGGATTCGTCGGGCGCAGCACCGAACTCACCGCGTTGGCCGAGTGCGCTGTCCAGTGCGCGGCGGGTGTGCCGTGGTTGGTGGTGGTCGAGGGAGAGGCCGGCATCGGAAAGACTGCCCTGGTACGGCAGGCATTGACCGCCATGCAGGAGTTCGAGCAGTGGTGGGCGGGCTGCGATGCAGGTGAGAAGGACTACCGCTTCGGTGTCGTGGGCCAACTGCTGCACCGGGTACCACGGGCGGAACTGCAGGACTACTCCATGTTGCAGCGGGTCGTCGATGCCGCATCCGCGCCCGAGGTGGGGAGCCAGGTGCTGAGACTGCTCGGGACCCTTGAGGAGCGACGACCCATCGTGCTGGTGGTCGACGACATCCAGTGGATCGATGAGGAGTCGATGGCCGTCCTGAGGTTCCTGGTACGGCGCTGGTGGACCGAGCGGATCCTAATCGTGGTGACGAATCGGACCGCGCCCGCAGGGACGGCGCTGGCCAGGGAGCAGGCGGCTGGCGTCACGGGTCCTAAGCGTCTGCTGAAGGGTGTCGAGCATGCCACTGTGCTGTCCCTGGACGGGCTGGGCCGGGAGGAGGTGGAGGCCCTGGCTCGTACGAAGGGTACGGCCGAGCTGAGCGCGCAGGCGGCGGAGCGGCTGATCAGCTTCACCGGCGGCCATCCGCTCTACCTTCAGTCGTTGTTCTCCCAGGCGTCGCCGCGGGCACTGGCCGATCCACGGAGCTCCCTGCCGGTGCCTGGATCCCTCGCCGCGGTTGTGCGCCAGATCCTCGCCGGACTGGGCGAAGACTCCCGCAGCCTGGTGGAGGCATTGGCCGTTCTGAACGCCCAGGTACCCCTCGGGGTGGCCGCGCAAGTCGCGCAGATCCCGGATGCAGCCGCGGCGCTGGGGCCTGCGCTAGCTTTGGGCCTGCTCGAGTGGTGGCCCGACATCCCCAGCACGCCGGTCCGTTTGCGGCACGCCCTGCAACGCGATGCGGTTTACGAGGCGATCCTGCCCACGCGCCGACGCCAACTGCATCGTGCGGCAGCGCCCATGGTGGACGTGGGCGCTTCCTGGGCGCACCGGGTCGCCGCCGCCGATCATGCGGACGCTGCCTTGGCCGATGAGCTGCAGGCCGAGGCCCAGCGGCAGGCGGCCGTGGGCCGGGCTGCCCGCGCCGCCACCCTCTTGCTGTGGTCAGCGGATCTGTCCGAGCAGCTGCCCGTCCGGGAGGGGCGCATCTTGACCGCAGTCACTCAACTGTTGCAGGCCAGTGACTACGAGCGGGGGTTCGCTTTGGAGAGCGCGATCGAGCAGTGCGCGCCGTCGGCGGCGCGCAGCAGCGTCCTGGGCCGGCTCGCGTTCGGGCGGGGTGCCTACGCGATGGCGGAAGACCTGTTGACCACAGCAGTCGCTCAGGCGGGCAGGGCGGGAGACACCAAAACGGCGGCCCTTGCCCTGGCCTGGCTCGGAGGGGTCCATGTCTGGCAGAACCGAGGGGCCGACGCGTTGCCGCCGCTGTGTCAGGCTCTGGAGATCGGCCCTCCCGACCCCCAATTCGTGGGATACGCCGAGTATCTGTGGGTGTTGGCCTCGGAGTGGGTCGACGGGGCTGGCGACACCTTTCGGGGCTTCGAGGCCCGCCACCCGAATCTGCCTGCAGATTCCGAGGCCGTGCCGCTGGAGGACAGTTCCCTGCTGCGAGCCAGAAGTATCGCCCGGGGTGCCATGGGCTACCTGCGCGGTGCCACGGAGGACCTGGTCACGCTGACCGGACGACAGCGTGACGGGCATGTGGCCGATGTACGGGCCACGGACTACTTCATGCTCGCCTCTCACCAGTACTGGTCGGGGCAGTGGGAGGAGGCGCTCATCAGCGCCGAACGGGCGCTTGGTTTGGCAGCCACCAACGGACCGCTGTCGGGTCAGGCGCCCGGGCAGGCGGTGGCCGCCATGGTGGCCGCAGGACAGGGGCGCTGGCAGGCTGCGGAGAGGCACTGTCGGGCGTCAGCGGAGGCGGCGCGTGACAGTGCTGTGTTCGCTGACATCGTCTATCCGGCTTTCGCGACGGCGGTGCTGGCCCAGGCGCGGGGCGAGCGCGAGGGGATGTTCCGGGCGCTGCAGCCGATCCACGACGGTCCCCAGGTGGGGTCCGTGTTCTCCTGGCGGTTGATCTGGATGCCGCTGTTCGCCGAAGGTCAGATCAGCGTCGGTGACGTTGAGGAGGCCGCCCATACGCTGGTGCGGATCAAAGAGCTCGATGTCCCGAGCCTGCGCGTGGGCATCCGGTGGCTGGAAGGACTGGTGGCGGAGGGCCGACGGGACCTGGAGGCGGCGGAGAGCTGCTATCGCGAGGGCATTGCCCTTCCGGCGGCACGGGACGACATGCCGCTGCACCGGGCGTTCATTGAGCACGCCTACGGCCGTTTGCTCGCCGAGAGCGGCCGGAGGGATGTCGCCACAGAACATCTGCGTGCCGCGCGCAGTCGTTACGACGCTCTTGGTGCGGTCCCTTTCTCTCAGCGCCTCGATGACATGCTGGCTGCCGGCGGATCGTCCAGCACGCGGCAGGGCTCGCGGGGGGCGCTGGCCGAACTGACCGACCGCGAGCGCGCGGTCGCGCACCTGGCCGCGCAGGGCCTGACCAACCAGGAGATCGCCAAGGAGCTCTACGTCAGCGCCAAGACCGTGGAGTACCACCTCGGGCACGTCTACACCAAGTTGGACCTCCGCTCGCGTCGACAGTTGCGCACTGTGATGGCCCCGGCCGGCTGACAGGCACGTCCGTCCGGACCCCGGCAGCCCGGGCCGCGATCCCAGTGCCGCACAGATCTGCCATGATCCTTTCGGGTTGGCGGGACCGTCGCATGACAGGTTCAGCCAAATGCCCTCGGGAAGAGCTGCTCCAGGACATGAACCGTCGCCTGGCTGTCGACGTGGTGGAGGCCTCGGATTCCCAGGCGAGCCGCACCGTCGAGGTTCGGCCGGAGATCGTCGATCATCAAGCAGTTCTCCGGTGCAACGCCCAGGCGCTCGCACGCGATCGCGTATATGCGGCTGCCGGGCTTGCGCTCACCGACCTCCCTGGAGACAACCACGACATCGCACAGGGCTGCGAGGTCGACGCCCCGATAGAGTTCGTCGCCGATTGCGTTGGACACCAGCGCCACCGGCACGCCCGCAGCATGCAGGCGGCTCACCGCCTTCACCATGCGCTCGTCCGGCCGGATGTCCGCGTTGATCGCGGCCAGCAGGCCCTCCGCCTCCACGTCGGCCCCACGAGCCCGAAGGGCGGCCGCAAGGCGGTCCTCGAAGCGCGCCTGCGAGAGTCGTCCGCACTCGTGATCGACCAGCGCCTGGTGGACGCCGGCGTCCTCCAACAGCAACGACTCCACCGTGAACGGGTCGCCCACTACGCGCGCTGAGTAGGCCCGAAACGAGACGAAGACGTTGGTGGTGAGCACCCCGGCGAAGTCCGTGAGCACGGCCTTCGGCGGCGCGGCGGGAACGGTAGCAGGCATGACGACGGCTCCTCTGGTTCCAGCGGCGAAGAGGGTGCAGTGCCTGGCGTCGGGCCCTTGCCCCCACATAGTGAGCGTCATTGCCAAGCTGAGCTGCCGCAACCACAGCACCGCCGGCCACGAGTCCGTCTGTCTCCGCACCCAGCACGCCGTCGCACCTGCCTGCGGCCGCGCCACAGCGGCGGTTGCGGGCCTCGGGCAGCGCGGCGCACCGGCGAGCGGGGCCAAGGTCCCCGGCGGCCAGGGCGGCCGCGGCCGCGTCGACGGCTTGGCTGTTGTCGCACAGCACCAGCACCTTGCGGCCGGGGTGCCGTGACAGCAGATGGCGTGCCGCTTCACACAGTGCAATGAGTTCGGCTTCACCGCTGCTGGCGGCATAGGACACCCCCCCATGCATCGCTGCCGTCCGAAGCGGCCCATCCCCAGCCGCAGGTGGCGGAATCCTGACCACCTATCGCTGCGTCCGCGACCGCCCAGACGAGATCCGCATGCAGATCGGTGAGCAGGGCGTAACGGGTGGCGGGATCCGCGTGCGGCCGCTCGGGGGCGCTCTCGAGGGACGCCGTAGCCGCGCGCGATTCGGCGGCGAGGTGGTGATGACACGAAGGGCAGCCGCTGGCGGCATGCATACACACGTGCTCATGCCGGGAGACCAGGGCGGTTATCGTGCAGGCCAGTTCTGGGTCAACCGCTGCGAGCCGGCCGAAGGCCTCGTGGAGCAAGCCGGGCAGGTCGGGGACGAGTGCTCGGCGGCGGGCACAGTGATCGGCGTAGACGCGAGTCAGGTAGCGATGGTGGAGTCGTCGGGCCTGGTAGGCGCGCATGTTGAGTGTGGCCAGATCAGCATAAGCGCCGCCCAATGCTTCCACCGCGGCGCCTCGGGACAGGTAGGGCGTAGCCAGTGCCTTCCGCTCGGCCTGTGCAACAGCGTAGCGGCCCCAAGCCCGGGCCGTCGGGGCCGACGATGCCCAGCGTTCGACAACGGCGTCGTGGGCAAGGTGCGGATTCTCAGCCTCGCGAGCGTCGCGCAGAAGGATGTCAACGAACTTGCGATCGGGAACAGCGAGGAGTTCCGCAATCTCGTCCGGGACGGCAGAGGGGCGTGGCTGAGCACCGTCGCGTGTAGCGAACAGGGCTGGGCCGTTCCACCACTGCCACACCTCATGCGCTGGCATCCTGAAGACGTCGGGATCGATTCGGCGGTCCAGGAGGATCGAGTCGACGGTGTCTCGGTACCGGTTCGGGTCCATGGCGCGCCACACGCGCTCCGGGAGCGGAACGTCGATCTTCCGAATCACGCGCGGGGTTGGCGGGTCGGAGCGGCCGTTCTCCTCCGTAGTTGCGAGGGAGACTACCCGCTTGCGGCGACCTTGGCATGTGCAAGTTCGGCGGTCGAGAGTGCGGCTGTCCTACGGTCGGCGGCGATGTTCAGAGCCTCCACGGCCGCAGTCCCCTGCGAATGGCCGAGGCTCTGGAAAGCGGCGGGCGGTGAGGGCACACCGTCCGCCCCGCTGACTAGCTGCGCCGTCACGCTCCTGCCTCCCTCGCCGTTGCCGTTGCCCGGGAGCGGCCCTCGTACTGTGGCGTGGCGCCGGAGTGCCGACGTGAGGCGCAACGATTCTACCTGCCATCCAAATGCACGCCTCCGCGCACTCACTGCCTCAAGGGACCGGTGCTGGGGCAACAAGGCCAGTTCGCTCGGCCGAGGTGGGGTATCCGGGAGAGCCGCCCTTGGTACCTGCCGGTTCGGGGCGACCGACTGCATTCAGGTACCGGTGCTGCCAAGAGAAGCAGCAGCGGGAGTCGCCTATGCGCAGCACGGCCAAGCGGAGTGATCGTGCGGGATCACGGTGAATCCTTCTGCCTCTGACTGGTCCTGCCCGGTCGCGTCGACTCGTGGGGCTGGTATGTGCCCGTTGCGATGGTCTGCGGGGCAAGTGGGGTGCTGTGTTTCGACTGCAAGCTGAGGCTCATTGACCACCGCTTGCGGCAGCGTGGCCTCGTCGTTCGGGCGAGCGGTTCGCGAGGACGCCGGGAGCCGCGCCGAGGACACGCCCGTGGACATGCTTCCGCTTTCTGCTCCGCCGTCAACTTCTCGTCTGCTTCCGCCCGCCCCGCGTCACCTGCGGGAGGCCGAGATCCTGGTGGACCATCTGACCCAGACGCCCTGGTCGCTGAAGAGGAACCGGTACCGGCATTACCGCCGCTTCGACGGCGAACCGGACACGGTGCGTTGGGGGTTCCCGGGACGGCCGGATACGTACTACGCCCTTTCCCAGTGCGGCAGCTTCCTCACTCGCGTGCTGGAACGGGTGTACGGAGCGGCCGTCGGCGGTTGGGCGACCCGAGAGTTCCTCCTCGAGCACGTTTTCGATCCAATGGACCTGGACCGGCCTCGCGTCTGCCCGAACGCACGCGAGATGCGGCGCGCCTTCACCCGGGATGTCCCTCACCTGCGGCCGGTCCAGCGACCGGCCGACTTGCAGCCGGGCGATCTGGTCGCTATGGACTACCGTGATCCCAACTCGCCGTACACCGGGCATGTCGTGATGGTCCGCCGACACCACGGAATCGTTCAGGAGAGCCGGACCACGGGCTTCGGAACTCCCACGATCGCCCACCTGCTGGAGATCGTGGACTGTACCTCGAGCCCGCACGGCAGCCCCGGGAATGACGCCGTTCTCTTCCAGGCCTACCCCGACAGCCGTGTCTCCTTCCGGGTCGGCGCGGCCGGAGAGCCGCTGGATGTGGATCACCACGACGGCGTCGGGTACGGCTACATGGTCGTCTACGCGGACATCGACACCGGCGGCTTCGCCGGCTACCGGCGCAGCCTCGACGCCCCTGAGGCCAAGTCGGCCGGCGCCCAACCGATCGCCGCAGCCAGGCCAACCCCATGACGGCTACCCAGGATGCGGGCTCACCGCAGGGGCCTTGACCGCGGGATGCCGGACACGGGTTGTGAAGCCTGTGTCAGCGTAGTTGACGTTGTGTTGGAGCGCGTTCTCGTAGGCGATGGCACCGTGCTGTCCGAGACGGGAGTGGCGGGCGGTCTTGGAGCGGTGCAGGACCGGAGGTCTCCCCGGGTTCTGCGTTCGTCCGGTGCTTGTTCTCGCTCTGTTCTGGATCACGACGTCCGCCCAGTGCGGCTGCTACAACTTGGCTTCACCGCCAGATTCCGTCCCGTGCCTGGTCCTTGCGTCCATGCCCCGGGGCGGACCGCTGCGATTTTCCAGTGAGGGAGGTGGACCAGATGAAGAAGATCACGATCCGGAAGACCGGCTCCGTGCGTCTGACGAGCTCGGCCAGCGCGCTGTACGGCGGCTGCGGCTGTCCTGCCTGATAGCCGACCGAGCCGGCGGCGGGTTCGGCATCCGAAGATCCGTGCCGAGCCCCCCGCCGGCGACCGGCCGGCAGACCCGTTCGTCTTCTGCGCGGAGGCACGATGCCAGACCGGCCCGCGGCAATGGAGCCCGCCGAGTCGTCAGGACCGGCGGTACCCGAGCAGCAGCTCGCCTTCCACCGACTGACCTTCCTGCCCGAAGGTGACGAGGTGACCGTCGGGCGTCCCGACCAGGACACTTACGTCGTGCTGCCCGCCGACGGTGCTGCGCTGCTGCACCGGCTCGTCGAGGGCCGCACCTGTGCGCAGGCCGCCCAGTGGTACCTGGAGGCGTACGGGCAGCCAGTCGACATCGCGGATTTCGTCGCGGACCTCGGCGAACTGGGCTTCCTACGGGGTCCGGACGAGGCTGATACGGCGCAGAGTGTCCCGGTGCGCTGGAAACGCCTGGGCCGGGCCGTGTTCTCGCCGGTTGGCGCAGCCGCATACCTCGCGCTGATCACCGCCTGGGTGGGCGCTACGATACGCACCCCCGCTCTCGTGCCGAGCTACCGTCACCTGTTCTTCACCCACTACATGTCGGTACTGATGGTGTCGATGTTCCTCGCCCAGATGCCGCTGGTCCTCCTCCATGAGGCCGCGCACGCGCTGGCGGGGCGCCGGCTAGGCCTGAATTCGCGGCTGTCGATCGGACGCCGCCTGCACTACGTGGTCTTCCTGACGACATTGGACGGGCTGGTGGGGGTTCCGCGCCGAAAGCGGTTCCTGCCGATTCTGGCCGGGATCCTCACCGATATCGGCGTCCTCGCGGCGCTCACCTTGGTGGCAGCCGGCACCTACCGCAGCGACGGCTCGTTACCTCTTGTCGGCAGCGTCGCCCTGGCCATGGCGTATCTGACAGTGCTGCGGCTGCTGTGGCAATGCTGGTTCTTCTTGCAGACCGACGCGTACTTCCTGGTGGTCACGGTGCTGGGCTGCGTCGACCTGCAGACCACGGCCAAGCAGTTACTGTCCAATCGCTGGCATGCGCTACTGGGGCGGCCGCACCGCTTCGACCCGGAACGCTGGCATCCGCGGGACCGGTCGGTCGCACGCTGGTACTCACTCCTGATCGTGGCCGGATACGGCTTTCTGCTGGCCACGTTGGGGTTCGGCCTGGTCCCCACGGCGTTCAAGGTGTTCGCGACGGTGTTGGACCGGCTGGCCGGCCACGGGTCCGTCGGCACCGCGGGGATCGCCGACAGCGCGCTGGTCCTGCTGTTGAGTGTCGGGGAGATCGCTGTCGCCTTCGGCCTCTACCTGCGTGAGCGACGCACCCAGCGGGTTGCCGGCGCCGCCGGCGCCGCTTCATCCCCATCCTGACGCTGGAGGAGATCATGTCCGCCATCCGGCACGTGCCGCTGGACGCCGACCGACACCTGGTCCTGCTGGGTGCGCGGCGAGCCGACCGCGAGGCCTGCAGGACCTCGCTGACGCTGCCCGCTGCCCTGATCCCGCCGGTCTCCGCGCACCGACGCCTGCGCGGGCCCTACACCGTCGCGGGCACCGTGCTGCGGGCCCTGGTGCCGGGCGCCTTGATCCGTCACCCGGCTCTGGTGGCCGCGCACGAGGTCGAGATCCTCACCGTCGCGCCGGAGCTCCGCGCCCAGGTGCCCGCCACGCTGGAGACGCTGACCTCACTGGCCGTACCCGAGGAACGCACCCGGTTCTACTCCAGGTGGCGGACCTTACGGATCGCACACGGACTGATGGAGTTCCTGAACGACCTACTGGTCGCCGACGGGATCGAGGGCCGTTCGCTGATCGTGGACGACATGGACCACGCCGATCCCACCGACACCGAGTTCCTGGCCGTCCTGCTGCGCCGCATGGATCCCGCACTGTTGACCTTGGTGGTACTGGGTACGGAGGCTCTGCTCACCCCGCCTGCTCCCGACCCGCTGATTGAGCCGGACACCCCTGAGGGCGAGGACCTCTGCGCCCAGCTGCACCGTTGCGCACACGTCATGGCGCCCCCGCAGCCGAGCGGGCAGGACCGCGCCGCCAGCTTCGACCAGGACGGACAGGCGTTGCAGGACTGGGCCGCACGCTACGTAGCCGCGGACGGAACCGACGACTCGCCCCGCGCACAGTCCGCGTACCAGCAACTCGGATCAGTGGAGCGGCGGGTTCTGCACGACCGGCGGGCCGACGAACTGGCAGCACTCGACGAGCCGTCACTGCTACTCGGCGCGATCCCCTACCACCGCGAGCACGGCAGCGACCCGCTCACCACAGGTGTGCAAGCCCTGGCTCACGCCATGGACACCTGCATGCTGCTCGGCTTCTACGACGCGACCGTCGACTTCTGCGTGCGGGGCCGCGCCCTCGCCGACTGGAACGAACACCCGGACGTGTGGTGGCTGTTCACGAGCAAGATGCCCACCTCGCTGTCCGCCCTCGGGCGGGCCCAGGAAGCCGAAGCAATCTGCGACGAGACCCGCGCGCACACCACCAGGCCCATGATCCACATTCAGATGGCCTACGCGACCGCGATGCTCTACACCCGGCACCGCGAACCGAGCCGCCGCGACCACCAACGCGCCCTGGCCTGGATCAACGAGGCGATCGCCATGGCCTCCCTGCTTCCGGACCCCAGGCTGCGCGCCTTCAACACCGTTTTCCACGACAACGGCCTCGCCCTCATCGAAGCACACCGCGGCCGCCCCCACGCCGCACTGGACCTGGTCACCACAGGCCTCGCCGAACTCGACCGCGCCCTCGGCCCCGACGAGCACCACCTGCACCGCTCCGTGCTGCGCTACAACAGGGCGCAGGTCCTGACGGGGCTCGGCCGACTTGAGGAAGCACTCGCGGAGTACCGCGCCGTGATCGCCGTCGACCCGCACTACCCCGAATACCATTTCGACCTCGGAAACCTGCTGCGCCGCATGGGCCGCGAGCAGGAAGCGATGGACTCCTA
Source organism: Streptacidiphilus rugosus AM-16 (assembly GCF_000744655.1). NCBI lineage: Bacteria > Bacillati > Actinomycetota > Actinomycetes > Kitasatosporales > Streptomycetaceae > Streptacidiphilus > Streptacidiphilus rugosus. The sequence continues at coordinate 454,959 of NZ_JQMJ01000001.1, read as the reverse complement.
CGAGACGGCGTTACGCCTCGGGCCTCCCTTCCCGGAGGTGTACTACAACCGCGGTGACGTCAAGAACCAGGCAGGCGACATCGAAGGAGCCCTGTCCGACTTCAGCCACGTCCTCGAACTCGACCCCGCCTTCGTCGACGCCTACGTCAACCGGGCCGGAATCCTCCTGGACCGGGACGACACCGACGGTGCCGAACGCGACGCGTTGGCAGGCCTGCGGCGAGAGCCGGGGAACCCCCACCTGCTGGCCATCCTCGGCGGCGTCCACGCGGTGCGCGGTGAGGACGCGGCAGCGCGGGACGTCTACACCCGCGCCCTGGCGGTCGACCCTGATCTGGTCGCGGCGCTGTGCGGGCGGGCGGCGGCCGCCCACGGGCTGGGCGACGTGGCGTCCGCCATCACCGACCTGCGCCACGCGGTCGAGCTGGCCCCCGACGACCCGGAGGTGCGCTACAACCACGCGTTCGCGCTACAGAACGCCGGCCGTTGGGACGCCGCGCTGGCCGAGCTCGACATCGCCGCCCGGCTGCTTCCCGACGATCCCGACATCCTGAACGCACGCGCGCTCTGCCAGGCCGAATCCACGGCACGCTAGCGGTGGTTTGTTGACGGCGGGTCAGGCCCGCAGTAGGCCGGTAACAGAGGAACGTCGCTTCGCTGCCGGGGGAGCCGTGATGACCCGTCGTGTGCCGTGTCCCGCCCGCTCCGGGCCCGCTGGAAGCCTACGCCGCTCGCTTCGATGACCTCTTCTCCACGTTGGCACAGCGGCGCGGGTTCCGCGAGTATCTCGCGGGGCTGCTGTCGACCGTGTCGAACCAGGCCACACCCCGGAACCGCGGGCAGCCGGGCGTCTCGCCAGCGTTGACGCGGCGGAAGAACGCCGCGAACGCCTTGTCCAGACGCCGCAGCGTCGCCTGCTGGGACGAGAACGACCAGCGGTGTCAACGGACGTGGAGTTCTGCTTACGAAGTCCGCCGTCGCAGCGGCCCTGAAGCTCCGGGTCGAACACCCGGATCTCATTGAGCTGCCCGGACTGGTCACCGTACTTGATGCTCGTCTTGGAGACATGCCGGTAGGCGTCGCGGCGCTCCTGCAACGCGCCGTTGTAGAGCGAGCAGTGATCACGCAGCATCTCGCCGACGGCCTGCTGCCGGCCCACGGTGGGCCGCAAGAGGAACTTGTACGCACGGATCATCCGGCCCACCCCCCTCGCGCGTGATGTGATCACGCTAGGACACGCCACTGACAACACAGTGTCCTCCGCCGCTGCGCGGCTCCGGGCCAAGGATGCATTTCCTCCCGGTTGAAGCCGGGGATACCCCTGCAAGATCAGGGATGGTGGCAAGTGAATCCGCAGAAGGCAGGACGGGACCAGGCCGCACAGGCTCGTGGTCATTCGAAGAACACGTGCGGCCACTGCCACCTCCCGAACGGAGTCACTCGACGATCGCGGGTCGGGTCGTCAGCGACGCCGCCGGGTTCCGTCCCCGTCCCGCCGGGCGCGCGCCGTCGCCCAGACGGACGCGCCGCCCGGCCCCGCGCCCACCGCAGCACGGCGCCCGCCATGCGCCCGGCAAGGCGGGCAAAGCGCCCGACGTGCCGGTGACTCGCAGCGCACAGCCGGCCCAGAAGCATCGTCGGCTGCTCGGCAGAGCCCGCAGCAGAAGGGGGCAGGGACCCGGACGAACGCACAGCAAAGCGATCGGTGAGCAGCGCCGCCCGTTCGCGCAGTGCCTCCCGGCGTAGCGCCATCAGGGAGTTCGGCTCCACGTTGAAGCACTTCTCGTAGGACTGGACCATGGACTCGGTGGGAAGTCGTTTCGCCCTCTCCACGTCGGCGAAAACGCTGTGGGCGCTGTAGCCCAGCATTTTCGCCAATGCTCTGAGGGACAGGCCTCTCTCCACGCGTAAGCGGTACAGCGCCAATCCCAGTTCCCGCTCTGCCTTGGCGGGCTCCCGCAGGGACAGCGGACGTGTTCCTGCCGTTTGCGGCGGTGCCACCGTGCCCTGCGCCTGGCACGCGCTCCTGCCGACACGGCAGGAGCCGAGCGCGTGACGCCAGTAGAGCCAGGCACTGCTGACCCTGGCGTTGTACGGGTTCAATCCCACCATCGTTTCGGCCTCCTGTGCGGCTGGGCGCCTGCATCCCGCGTGCAGGGCTCTTCGATGGTGAACCAGACCTGACAACTGTCAAGCATCTGGGTGAGAAGGGAGTCGGGCGTATTGAGGTGTAATTGCTCCACCGGGTATGACGCGCAGTCATGTACGTACCCGAGACCCCGAACGGAGAACCGGCCTCGTGGTCAGGGGTAGTCAATGACGTTGGACTGCGGGAAGCTCCACGGTGAGCCGTTTGGCGCAGGCCTCAACGATGGCAGGGGCGACGGAGGGCATGTGAGACCGCCACGCGACATTGGCATTGACCTCGCAGACAGTGAACGTTCCGTCGGCCTGGAAGAGCAGATCGACTCCGGCGACAGTCAGCCCGAGGGCCTCGGCCGCTCGGACAGCGAGCTCTTCACCCAGGGGATATGTTCCCGTGCACAGGGAAGAAGTTCCTCCGCGGGAGATGTTGGACGTCAAGCTTCCGTCGGCGCTGGTGCGGACCTGGGCTGCGACCGCGGTCCCGTCGACAACCACTACCCGCAGGTCACGGCCATGGGAATGCGCGACGTAGTCCTGGAAGATGTGGGGGCCCACGTCGGTGTCGCACAGCTCGCGCAGTGACGCGACATCCGGGGCCAGGAAGACGCCGCGGCCGCGGTGGCCACGGATGGGCTTGACCACGCAGGGTTCCGGGAGTCCCGCGGTGACCGCCTGAGCAAGGCCGCCGACCGTGTACGTATACGTGTCGGGCACTGGGATCCCTGCCGTGGCGAGCTGTTGCAGATGCCAGAACTTGTTCACACAGGACAGCACGGCGTCGATCGGATTGAGGAGTGTGGCGCCCATTGTCTGCAACTGCCGCAACAGGGTCACCTCACGGTCGGTGGACAATCGGGGCGTGGACAACCTTGCGTAGACGACACGCGGTACGGGCACGGGCCGCCACTGAAGGTCGTGCAGGGTGAGCCTCCCGTCGTGCACGCCGGGCAGCAGGTCACCGGTTCTGACCACGGCACAGCGGGCGCCAAAAGCCCCTTGGAACGCTGCGCCGAGCTGCTCGGAGACGAAGTCTTGATCAAGATCGGCCCCGAGGAGGAGCCACACCTCTGCGGCCCTGGGCTCGACCCTGGTGGCCGCGGACTCCGCGGGAGAGAAAACCTGGCGCGCAAAGGCGACGGCTGGACTGCTCACAGGACTGCTCCTCGATGATGCCCAGCCGGTGACGACCGAGCTGACTGGCATACGCAGATTGCGTCATGGCCAAGAGGAGGAACATGCGTCTTCGGGCAGCGGAACGGGCGCGCAGCGGCCAGCCTTGCGCGCGGCGCGCAACGGCGTGTCGCCGGTGCGCGTTCCCACTCCGCCCGCCGCCCTCGGGCCGGGACCAGCTGCGCCAGGGCTCAACCCGCGGCCGGCCGCGGCACGGAGAGCAGCCGCCGACGGCGTTTCCCCGAGCCACCGACCAGGTGGTCCCACTTAGGATCCGGGCGACCGGGCACCGTGCGGCCGAGCTTCGACCACGCCGCTTCCAGCTCGCGGAACACGGAAGACTGCCGCCCGCGACCAGTGTCAGCCCCGGGGCACGTAATCACACCAGGCCCGTGACCTGCCACTTCACGATGCACACCACTCAGTGAGCCCTTTCCAACCTGACCGTGCTGGCCGCGGGTTGGGCATGCAGGGCTGTACGAAGTGGCGAAGCTCCTGGTAGACGGGTTCACGACCAAGATCACCCGTTGTCGACCAGGAGCTTCGTCGTGCTTGTCTACCGGTCCGCGATCGACCTGTCCAGTTCGGCCCTGCGGCTCCTGTCCCGCCACCTGGCCGAGCGGCGGAAGCAGCTGAAGACGCGATGGCGACGACTGTCGACGGGCCGACAGGCCCTGCTCGCCCTCGCGCACCTCCGCTGCGGCGACACCTACCAGCGCCTGGCCGCCGCTTTCGGCATCGGGGTGGCCACCGCTTACCGCTATGTCCGCGAAGCCGTCGACGTCCTCGCCGCCCTGGCCCCGACCCTCCAGCAGGCCGTTCAGGCGGCCACCAGCAAGGCGTTCGTCATCCTGGACGGCACCCTTGCTGCCCATCGACCGCGTCGCCGCCGACCGCCCCTACTACTCGGGCAAGCACAAGAAGCACGGCATGAACGTGCAGGTACTCACCGATCCGTTCGGACGCCTGCTGTGGGCCTCTCCCGCCCTGCCCGGCGCGGTCCACGACATCAAGGCCGCCCGCACCCACGGCATCATCGACGCCCTCACCGCCGCCGGCGTCCGCTGCTGGGCCGACAAGGGCTACCAGGGCGCCCGCGGCACGGTCCGCGTCCCCTACCGAGGCCGCTGGGCCAAGCTCTCCGCCGGCCAGAAGGCCGTCAACCTCTCCCACGCGAAGATCCGCGCGGTAGGCGAGCAGGCCATGGCCACACTCAAGGGCTGGCGGCTCCTGCGCAAGCTCCGCTGCAGCCCCAGCCGCATCACCAACATCGTCAAAGCCGTCCTCGCCCTGCACCTCAACACGTCAACATGAGGTTGGAAAAGGCTCAGTGACTCCGCGACCGGGGCGGTCCCGCCATGCCCCCGTGCTACCGCAGATCGGACGCCATCCGATCCGGGAACGGGGGCCGGTACGCAGCCATGCACCGCTCCGGGGTTCGGCATCACGGGTCGCCCTGCCTGTGCATCCCAGGAACAGGCAGGGCGACCCGTCCGACTGACGTGGCGGGAGCTCAGTTCTTTACGGCGGTAAACAACCCGCGGCGCACCCCGGGCGCCGGGGGGCGGGCTGCCGCGCCGAAGGACGACCGGCGGTCCGGATTCACCGCTGCGCCAGCGCGGCGGCCAGCTCCTTTGCGGAAAGGGCTGCGTCAGCATGCGCTTGCGTCTCAGATTCGTCGGCAAGGCCGACCAGTGCGGACATGGCCGGGTCGGTGCGGGCCAGGGTGAGTTCCGGCATGATCACGTCGACCTTCAGGCCCATCATGCCGCCGAGCACCGCCTCCAGGTATCCCTGCACGAAGTCGAACCCCTCACGCGGGGTGCCGGGCCGGTAGGAGCCGCCACGCGAGGCAACCACGACCACAGGCTTGCCCGCAGCCGATTGGGCGGCGCCCGCCGTACGGCCCATCACAATGACGTGGTCCAGCCACGCCTTCAGGGAGGAGGGGATGGCGAGATTGTGCATCGGGGCGCCGATCAGCACCGCGTCGGCGGCCTCGAGTTCGGCGACCAGTTCCGCCCGTAGCGCGAACGCGGCCTGCTGCTGCGCAGTGTGCTGCTCGGGGGAGCTGAAGGCGGCCGTGATGCCGTGCACGTCGAGGTGGGGCAGCGGAACGGCGGCCAGGTCGCGGTGGATCACCGTCCCGCCCGGGTGCTGCTCGCTCCAGGTCTTCACGAACGTCTCGGCGACTTTGCGGGAGGCGGAGCCCATGAGAGGGAACGGGGAGGAGTTGATGTGCAGCAGGGTGGCCATGGGGTTTCTCCATTCAGAGGTGCTGAATGAATGTTCCGTCTGCTGCAGGCATCTGTCAAGCCTGAGCTTCGCGACCCCAGGCCGAGCAAGGACGCCCGCGATCAAGCCGCAGTTCTACCTATCCACCTGCGCTACTACACCGAGGCTGATCGGACAGTCGCACCCCTGCAGCCCAACTGCGGCGGGTGGCAACTAACACCACTTGGAGTGAATATTCATTCAAACCGTGCCCCTACTACTGTCCACACAAGGGAGGCTGCCCGCATGGCACTGACAGCGAGGCCGTCGACGCATCGACCACGCTGCACGACACGGTCCACCTCGCCCAGGCCGCGGAGCAGCTCGGCTTCCACCGATTCTGGGTCGCCGAGCATCACAGCGTGCCCGGCATCCTCGGCGGGTGCAGTTCCTCTGAAGGGAGCTGTTGAGCTCTGGGAACGGTGAGCGGGGCTGTGCTCTGGGCCGGTCGTCTCTACCTTGATGGTGGAGGAGGGGTGGCCGATGGGCTCGCTTTTCGAGGAGTTGGAAGCGCGCGAGGCAGCCGCGCGGGTTCGGGTGGAGGAGTTGGAAGCCGAGCTCGCTGAGCTTGCCGGGAAGCTGGAGCTGGCCCGGGAGGGCTTGGAGCGGTTGCGGATCGCTCGCGAGACGGTCGCCGAAGTGCTCGCGGAGATGACTCCGGAGAGGTTGGCGGTTGCCGCCGCCGGCCCGCCGATCCCGGGTGAACGGGTGGCGTCGGCGTATGCGGGAGCCGAGCGGCAGGTCATCGGGGTGCTGACGGTGCCGAACTGGCAGCCCGGGATGGGGGCGGAGGTCCTGCCGCGGGTGTATCGGGACATTCTGGAGGTGGTGGCGGACGCGCCGGGGCCGGTCCGCGCCAAGCAGATCGTGCCCAGGATCGGGCTCCCGGCCGAGACCGGGAAGATCGAGGGCACCCGGTCGAAGCTGAAGCGGCTGGTGGAGCGGGGCTGGCTGGACGAGGACAACCCGGGCATGTTCACTCCAGCCCGTCGCCGAACGGGACGGACGCCCAACTCCCGTTAACAGCAGGGCTCTTCCGCGCCTACATTCGAAGGTGCGACCCAAAACGAAGCACGACGGGAAGAGCCCTGGAGATGACACGGTACGACACTCATGCCACCACTGACCCGTTTGCGCGCTCCCTCAGCGCCTTCGAGACGCTGACCACCACCCTGTCGGGCAACGATGCGAGCACATGGACCCACGCTGACCTGGAGGAATACCTCGACGTGGCCGGGCGGGACCTGCTTCGCCTGCTGCTGCAGGACCACCTGGACCTGCGCGCCCAGCGCGAGGAGAAGCAGGTCCGGGCCGGCGCAAGGCCGGTCGTGGTCGGGCCCGAAGGGCGGGTGCGGCCCTGGCGGGAGACGGGACACTCGCGCTGGCTGGCCAGCGTGTTCGGGATGGTCCGGGTCACCCGGGTCGCCCACCGAGGCCCGAGCGTGGGCAACGTGCATCCCGCTGATGCCATGCTGTCGCTGCCGGCGGGCCGGCACTCGGCAGGATTACGGCGGCTCGCAGTCACCGAAGCCGTCCGTGGCTCGTTCGACCAGGCCCACGACGCGATCGAGCGCCGATGCGGAAACGTACTCGGTAAACGCAGGCTGGAAGAGCTCGTGGTCGCCGCGGCAGTCGACGTCGACGGCTTCTACCGCACCCAGATCCCGGTCCCGTGCAGCCGCGAGATGCCGCTGGTGATCCAGGTGGACGGCAAGGGCGTGGTCATGCGCCCGGAAGGTCTGCGGGAAGCCACTCGCAGAGCCGCTGCCAGCAAAGCCGGCGGCCACCGGGGTCGGCTCGCGCCCGGCGAGAAGCCGAACCGGAAGCGGATGGCGACCGTGGCCTGCGTGTTCGACACCCATCCGGCGCCCAGACGTCCCCACGATGTGATCCACCCACCCGGCGGTCGCAGCGGCGAGCGTTCCGCTCGTCCGGGGCCGAGGGCCGAAGGCAAGTGGTGCACCGCTTCCCTGGTCCGGCCGCCCGAGCAGGTCATCGCCGACGTCTTCGACCAGGCCCGGGCCCGTGACCCGAACCACCTGCGGCCGTGGGTGGTTCTGGTCGACGGTGCCCGTCACCAGCTCGACCTGATCGATGCGGAGAGCGTTCGACGCGGCGTCACGGTGCATGTCCTGCTGGACTTTGTGCACGTCGCCGAATACGTCTGGGCTGCTGCCCACGCGTTCCACAAGCCCGGCACCACTGCGGCCGAGGCCTGGGCGGCCGACCATCTGACGGCGATCCTCGCAGGTCAAGCGGCCCGGGTTGCCCAGGAGATGACCGCCGAGGCAGAGCGGGAACACCTGTCGGCCGCTCGTTGCGAGGCCGTCGATGCCTGCCACCGCTACTTGACCGGCCACCTTGACCAGCTCCGCTACGACACCGCGCTCGAAAGCGGCTGGCCGATCGCCACCGGCGCGGTCGAGGGCGCTTGCCGCCATGATCGCCGACCGTCTCGACATCACCGGCGCCCGCTGGAGCCTGCACGGGGCCGAAGCCGTCCTGCGACTGCGTGCCGTCGTCTCCAACGGAGACCTCGACCTCTACTGGCGCTTTCATGCCGCGCGCGAGCACGAGCGGCTCTACTCAACCCCCGGCCAGCGGAAATATGCGCTGTCCGCTTGATCGCGGCAGCACCTTCTCAGGCGGTTCGTGACGGGCAATCCGGCACGTCGTCGACGGCGGCTACTTGAGGAGCCGGAAGTTCGGCGTCGCGGCGAAGGCACGGAGGAACGCGCCAGCGCCGAGAGCGAATGCTCCCGAATCGTCTGTGTCGGGGGCTACGTGGAGCACGCCCGGCAGCGTTCGAGCGAGGTCGACCTGGTGGTCCAGGAGCTCGATGATCGCGGTGCCACCCGTGACATCCGTGATCGCAGCTGTCAGAAGGGCCGTGGCCACGTGGTCGACCCTGCCGTTGCACATCGCGATGACGTTGATCATGTTGGCGGGGGTGAAGCCGAGCAGCGCAGGCAGATACTCAGACTCCGGTTCAGCGAACCGGCCTTGATCATAGTGGTCCCCGTCCTCATAACCGGGGCCGGACACATCCAGCAGGAAGGGGCGCGGGCCGTCCCGATCGCTTTCAGTGATCCCCAGGTGGCGGGGCTCCACGGAGAGATCCCAGAACCCGCGCTTCGCATGCTCAAGAGGAGGGCGCACCAGATTCAGCAGGCAGGAGTCCAGCTGAGCCTCTACCTCATCGGTGAGACGGTCTGGAAGCGCGATACTGACTACTGGTCCTGCCATGTCCGGGATCTTCGCACAGCGATAGGTCCCGGCGACATCCGATTCCATTGGCAACCGCGTCGGGGGGCAGACCCCATGCCGCCTCCACTCAGGAGGAACCGCACCCATCCTCGGCTCCGCGCCGACTGCCCTCGCCACGGCCGTGGCCGCGTCGACCTCGGCCATCCGGGTGGGCACCGGCGGGGTCATGCTTCCCGGACACCGTCCTATGATCGTCGCGGAGCAGTTCGGTGTCCTGGACGCGCTCTTCCCGGGGCGGATCGACATGGGCGTGGGCCGCTCACTGGGCTTCACCCGTGCGGTGCGAGAGGCTCTCGGGCAGCGGGATGAGGACTTCCGGGGTTCTAGCACCAGCTGAGGGAACTGCTGGGCTGGCTCTCCGGGACGCAGAGCGCCTTTGCCGACTCCTCGCCCGCCTTGCGGGGCTCACCCCGCGGCCGACGGGTCCGCGGAACGCAGGGTGAGCTGTCACCGCTGACCTCTGCTGCTTCAAACACGGCTGCCTGTGCGGCCCGGCAGCAGGGCAGACCTTTCCGCTCCCTCACCGCCTCTCCTCCCCCTGATCTCCCCCGGGGAGCTCCATAGAGTCGAAGCAAAGATCGATCTCCGGATTCCTGCGGTGAGGTGGGTACCCAACATGAACGAAAGCAACGCGATTCTCCGCGCACCACGTGCGAGTCGGGTCCGGGCGGCGGCGGGGCGATCGGTCACCGTCCTGGCCGGTCTCGGCGCCCTGGTCGGCGGTCTGGCCGTGGCGTCCCCTGCGCACGCGGTCACCCCGGTCCCGTGCAGCGCCACGGCCCTGACCGCTGCGATCAACGCAGCCAACGCGAACGCGGGCGGCACCGTAACCCTCACCCCCGGCTGCGTCTACGACTTTCTTCAGCCCCCCGCACCGGGTGCCGGGGCCGCGCTCCCGACCATCACCAGCCCCATCACAGTGAACGGGAACGGTGCCACCATCCAGCGCGACCCGAGTGCCCCGCTGTTCCGGCTGCTCGACATCGGTGACCACGGCCGGCTCACCGCCGGCGTGCTCACCCTCAAGGGGGGCCACACCGCCCCCCTTTCCAGCGGGCAGGACGCGGGTGGAGCGGTATTGGTCGAGACCGGGGGCGCCCTGTACGGCAGCGGGCTCACCGTCACGCACAACGCCGCGACCGAAGGCGGAGGAATCATGAACGCCGCTGGCGCGACCGCCACGCTGAACGCCAGCACCGTCAGCGACAACACCGCGCAGAACTCCGGCAGCGGGGTCGGCGGCGGCATCAGCAACAACGGCACCCTCACCCTTACCGCGTCCCGGCTCCAGAACAACCAGGCCGACTTCGCCGGTGGAGGATTCGATCAGGACAGCGGCACGTCCAGCATCGACGGCACCGTCATCAGCGGCAACACCGCAGACTACGGCGGAGGGATCGACCACGACGGCGGTCCCGTGACCGTCACCGCCAGCAGCGTCGACAACAATCGCGGCACCGCCGCCGACGCGACCGGAGCAGGCGGGGGCATCTGGAACGACGCCCCACTCACCATCAGCGCCAGCGCTATCACGCACAACCAGGCGTCCGACCCGACTGGGAGCGCAGGGGGAATCGCCAACGAGTCCGGTGCCACGCTCGTCCTCAAAGTGAGCTCCATCAGCGCGAACACAGCCGGAGGCCAGGCCGGGGGCCTGTACAACAGCGACGCCGGCACGACTGCCACGCTCTACCTGAGCAGCGTCACGGGTAACACGTCCGGCACCGGCCCGGGCGGCGTGTTCAACTCCGCCACGGTGCACAACACGTTCTCGGTCATCCAGGGCAACACTCCCTCCAACTGCAAGGGAAGCCTCAACTCCGTACCAGGCTGCGTCAACTGACCCCGTCGGCGCCGTTCACCGGACCCGGCCTGCTGGCAGGCCGGGTCCGGTGAACGGCCGGATCGTGCGACCGGTTCTCAGCTCTCCTGCTGGGATTCGCTCGTGATCACCGAGAAGGGCGCCCCGTGCGGGTCGGCGAGCGTGGCCATCCGCCCTACGCCGGACATCGTCTCGGGCTGGTCCAGCACCTTACCGCCGAGGGCCTTGGCCTTTTCCGTGGTGGCGTCGCAGTCGGCGACCTCGAAGTAGATTCGCCAGCCGGGCTTCTCCCCCGGCCTGGCCGGCATCAGGCCGCCGAATGCGTCCTTGTCGTCGGCCGTGCAGAGAGTGGTGTAGGTCATGCCGCCAGGCATGTCCATGTCCTTGACCTGCCAGCTGAAGAGGTGGTCGTAGAACGTTCGGGCGGCGGCCGTGTCCGGGGTGTGCAACTCGGTCCAGCACAGGGTTCCCGGCGTGTTCACTGCGCCGAGCGCCTGGGTCTTGCCGGGCTTCCAGAGCGCGAACTGGGCGCCCTGGGCGTCAGTGAACTGGCCCATTCGGCCTTCGTCCATCACGTCCATGGGTGCCACACGGACATGGCCGCCGGCTTGGTCGACGCTCTTGGCGGCGACGTCGATGTCGTGCGTACCGAAGTAGACGGTCCACGACCCAGAGGCGGCCTCCTCGCTCAGGGGGCCGCACGCCGCGGCGGTCTTGCCCCCCTGCTGGAAGAAGACATAGCCGCCGGCCTCGGGGCCGGCGGAGGCGGCAGTCCAGCCGAAGAGCTGGGTGTAGAAGGCCGTGGTGGCCTTCACGTCCGGGCTGCCCAGGTCGATCCAGACCGGGCCGCCGTCGACGAAGGTGGTGCTGAGCATCGCTACTCCTGAGGTGAGGGCTGCGTGAGTCCTCCCCGGCCGATCCGGGCGGGGACACTCGGTGTGAGCCGCCTCACAGTCTTTCGCACCGCACCGGCCACCGCCCGTCGGGCGGCGTCGGAGCAGAACCCGCGTCCGATCCGCAGGAGGGTGGCCGCCAGCCGCGGTGTAGCCGTCAGCCGGCGAACGCGGTCAGACCCTGGGGGGTGCCGAGACCGGTCGGGCCGTCGTAGTGCGGGCCGGCGGCGCACAGGTAGGACGGCGAGCAGGAGGTGGTGGCGCCTGTGGTGACGTCGTTGAGGGCGCCTGGCACGGTGGCTGCAGCGTGGTAGGGGTCGGCGGCCGGAACGGCGGGCTGGGAGGTTCCGGCGTCGGCGTACACCGCCGCGATCAACGGGGCACCGACGCTGGTGCCACCGTAGACCTGCCAGCCGTTGGCGCCGTAGCTCTGGTAGACGGCGACGCCGGTGGCTGGATCGGCGACGGCGGAGACGTCGGCGATGGTCCGGCGAGAGCAGCCGGAGTCGGTCTGCCAGCCGGGCTTGGCCTCGTAGGCGGAGCAGCCCGAGCCTGTGCCCTCGGTGCTGCTGGTCGACCAGGCGCTCTCACTCCAGCCGCGGGGGCTGCTGCTCGAACGCACCAGCGAGGTGCCGCCCACGGCGGTCACGTCAGGTGAGGCGGCAGGGTACTCCGGGCCGTAGCCGCTGTCGCCGCTGCTGGCCGTGATGGCGACCCCCGGATGGTTGAAGTACTCGCTGTCCCAGTTGAGTTCGATTCCTGTCTCGGCACCGCCGTAACTGTTGGAGACAAACCTGGCACCGAGTTTGACGGCCTCGTTCACGGCACTGCCAAGAGCGGGAATGGTGGCGCTGCTCGCTTCGACCAGGACGATACGGGCGTTCGGGGCGATCGCGGAGACCATGTCCAGGTCGAGAGAGATCTCCCCGGACCAGCCGGCGTTGTTGCGGGGCAGGCGTGTGGTACTGCCGGTCTGACTGACCTGCTTGAAACAGCCGCTGGCGACCGTGCAGGCGGGCAGGCCGTACTGGGACCGGTAGACGGCCAGGTCGGCGGCCGCGTGCGGATCGTTGAAGGCGTCGACAACCGCCACGGTCTGTCCGGTCCCGCCATTGGCGGGGATCCCGTACGCGCCGCGCAGGTCCAGCGGACCGAATCCGGTTGGCAGCACCTGCGCGGTCACCCCGAAGGCGTGGACGTGCTCGGTGGCCGCGGTGACCCGCAGCGCTCCGCAGGCCGCCTGTCCAAGACTGTTCACCTGGGCGCAGGCGCGGGTCCAGGACACCCGCGGAGCCGCGGTGGCGCCCCCCGCGCCCATGATGCAGGAGGCGGCAACGGTCGCGGCCGCGGTCAGAGGAAGGACCACTCGTCGCAGCGCAAGCGCCGGAATCGGGAAGGGCACAGGACAACCTCCTCGGTCAGCGCCACGGTTGGGCGGATCGAACATCCGGTCAGGGTCCTCAGCGTGGGCGCACGGCCGGGCGCCGCGAAGGTGCCACCGGGCAGACCTTCGGGTCACGGGAGGCTCCTGGCATCCCGCCTGCGGCACAGGCTGACCGGTGTGTCTGCGGGGCACACTCCCCGAAGCGGTCAGGCGTTCGTCGACGGCTCCCGGTCGAATCCCTTGGCGGGCGCCAGCCCCGACGCTCGTGAGGTTGCCCGAACGGATGCCCTTGCCGCCCTCCCCCGCCCCTGCGTGATCGGCAGAGCCTCAAAGGGTTTCGATCCGAGCGCTATGTCAGGAGCAGCGATGGACGCCTGCCTGCCCTACGCCAGCCTGCTGCCCGGCGAGGCGCCCCAGGTGCCGACGGTGCCCTGGCGGACCGAGCTGGGGCCGCAAGTGCCGCTGAAGTGGCCACGGGTCGGGCAGGCGGCTGCCGCCGTCGACGGCGCTCTGTTCGCCTCGTCCACTCGCCAGGAACCGATTCCCACCGCGAGCACGGCCAAGATCATGACAGCGCTCCTGTTCCTGCGGTGCTTCCCCCTGCGTACCGGCAAGCCCGGCCCGAGCTTCACCGTCTCCGCCGCAGAGGCCGCCCGCTACCTGGACCGGGTCGCCAACGGCGAGAGCCTGGTGCCCGTCTGCGAAGGTCAGCGATTCACCGAGCGCCAGGCTCTGCACGCCCTGTTGGCCGTGTCCGCCAACAACATCGCCGAGGAGATCGCCAGGTGGTGCGCCGGCAGCCGCGCCGGCTTCGTCACCGAGATGAACGCCCTCGCCCGAGCGCTCAGCATGACTTCCACCCGCTACACCGACCCCAGCGGCCTGGACGCCGCCACCGTCAGCACCGCAACGGACCAGGTCGCACTCCTCCGTGCGGCACTGCGGGTCCCCGGCTTCCGTGAGGTTGCCGGTTCCTCCTACACCGACCCCACCGGACGACAGCACGCCAACACCAACCCCCTGCTGGGCCGCCTCGGCGTCTTCGCGGGCAAGACCGGCACCACCACCGCGGCTGGCAGAAACCTGGTGCTGGCTGCCCGGCCACCGGCCCGCGGCCGACGGCCGATCATCATCGCGGTCATGGCCCAACCCACGGACACGCCGATAGCGACGGCCGCCGGTGCTCTGCTCACCAGCGCCGCGACGCTGTCTTCCGCAGCGTCCGGCCGCAGGGCGAAGGCCACCGCCGCCGTGCTTCCGGCAGCGGGGCCGTCGGATGAGGGCGCCGGGTCTCCTCTCCCGCTTGCGCGGTGAAGGGGGACCGTGCGACCGTCCGTCAGGCCTGCCTGCCGCCCTTACCCATCCGTGTCCGTTGCTGCCAGCTGCACCCAGCGGCGCTCGCGCGCGGACCGGCGCACAGCGTCCAGGACGCGGGCGAGGGCCAGCCCGTCGGCGAAGGTCGCCGGGATCGGGCCGGGCAGGGGCTTGCCGTCCTCGATAAGCGATCTGAAGGTGGCGGCGAGCCGCGTGTAGGGGGTCAGGTCGATGCCGGTGGCGTGCAGCCGGTCGTAGGCGGTGACGAGCAGGTCGGGGGGCGGGGGTTCGGGCGCAGCGGCGGCCGGGTCCGGCGGGGCCACGAGCGTGGTCCGCCCGTGGACGTCCGCCAGGCACACCTGGTCCCCCTCGATCCACAGGCTGCCGCTCGAACCGGTGATCCGGGTGGTCATGAGAAGGGGGCCGGACGAGGCGATGCTGGACTGTGCCACGCCGTCGACACCTGTGGCGAGCTCGAAGTGGATCGAGTAAGCGTCCTCGGCGGTTCCGCTGCCGCGCTCGCGGGTGCGGGTCAGGCCGGCGGACAGGCCCGCGAACTCGCCGAGGGTGGTGCGGATCTGATCGATACCGTGGGCGGCGTGGGCGTTGAGCCATCCGCCGCCGAACTCGGGGTCGAACCACCAGGCGGGGGCGGTGGCCCGGGGGTCCGCGAACATCGGGAGCAGGGTGAGCAAGGTGGCCAGACGTGGCGTGCCGATGGCACCGTCCGCGACCGCGCGGGCGGCCAGGGCTTGCGCGGTGGCATAGCGGAACTCGCAACCGACCAGGTGGACCACTCCGGCGCGTTCGGCGGCGGTGAGCATCCGGGCGGCCTCGGCTGCGTTGCGGCCGAAGGGCTTCTCGCACAGGACGTGCTTTCCGGCCTGCACCGCCTGCAGGACGATGTCGGCGTGGGCGGACGGGGGCGTGGCAACCGTCACGGCGTCGATGCCGGGGTGGGCCAGGGCCGCAGCCACGTCGGTGAAGGCGTGCGGGATGCCCAGGCGCGCCGCACGCTGCGCGGTGCGGTCCGCGTCGCGGCCGACGAGGGCGTGGACGGTGAAGCCGGCCCGGCGCAGCGCGGGGACGTGCGTGAGACAGCCGTATCCGGTGCCAACGACAGCGACGCCCGAGCCGCTCGGGAGGTTCGGGTTGCGGGTCATCGTGGGGTCTCCATCAGGGCGGCGAGGTCGGCGCGGCGCAGTTGGCCGGTGGCGCCCGTCCGGGGCAGGGCGTCAAGGATCGTGAGGCTGCGCGGGTGCTTGTAGGCCGGAAGGCGGCCGTTGAGGTGGTTGCGCAGGTCGGAGAGGGTCGGTGGGGCGGACCGGTTGTGGGGCACCACGGCGCAACAGATCACCTCTCCCCAGCGTGGGTGGGGCAGGCCGACGACGCCGACCTCGCGGACCGCTGGGTGGTCGGCGAGAGCCTGTTCGACCTCGGTCGGGGAGACGGCTTCGCCCCCGGTGCGAATCAGGTCGCCCGTGCGCCCGGTGAGGGTGATGCGTCCGTCGGCGTCGAGGTCGCACAGGTCGCCGGTGCGGTACCAGCCGCGGTCGAAGGCGTCGTCGGTGGCGGCGGGATCGTCGAGGTAGCCGTCGAACAACAGCGGGCCGCGCACCTGGACTTCTCCTTCACTGCTGCGGCGCAGCCGGACGCCGGTACCGGGGACGCCGACGCTGCCGGGATGGGCGAGGAGGTCGGCGCCGTCGATGGAGGCGATGTTGCCGGCCTCGGTCGAGCCGTAGAAGACGCGCAGGTAGGCGCGGGGGCTGGCCGACCGGACAGCGGAGAGCAGGTCCGGCGTGACGGCGCTGGTGCCGGTGTCGGCGAAGCGGAGGGTGGCCAGGGCCGTGGGGTCCTCCTCCAGGACGCGGTCCCACACGGCGGGGATGCAGTACAGGCGGGTGGCCTGGTGGGCGCGTACGGCATGGCCGATGGCCGTACCGTCGGCCCGGCGCGTGTAGACGACCCGGTCGCGGGCCTGCCATTGCTGCAAGGAGATGGTCCAGGCGGCCATGTGGGTGAGCGGGAAGGAACACACGGCGGCGCCGCGGGGTTCGAGCTGGGAGCCGGGGTGGGAGCGCAGGTAGTTGACGCGGTGGGACAAGACGATGCCTTTGGGCCGGCCGGTGGTGCCGGAGGTGAAGAAGACGGCGTGCGGATCCGTCTCGCGGAGGGCGGCGGGAGGTCGTCCGGCCCGTGGGGGGCTCTCAGCCTCAGTGGCGGTGGAGTACAGGGGAATGCGGTACGCCTCGGCGAGGCGGCGCAGGTCGTTCCCGGGCGAGGCGGTGGTGATCAGGAGCGCAGGGGCCAGGGCGAGCAGGAGGCGGGAGAGCTCCGCGTCGGGGAGGGCGGCGGCGACGGGACTGAAGACGGCGCCCAGTTTGGCGAGCGCGGCGAACACGGTGACGGCGTCGAGACTGGTGTCCAGGAGGACGGCGACCCGGTCACCGGCGCGCACCCCGTGCGCGTGGATCGTGTCGGCCATGCGGTCGGACCGGGTGTCGAGCTGCCCGAAGGTGAGGCGGTCATCGTCGAGCGCCACGGCGGTCTGCCCGGGGGCGGCACGGGCGGCGTTGGTGAAGATGTCTCCGATGAGCAGCTGTTCCATCTCTCTCCTTGCGTGGGTATCCCCGGCTTCGGCCGGGGAGGGAAACGCATCCCTGGGGTGAGCGTCACGGAGTGACGCAGTATCATCAATGACCTGCTCTCGGGCAGCGGTCAGGGCTTGGCCGTCATGAGGGTCCACGGACCCGGGTGAGAAGCCCCCTCGTTCACGAGGGGGAGGAGTCACGCGCGCTCCCTCGTGCGTCCCTGTGACCGCGGCTCAGTTCTTCAGTTCGACGATGATTTCCAGGTAGTGCTCGGTGCCCGTGTTGTGGGCCGTTTCGATGCCGCCGCGCGACACGTGGAGCACCGCGCCGGGGGTGACCGGGGCTTCCAGGTACTCGCGGAACGGTCCATGGCTGTCCGGTTCCGGCTCGACGGCGATGCGGTCGCCGCGGACCTGGATGAGCAGGTGGTCCAGCTCGTGGTGGTGGGTGTCGCTGCGTTCGCCCGGCTCCAGCCGCAGTTCCCAGACGCGGACGTGCTGGTCTTCGAAGAGGATCGCGGTTCCGGGGTTGCCGAGGCGGCGAGGTGTGCCCATCTCTCTCCTTGCGTGGGTATCCCCGGCCTCGGCCGGGGAGGGAAACGCATCCCTGGGGTGAGCGCCACGGAGTGACGCAGTATCATCAGTGACCTGCTCTCGGGCAGCGGTCAGGGCTTGGCCGTCATGAGGGTCCACGGACCCGGGTGAGAAGCCCCCTCGTTCACGAGGGGGAGGAGTCACGGTGCGTCTCTCCCTGTGGTGTGCGTGCGGGGCTGTGCGCGTCAGTAGCCCTGCGCCGGGTCGTAACGGTTGATCAGCGGCTGTCCTGCCAGGTAACGCGTCAGGTTCTGTTGGAGCAGGGCGAACAGGCCGGTGAAGTGCGCGGCAGGGGATGCCGCGGCATGCGGTGACAGCGCGAGATTCGGGGCGGACCACAGCTGGCTGTCGGCGGGGAGCGGCTCGACCGCGGTGACGTCGAGAGCAGCTGCGGCCAGGTGCCCGCTGCGCAGGGCGGTGACCAGCGCATCCTCCATGACCAGGGATCCGCGGCCGACGTTGCAGAAGAAACTGCCAGGGGGCATCGCCGCGAAGGCCTCCTTGTCCATCCAGCCGGTGGTCGCCGGGGTTTCGGGCAGGGCGGCGATGACGGCGTCGCACTGGGCGAGCATGGCGTGCAGGCCTTCCGGCGGATAGAGGGCGTCGACGGGCGGGTGCGGTGAACGGGGGCGGCGTGCGACAGCCAGGACGCGCATGCCGAACGCCTGGGCACGGGTGGCGATGTGGGTTCCGATGGTGCCGGCGCCGAGGATGCCCAGGGTGGTTCCGGTGAGCTGTTGCCCGTGGCAGGGCGTCCAGCGGCGGTCTGTCTGGAGGCGGGCCAGGTCGTCGAAGCGTTTTATGTGCCACAGCAGGCGGGCCAGGGCGAACTCGGCGACGGCGGCTGCGTTGGCTCCTGATCCGGTGGTGATCCGGACTCCGTGGGCGGTGAGCTTCGCGACCGGAAGGTGGCCCACGCCGGCGCCGAGGCACTGAACCCAGCGCAGGCGGGGAGCGGTGCGGGTCACGTCCTCGGGCAGTTTGAGGGCGAGCACCGCCGTCAGCCGTGCGGCGATGTCGCCGGCTGCCCCGGCCTCGCGGTCCAGGCGGCAGCGCACGACACGGACGCGTGGGCTGATGGCGTGGAGTTCGGCGAGGTCGGCGGCGATGCGGTCCGGCGGTCGTGGGTCCCAGGCGGGCGGGTAGGCCAGCCCCACGGTGACGGTGGCCTCGTCCACGGGTCTCCTCCAGTGGCGGGGTTGGGAGGTGCGGTCATGTTGTCGGTCTGGTGGTGTCCTTGACGACGCCGAGGATCTGGTCGGGGCCGCGTCGCTGGACCAGGTAGTCGGGGGCTTCGGTGGTGTCGACGAACCATCCGGTGGGGCACATGGTGAGTATTTCCACGAGGGCGAACCCGTGCTGCCGGGCTCGCAGGGCGCCGTGGATGAGCTTCTTGGTCCGGTGGACGTTCACGGCGGAGTTGACCGCCCCACGGGCGACGTAGCGGGTGCCGTCGAGCCGGGCGACGAGGTCGCTCAGCTCGATCGGGTGACCGTGCCGGGCGGCGTCGCGGCCCTCGAGGGTGTTCTTGGTGCGCTGGCCCAGCGGTGTGGCGGCGGTCATGTGCCCGCCGGTTTCACCGAGGACGCCGTTGTCGAGCATGAAGCAGGCAATGCGTTCGCCGCGGGCGGCGGCGTGCAGGACTTCCTGCAACCCCTCGTTGACCATGTCGCCGTCGCCTTGGACGGTGAGGACGGTCAGTTCGGGGCGGGCACGGACCAGGCCGGTCGCCACCGAGGGGGCGCGTCCGTGGAGGGCCTGGACGACTTCGATGTCCAGGTTGTTGGAAAAGGCGGTGTAACAGCCGATCCCGAAGACGGCCACGCAGGCGCGGGTGAGGTCGAGTTCGGCCACGGCTTCGACGATCGCGCGGAGCGCGACGGGCTCGCCGCAGCCGGGGCACAGTTGGTGGGCGCCGACGTCGATGAGGTCCGGGGTGCGGTCGTGCAGCAAGGTGGCCGGGCGGGTGGGCGCCGTGGCGGAGGGGATGATGGGCAACATGGGTCGGTCGGTCATGGCATGGCCTCCTCGATGCGGCGGCTGAGGATCCGCACGTCCAGGTCCGGGGCGATTCCGAAGCCGGAGGCGTCCATCGACAGGCCACCGATCCAGCGGACCGGCACGCGCCCCTCCACCGCCAGGCGGACGTCGTCGAGCGCTTGGCCGGTGTTGTTCTCGTAGACGGCGACGGCGCGTGCGCTGCCGGTCAGCCGCGCGATCGCGGCTGACGGGAAGGGCACCAGGGTGACCGGGCGGAGGTAGCCGACGCGGGCTCCGCGTGCGCGCAGCTCACGGACCGCTGCGCGCACGTAGGCGGCCGGCGTGCCGTAGGCGATCACGACCAGTTCGGCGTCGTCGAGGTAGAGGCTCTCGGTCTGCGGCGGCAGGCACCGGAGCATGGTGGCGGTGCGGGCCGCGGCATCGTGGTAGTGGACGGACAGGTCGTAGCCGGCTTCGCCGCCGAGGCCGTCGCGTTGCTTGGTGGTGCCTAGCGGGGAGATCAGTTTCGCGTGGCCGCTACCGCCCGTGGTGCCGTCCAGGCTCCACGGCGGCGGCAGCGGAGTGCTGCGGGTCGGCTCTGCAACGGAGCGGTGGGTGTGGGCGAGGTAGTAGTCGCCCAGGACCAGCACCGGGGTGCGCCAGGCCTCGGCCCAGGTGAAGGCCAGTTTCACATGGGCGACTGCTTCGGCCACGTCGATCGGCGCGAGTACGGGCAGCCGGTAGTCGCCGTGGCCGCCGCCTCGGGTGGCCTGGAAGTAGTCGCCCTGTCCGCGGGCCATGTCGACGACCACCAGCGGCAGTCGTGCCAGAGCCATTTCGGCCAGGGATTCCTGCATCAGGGACAGTCCCTGGCCGGTCGACCCGGTGGCGGCGAGGGTGCCCGCCGCAGCGGCGCCCCAGCACATGCCGATCGCCTCGATCTCGCTCTCGGCGTTCAAGCAGACGCCGCCGGCCTGCGGCAGACGGCGGGCCATGGCTTCGAGGATTTCGGTGAAGGGGGTCATCGGATATCCGGCGAAGAAACGGCAGCCGGCCGCGACCATCGCGGCGGCGATCACGTCCGATCCGGCCGGCAGCGGAGTGGGAGCCACGGCGATCACGCGTCACCGTCCGGATCGGGCCGGTCGAATCGGTAGACCTGGAAGACGAAGTCGGGGCAGATGGCAGTGCAGGCGGTGCAGCCGATACAGCCGGCCAACAGCTGCGGGTAGCGGTGGCCCCGCACGTTGACCTGGTCGGTGGTCATGACCAGGACCGAGGCCGGGCAGGCCGCGATACACAGCTCGCAGCCCTTGCACGCCTCCTGGTCGATCACCACGGTGCCCGCGCTCACCGGGTCGCCTCCGCAGGCTCCCAGGCGGGTGCCTCGCAGCGGGCCACCGAGTGGTAGCCGATGGTCAGCGCCTTGATACCGGTAGGCTCGTGCCGGCGGCGGTAGGACGGCAGGACGGCGGGCAGGGCCGCGACAAGGGCGTCGAGGGTCACCAGTTCGGTGGCTCTGCAGTAAGCGCCCACCGCCACCAAGGTCGCGGCGGGCGCGCCCTGGCCGACCACGAGGTCGCCGGTGGCCACCTCCAGTACGTGCGGGCCACCGCTCTCGGGTCGTGAGCGGCACAGGGAGCTGTTGACCACGAGCAGTCCGTCGGGCCGAAGCCGGGCGAGTACGCCCTCGGCGTAGGCGTCGTGCATGACGATCGCCGACCACGCCGAGGACACGGTCGGCGGGCCTTGGACATCCGCACCCTCAGCAGCGATCAGGGTTGCCTCGGTGGCACCGCCGCGCATCATGCCGCCATAGCTTCCGAACAGTTGCACGCCGCGGCCGCAGGCGGCCAGCGCGGTGGCCATCAGTTGCGCGGCCAGCTGTATTCCCTGGCCGCCGATTCCGGTCAGCAACAGCTCGCGCTCCATAGTGCCTCCCTGCCACAAGATCTGACGTATCATCAGAACACTGTTCTCAGCATAGGGAGAGGCGTTCCCGGACGCCAGAACGCGGCAATGCGAACCGGACGCGTGTTCCGGCGGGAAGGGGCGGGCCGTGGCACCACAAAGGACGGATCTGGTCACACGCGCGGTGCAGCGGCCACTCGCCGGCCGCTACGAAGCCTCCGCCGAGGAGGTCCGGCGGCTGCTCGACGGCGCCCTGGAGGTGATCGAGCGCACCGGGGACCTCGACCCGACCGTCCGCGCGATCCTGGCCGCCGCGGGGCTGTCCAACCAGGTCTTCTACCGCCACTTCCGATCCAAGGACGACCTGATGGCCGCCCTGCTGGACGACGGGCACCGCCGCTTGGCCGGCTCCCTTCGCCGTCGCATGGCCCAGGCAGCGGACCCGCCCGGCGCCGTACGAGCGTGGATCGAGGGCGTCCTCGCCCAAGCGGGCGATCCGCGCGCCGCGGCCCGCACCCGCCCCTTCCTTGCGCACGCCGACCGGCTGGCCTCGCGCCTCCCGAGGGAACGCCAGGTGTCCGAGCAGGCCGTGATCGACCCACTGGCGGAAGCGCTGGGCCACGCGTCTTCCGCACGCCGGTCCCCGGACTCCCCCCGCCGGTCCGGCCCGTCGACGCACGAGCGTGATGCACGCACCGTCTATCTGCTGACCCTGGCCGTCCTGCACGACCATCTCCGGGCAGGCACGCACCCGACCCCGGACGACATCGACCACCTCGTCGCCTTCGTCCAGGGCGGGCTGCTCGGCAACCCCGCGTCGTGCGCCCCGCCCACCACGACGCGCGAGCGGGGCGCCCGATCCCGAAGCCGGAGGAAGCCGTGACACACCGCCTGCGCCCCGTCGGACTGCCGTTCCTGTCCGACGCGCCGCACCGCTACACCTTCACCGAGCCCGTGGCCGCGCCCCGAGCCGTCGTGTTCGCGTCGATCAGCGCCGATCCGTCCACCTGGACCGTCTGGTTCCCCCGACTGCGGGGCGGCGCCTACCTCAGCGCGCCACCCCATGGGGTGGGCACGGTGCGGCAGGCCGACACCGACGGCATCGTCTACCGGGAGACCATGCTGGCCTGGCAGACGCCCTCACGTTGGGCGTACCGGCTCGACTCCTGCTCACAGCCGCTGGCCGAAGCCCTCGCCGAGGACTGGGTGCTGCACGACGCGGGCGGAGGAACCTTGGTCGAGTGGACGTTCGCGATCGACCCGGGCCCTTTGGTCGCGCCGCACATGGATCAGCTGCCCGCCCGGCTGCGCACCACCTTCCGCACCGCGATGAACGCGTTGAGCCTCACGCTCGGCGGGTGAGGCCAGCCCGACGGCGCATCAGGACATGGCCATGGGCTGCTCGGGTGGTTGCTCCGACGGCGGCCGTGACGGGGGTTCGGAACGGGCTGTTCGGAGCGTGAATCGGTTCAGAGTGCCGGCCAAAGTGGTCAGGCTGAGCGGTTTGGTGAGGTAGTCGTCCATTCCCGCCGCAAGGCATGCGTCGTGATCTTCGGGCATGGCGCTCGCGGTGAGAGCGATGATGTACGGACGCTGTTCCTGCGGCCATTCGCGGTAGATGGCGCGCGATGCGTCGAGGCCGTTCATGACAGGCATGTGAACGTCCATCAGCACCAGGTCATAGGGCTTCCGCCGAAGGGCTTCCAGGACCTGCTCACCGTTTCCGACCACATCCGCCGCGTAGCCGATCGTGTTGAGCATGCGCAGGGCGACCTTCTGGTTGACGTTGTTGTCCTCCGCCAGAAGGATAAGCAGGGGCTTCAACTCTTCGGCGGCCGGCTCCGGTTCAGCGGTTTCTTGCGGCTGCTGTGTCGCCTCGTGCGGGTTGAGGACCTGGCGCAGGCTCTCGTAGAGTCGCTCGGCTTTGATGGGCTTGGTATGGCAGGCGACGAAGAGCGCTGTTTCGCTCCTGGAACTCTCCGGATTCCCGGTGGAGGTCAGCAGGAACATCGGCAGGCCCTGTCGCAAACGCGCGATTTCCCGGGCGAGCGCGTAACCGTCCATTTCAGGCATCTGCATGTCCAGGATCGCCGCATCGAACGGATCTCCCTCGCCGATCCAGGCAAGCGCCTGTCTCGGTGATCCTGTCGCGCGTACGTGCATACCCCAGGCGTCGGCCTGTCTGGTGATGATCATCTGGTTGGTGTGGTTGTCGTCGACGACGAGCAGGCGTTTGCCGCGTAGGGCGATGCGGGCTTCAGCCGGCTGCGGCGGCTGCGCAGCGGGTGTTGTGGTGGGGATGGTGAAGTGGAAGGTGGAACCACTGCCGGGCTCGGACTCAGCCCAGATGGTGCCGCCCATCAACTCGACCAGGCGGCTGCTGATGGCCAGCCCGAGGCCGGTGCCGCCGTACCGGCGGGTGGTGGAGGAGTCCAGTTGCTCGAAGACCCGAAAGAGCTGGGGGAGGCGGTCCGCGGGAATCCCCACGCCGCTGTCGCGCACGGAGAAGCGCAGCGTGAGGGCCTCCCCTCGAGGATCCTGCCGACCGGCGATCGCCCCGGTCCCCTGCCCGCCCTCGTGGTCGCCACCGCCGTCCGGGCTCATCCGGGTCACGGTCAGTACGATCTCTCCGCTGTCGGTGAACTTCACCGCGTTGTCGAGCAGGTTGATGAGGATCTGGCGCAACCGCACCGGGTCACCGACGATCCGGTCGGGCAGCGCGTCATCCATGACGTAGGCCAGATCGAGGCCCGCCTTCTTTCCGGCCTTGGGGGCGATCAAATCGAACGCCGCCTCGACGCACCCGAGCAGATCGACCGGAACCTGTTCGAGCTGGAATTTTCCGGCCTCGACCTTGGAGAAGTCGAGGATGTCGTTGATGATCGTCAGCAGGCTCTCCGCACTGTCCTGGATGGTTCGGGCATAGCTCTGCTGCTCCTCGTTCAGCGAGGTGCGGAGCAGCAGTTCTCCCATCCCCATGACGGCGTTCATGGGGGTGCGGATCTCGTGGCTCATATTGGCCAGGAATGCGCTCTTGGCCCGGTTCGCTGCTTCAGCCTCCTCTGCGGCCCTTTCGAGTGCCTCGCCAGCGATCTCGCGCTCCCGCACCCGGCCGAGCTGAGCGATGAGCCCGGCGATCAGCGCGACGGCCGCCTCACCTGGATCGCGCATCTCCGAGGTGAAGAACTCAACCACTCCGGCCGCGCCCTGGTGGATGACCACGGGGAAGGCTATGGTCCCGGCGAGGCCCGTTGCCGCGCGCAGTTCCTCGTCCCGCCCGGTGGCCGCAAGCGGTTCGGGGCCCTGCGGCGTGCCGCTCGCGTGGGCCCTCACCACCAAGGCCGACGCGGGGCGGTTCATCAGGCTCTCAATGGCGGCCGCGGGCCACGGGAGCTGCGTGTACCGCACCGGGGAGAGGCTCAGTTCGTTGGCGGCACCGATGTGTCTCCCCTGGGCGAGGTGCTCCACCATGTAGGCGCGTGCGCCGGCCCAGCCCATGTGGTCACAGATCAGGGGCAGGGCTTCAGCCAGGACCTCGTCCCAGGTCGTCGCCTTGTTCGCGGCGGTGGCCACGCCCTGCAGCAGGCTGAGGGAGCGGGTGCGCCGGCGAACTTTGTCCTCAACCGCGTGGTAGCTCTCCTGAAGGTGGTCGGCCATGGTGTTGAAGGTGGTGGCCAGCGTGCCGATCTCGTCCTGGCTGGTGACCTCGGCCCGGGTGTCGAGTTCGCCTTCGGCCAGGTTCTTCGCCGCGTCGGCCACGCGGGAGAGGTTGCGGGCGATCCGCCGGGATATCAACGTGGTCAACACGATGATCAGCGCCAGGCCGGTTCCGATGACCGCCAAGAGCACCGCGTTCTGCGTCTCGTCCTTGCTGATCCGCGAGTGCAGCATGCGCTGTTCCTGATCGAACATGGCGTTCCACAGCCGCGCGTGGGACTGCACAGCACGTCCTGTCAGCGCCTGGGCGTCCGCAGGGGTCAAGCCGGGCGCGGCGCCCCCCGGCGCTCTCGTGTTCGCCGTACCGACCAGGATGTTCACAGCCGTATTGGCCTGGTCCAGCAGCGGCTCCAGGGTGGGCCTGAGCGCTGTGTCGTTGTTGTTTGCCGGAGTGCCGTCGAAGGCGCGGCCGAGGGCGTCGTTCAGCCTGCTCAGTTGCTGGCTGATGAGCAGGCCGATTCCCTGGATTGCGCTGGCTCCCGACCCGCCGCCGGCGGGTGCGGCTCCCGCCAATGCGTCCCCGAGCTGGCTGATCTGATCGGTCAGCGGTGGCTCCAGGGCCAGCATCGCGGTGCCGGTGTAGAACGTGTCGAGCTGGGGATCGCGCTGCAGTCCGGAGGCGTCGCCCACGTAGGAGTAGAGCGACAGCACATCATCGACGAGTTTCCGTGTGGAGCCGAAGCTCAGGGCGTCAACGGGGCCCGTCGCCTTGACCAGGGTCCATTCACTCGCCAGCGCGGACGGCTCCAGTTGCCCTTTGCCCTCCGAGACCAGTGTCGAACTCAGAGTTCGCTGCAGCCCGGGGTCCGTCTGGGAGAGCCTCATGAAGTCGCCGTCGATCGCGGCCTCGACAGCTGCGATCGGCCGTTCTTTCACGCTGCCATGTGCGGCCTGCAGCGAGAGCGATCGATACGTGAACAGGTCGAGCGTTACTGAACTCAACGGGCGAAGGAAGTCGGTGGCCTGCATCTCCCGATTGGCCACGGTGATGCTGCTGCCGCGCTGGTCGAACAGGTAGACGGTGGCCACAACCAATGGCAGCAGGAACGCCAGCGCGATGGCACCGAGCTTGTGCCAGATGCGCAACCTCAACCGCCGGACCCGCCCGTACCACGGCCGTGACCGCTGCGCCGCCAGGCCCGAAGGAGCCGACCCGTCATGGCTCATCGAGATGCCTCGCCCTCAGCAGCGCCCGCAGCGCGAGAGCCGCTGGGTACTGCTCCCCTCAGTTTGAGGCAAAGGCGCCCGCTCCGCACCGAACATCGTGGCTGCACAAGCCGCGGAGGCCGGCCTGCCCCTCACTGGCCGACATGACCGTACTCCTTGCGCGCCTCCTCCAGGGCGCGGCGCGCAGCGCGGTAGGCGTCCGGCACCTGTGCCGCGGTGTCGGCGGCGCTTTGCCACTGCTCGGCGACGGCGAAACCCTCGAGTTCCCTGCACAGCGGCGCCAGCTGGTCCAGACCAAAAGTCTGGCCGTTGGACTTGAGCGTATGGGCGGCGCGGCGCAGGCGATCCGCGTCACGGCCCTCCAGGCCCCCGCGGATCTCGTCGACCAATTGCGCGGAGTCGTCAAGGAACACGTCGATCAGCTGGACGGCGAACTCGGCGTCGAGGGAGTCCACCAGCTCCTGCAGCACGGCCCGGTTGAGCACCGACACCATCGTCTCCCCTAGCCTTGTTCCGCCCGGTCCGCTCCGCGTCCTGTCGCGGGACATTATCGCCCCTGCCCACAGTATTTCATGGATGATCGCCCTGGCGACGTCGCACTGAAAAGCATACGGTCCGTTCTTCACATGGGCCTGCTTTCAATGCAAGGTGATCCCTTTGTTGATGAACCGGTCCGTGGCGATGTCCGTCGCCCGCAGATTTGCGATCACCTGCACGCCCTGCGCCTCGAATATCGACGAGAATGTCACGGCGACCGACTGAACACGGGCCATGTCCATTCCGCCGACCGGGCCGCTCCGGTCGTCCGCGACGATACCCAGAGATTTCATCGTCCTGGCGGCATAGTCCGCAATGGCCTGGTCGTAGGTCCAGCCGTCATGGTACTGCTGGACGATCGCGGCAAGCATCCCGTTCGTGGGCCCCGGATCGTGGATGTATTCGACTTGCGACCGCTGCAGTATCGGCACCAATTTAGTCAGGCATGGTGAGAGCGATCCGAGAGAACCTGTCCTCACCGACAGCGAGGCCTCGTAGATGTTGTACCCGACGTCGGCGAAAAGCTGGTACCTGATCGGCTTGTTCCACTCCGGCACGTCGTGCCGGTACACGTACGGCTCCTCCGTCGCGTAACCCTGCTGGGCGATGGTCGGATTGGTGACGAACCTGGCGGGCGAGCCGTCGTAACTGCTGTCGATCTGGGCCTGCTTCAGCACGCCTTCTCGGACGGCCAGCGGTACCCCGAATTCCATGAGCGTCACCAGAACCTTCGCACCGCTCCTTCCGATGTCGGCGATCCCTTTCCAGTCGGGGTGGGAGCCGGGGTCCCACATGAGCATCAGCGGGCTCTTTTCCAGCGGCGCGACGACGGCGGTGACGGGGAAGATCGCGGAGGTGGCCACCGCCGCATCAGTGCTCACCATGCCGAGTGTGATGTCCCGGTCCCTGTACATCTGCCCTTCCACCGATTGGAATCCGACGGCCGCACCGCCCGCCCGGACCTCGATATTCACCCCCGTGTTCACCCCGTCGATCACCAGCGGCCCGCTGACGCGCTTCCTGGTCTGGTCGATGTGGTAATCCGGTCCTATCAGGTGGTACAGGTAGGCGTGTTCGGCCTCGGGCTCCCAGTTCGTCTGGACGACGACGGTGGCCGGGCACACACCGGCCAGATCCACCGCCGCTGACGGAGATTTCAGCGCCGCTTTGGGCTGCTGGGCGCTGCAGCCGCAGAATGCCATCCCGGCGGCCAACGACGTGGCGATGACGCGACCCCCATGTGATACTCGCATGTTCGTTCCAGGGGCTGTGGCGTGCCCGAAGAGTCGAGCCTCACGTGCATCGTAAGCACACATGCGCTGGTCAGCTACAGCAGCGTCCCCCCGGATGGACTGCGGTCACGCCGTGGCACCGCCCGTATGTCTGCCCATCAGCGCCCCTCCCCCGGCGCGCTTGTTAGCGTGTTCATGCTTCCCTGGACCGACACGACCCCTGCGAGGGATCATGGACGCTGAGACGAGCGTGGACTTTCACCCGTTGGCCAAGACCCCGGTCATCGTGACCGACGACGAGGACTTCGGCCCCTGCATCCGCATACGGGGCGAGAGCATGGCGCTGACGGTCTTCTGTCCGGGCACATAGCGCGACGCGGACGATCTCGCCTTCGCCCACGCACTTCGCGATGCCGCCGACACGTTCCTGCGCGCGGTGGAGAAGCATGTCGTCCAACAGGAACTGAGACTCCTGGCAGCGCTGGATTCCACGAACGGGTGAACTCGCCTGCGGGCTGGGCCTGCAGGCACCAGCGGCGGGCGACGCGCGTGGCCTTGCCCCGGTGTCCTCCCCGGCCGCGCCGCGGCGGGGCGGGTGTCAGAACATGGTGTTGTCGTTCTTGGACGCGACCGGAATGACCTGCAGCACGTCCCAGTGCTCGACGATCTTGCCGTTGCTGTCGAGGCGGAAGATGTCGATGCCTGCGTACTCCTCACCGGGCCAGAACTGGTGGCAGTGCAGCACGACGTGGTCGCCGTCCGCGAAGGCGCGTTTGAATTCGACGCGCTTGCCCGGGTACTCGGCCGCCATGCGTTCGAAGTAGTCGATGAACGCCTGCTTTCCGTCCGCGACATGTGGATTGTGCTGGGTGTAGGTGTCCCCGGCGTACTGGGCGATGGCCTCGGCCGGCCGACACTGGTTGAACATCAGGTCATAGAACGCCCGTACTGTCGCTTTGTTCTTCTCAGGATCACTCATATCGCTCAGCGTAAGGCCGACCGGCGGCAGCCACCGGGCGAGCTCCACCGAACCGGGGCCTTCAGGCCACCGTGGCGATCCCCCGGGTGCGATCGGACGGCGCGTCTTGGCCATCGCCGGATGTCAGGGGCACCTAGGCTGACGTGGGTGACGGCGACAAGCAGAGTCGGGACGCCGCTGGTGCGGGTACGCGGACTCGGGAAGCGGTTCGGCGGCACGGTGGCGCTGGACGGGCTGGACCTGGACATCGCCGGCAGCAGCGTCCTGGCCCTGGTGGGGCCCAACGGGGCGGGCAAGTCGACGCTGATCCAGATCCTGGCCGGGATCCACCACGCGGACGCCGGCCACGTGTGGGTGGCGGGTGACCGGCTGGGGTCCCGGGCGGCTGCGCGGAGAATGGCGTTCGTGCACCAGGATCCGGCGCTGGTGGAGTGGATGACCGTGGCCGAGAACATCGCGCTGGGCCTCGGGTACCCCCGCTCGAAGGGGCTGATCTCCCAGCGGCGAGTGCAGGAGCAGGGCTCGGATGTGCTCACGGGTCTGCTGGAGGGGATCGATCCCCGCACCCGGGCGGGAGAGCTCTCGCGCGCGGAGCGGTCGATGGTCGCCGTGGCCCGGGCACTGGCCGCCGACGCCGACCTGGTCGTGCTGGACGAGCCGACGGTGAGCTTGTCGGCGGTCGACAGCGCCCGGCTGTTCCGAGCCTTGCACCGGCTGCGGGACCGGGGGCGTGCGGTGCTGTACGTCAGCCACCGGCTCGACGAGGTGTACCAGGTAGCCGACCGCTTCGCCGTGCTGCGCGACGGACAGCTGTTGCGCGAGGGGGCACTCGCCGTCCACGGCCCGACGCGGCTGCTCCACGACATCGTGGGGCAGGAACTCACCACTTATCAGGCGCCGCCGGCACCGACCGGGGGCGCCGCGCTGCTGCGGGTGCGGCGGGTGCGCACGCCCGTGGCCGGACCGGTCGATGTGGACGTGCTACCGGGCGAGGTGGTCGGGATGACCGGCCTGACGGGGGCGGGGCATGAGAGCGTGGGCCGGGCGCTTGCCGGGCTGGTGCCGCTGGCAGAGGGCGACCTGCGGCTGGCGGGGCGCCCGTACCGTCCGGCGTCGGTCGCCGAGGCGGTGGGCGCGGGAGTGAGTTTCGTGGGGGGAGACCGCCTGGAGGAGGGAGGCGGGCTGGATCTGACCGTGCGGGAGAACCTGTTCCCCAACCCGCGCGCCACCGGACGGCGGACGATCTCGTGGATCCGGCCCCGCGACGAGCGGGCAGGGGCATCGTCCCTGATCGAGCGCTTCCGTGTGCGCCCGAGCAACAGTGAAGCGCCGCTGGCGACGTTGTCGGGCGGCAACCAGCAGAAGGTGGTCATCGGGCGGTGGCTCGGGCTGCGGCGGCGGCTGATGGTATTGGAGGAACCCACCGCAGGCGTGGACGTGGGCGCCAAAGCGGAGATCCACCGACTCCTCGCGGAAGAGGTCACGGCGGGACTGGCGGTCGTCCTGGTTTCCAGCGATTTCGAGGAGCTGGTGCGCGTCTGCCACCGCGTGCTGGTGTTCGTGCGCGGGCAGGTTGCGGCCGAGCTGACCGGCCCGGCGCTGAGCGTGTCGGCGCTGGTCCGGACCACTTCGATGACTGCTCCCCCGTCCGCCGCCCCCGCTGCGGATGAGGACGGAAGGTGAGGCGCGCATGACGCCCCCAGGATCGCGCTCTCCGACGCGCGTCGCGGCCCAACGGCACGAAGCCTGGCACTTGATGGCGGCCTACGGCCTGCCCGCCCTCGGGGTGGCGCTGTTCGCCGGGTTCTCCGCGGCGCTGCCCGACACGTTTCCCACACACGCCAATCTGTCCGCGATCGTGTCCAACAACGGCGTGTCGGCCCTGCTCGCGCTCGGGGCGATGATCCCGATCGTGCTCGGCAAGTTCGATCTGTCGATCGGTTTCGCACTGGGCTTCGCCCATGTCGTGGCCCTCGAACTGATCGTGCAGGAGGGCTGGCCCTGGCAGGCGGCGGGCCTCGTCGTCGTGCTGCTCGGGGGGGTGGTGGGATTGGCCAACGGCCTGCTTGCGGAGTTCGCGCACATCGACTCGTTCATCGCCACCTTGGGCACCGGCAGCGTGCTGTACGCCCTCACCGGCTGGATCACCGGTGGCGCCCGGATCGTGCCGTCGCCGACAGGGCTGCCTCAGGGCTTCATCGCGCTGTACGACGCCACCTGGCTCGGACTGCCGGTACCGGGGTGGTACGTCCTGGCGCTGACGGCGCTGCTGTGGACGATGCTGGAGCGCCTGCCGCTCGGACGGTACATGTACGTGATCGGCTCCAATCCACGCGCGGCACGGCTTCTCGGCATCCCCACGCGACGCTACGGCATCTACGCGTTCGTCGGTGCGGGGCTGGTCGCCGGCTTCGCCGGGGTGCTGCTCGCCGCGCAGCAGCAGCTGGGCAACCCCACCATCGGCATGGACTATCTGCTTCCCGCGTTCGTGGGTGCGCTGCTGGGCTCGACCACCGTCAAACCCGGTCGACCGAACGCGTTGGGAACCCTTTTCGCCGTCGCGATCCTGGCGGAGGGCCTGGCGGGTATCGGCCAGCTGGGGGCCGCCTTCTGGGCCACGCCCTTGTTCAACGGCATCATCCTGCTGATCGCGGTGGCCATCGGCGGGTCGGTGAGGCGCCGCCGCCTGCGCTCCGGGACGCGGGCGGAGCGCGCCGGATCGACGGGCCGGGGACCTGGCGGGCGGCCCACGACCACGGCGCGGGCCGACCGGCCCGCGCCGTCACCGCCGGACGCACCAAACAGTGGTTAGATTGTCATGTTTTGGTGCGCCTGTCCGTCATGTCTTCCGTCGCCCGCCAGGCTGGTTTGGAGGCTCCCGCTTGGACCGCGCCCGCGTACTTCTGATGAGCCTGTCCGTCGCCGTCTGCACGGCTGTGGCGACCGCAGGCTGCGGGTCGGGCTCGGGCTCCGGCGGGCCGGCAACCGGCACCGGATGCGCCTCCGCGATGGCACGAGCCGATCAGGCGACCGCGCAGGCCGAGAACGTGACCACCCCGTGGGCCGGCCCGACAACCGGACCGCGAGCGATGCCGGGCAAGACCCTGGTGTTCGTCGCGGAAACCATGACCAACCCCGGAGTGGCCGGCGTGGCTGCAGGAGTCCGGGGGGCCGCGCAGACGATCGGCTGGAACGTACGCGTCATCGACGGGCAAGGAACCCCGACCGGACTCCAGGCGGCAATGAGCGAAGCCGTCGCGCTGCGGCCGTCGGGCATCGTCATCGGCGGTTTCGACCCGCGGGGCACCGCCCAACAGGTCGCGCAGGCGAACGCGGCGGGAATCACACTGATCGGCTGGCACGCCGTCGACAACCCAGGACCCAGCGCCGACCCCCGCTTGTTCGACAACATCACCACTCGCGTGGAGGACGTCTCCCGGCTGAGCGCGGACTGGATCATCGCCAAGTCCGGCGGCCACGCCGGCGTGGTCGTCTTCACCGACTCCTCGATCCCCTTCGCCGAGAACAAGAGCCAGCTCATCAAAAAGGAGCTCACAAGCTGCGCGAGCACACAAGTGCTCAGCTACGAGAACATCCCAATCACCGACGCGGTGACCCGTATGCCCCAGGAGGTCTCCTCACTGCTGTCACGGTTCGGCAACCGATGGACCTACTCCGTCGCGATCAACGACCTCTACTTCGCGGACGGCGCAGCCGCTCTGCGCGCAGCCGGAAAGAACGGCGGCGGAAGCCCCCACAACATCGGGGCCGGCGACGGCGACCCCTCGGCCTTCCAGCGGATCAACAGCAAGCAATTCCAGGCGGCCACCGTGCCCGAACCGCTGACCGAGCAGGGCTGGCAGATCGTGGACGAGTTCAACCGCTCCTTCGCCGGCCGGCCGCCCAGCGGCTACGTCGCACCCGTGAAGATCATTACGGCGGCCAACTCCGGCGGAGCCGAGTCCTGGAACCCGCAGGGTTACCAGGAGGCGTACCGGAAAATCTGGCAAAAGTGACCCGTCCGAACCGCCAGGGAAGACGGCCCCCATTGAGAAATCCCGTCAACAGGGGTTTGAATGTTCAATGGGTTGTTGGTGACGGTGACAAGTCGGGATACCCATCCGTACGGAGTCGAACGCACCAGAAGCGAGGAGTCTGCCATGGACTCGCCAAACGCGGACAGCTTTGTCGGCCGCGAGGCCGAAATCGCCCTGCTGCGCCAAGCGGTTCACGACGCGCGCTCCGGGGTGCCCTCCGTCGCCGTCATCACCGGCGATGCAGGGATCGGCAAGACCGCACTGGTACGCCGCGCACTCCGCGATCTGGAGGGCTTCACCGTCCTGTACGCCTGGTGCGACGCAAGCGAGCGGGACTGGGCGTTCGGGGCGATCGAGCAACTGGTCCGGCGGATCGAACCGCGAACACTCAAGGACTTCCCGCTCTTCGTCCAAGGCGTCGACTCAACCACCGCCCCCATGGCCGTGGGCGCCGAGCTGATCGGTCTCCTCGGCACACTGGAGGAGACCAACCCGGTAGTGATCGTCGTCGACGACGTTCCACTGGCCGACGAGGCCTCCGTCAAAGCACTCGGGTTCGTGCTGCGCCGCCTGTGGGCCGATCGCGTGCTGGTGATCCTCACAGCACGCAGCGGCGCAGGGCCGGCAACGCCCTCGCTCGACGACGCCACAGCCTGGCAGCGACTGATCCGAGCCGTCGAGCACACCCAGCTCATCCATCTGACCGGCCTCGACACCGACGATGTGATCCACCTGACCGCGGAGCTGAGCGGTGAGACGCTCCCGTTGCCCGCCGCCCAGCGCCTTTGCCGGCACACCGGCGGCCACCCGCTCTACCTGCGCTCCGTCCTGACCACCACCGAGCCCAGCCGGCTGGCCGACCCTGGATACACCTTCGCCGTGCCCGGCTCGCTCACAGCCACCGTCCGCTCCGTGCTGAACGGGCTGCCACCGGAGTCCCGCGCCCTCGTGGAAGCACTCTCGGTACTCGACGCACGCGTCCCGCTGGCCTGGGCCGGAGCACTGGCCGACATCGAGGACCCCGCCCAGGCTCTCGAACCGGCACTGGCCGACGGGCTGGTGCGCTGGTGGCCCACCGACCCCTCCTGTCCCGTGCAGATCGACCATGCGCTCCAGCGCGACGCCGTCTACCAGGCCCTGCCTCCCCCGCAACGCCAGGCGCTGCACCGGGCGGCCGTCCCGCTGGTGAACAAGGATGCCGCCTGGGCCCACCGCGTGGCCGCCGCGGGAAGCGCCGACCCGGAACTGGCCCGGGAACTCGAGCAGGAGGCACATCGGAAGGCCGCCGCCGACCACGCCGACCGCGCCGCCACTCTGCTGCTGTGGGCGGCCGAACTCTCCACCACCCGAGCCGAGGTGGAACGCAGGCTACTGACCGCCACCATGCATCTGAGCTACATGCCCACCTACGACCGCGACCGGACCGCCGCTCTGCGCGAGGCGGTCGAACGTTGCGCCCCCAGCGCCCTGCGAACCTGTCTGCTGGCCCGCTACGCCCACTGGCGTGGCGAGCTGCCCACGGCCGAGAGGCTCTACCACGAGGCCATCGAACAGGCACACACAGAGGGGGCGGAACTGGTCGAGGCGGTGGCCAGAGTGAACCTCGGCACGATGTACGCCCTCCTGGTCCGCTGCGAGGAGGCAGCCCAGTTGCTGCGGCCGGCCGTGCAGCAGGGCGGTCTCGACCCTCGCGCCGCCATCGAGGCCTACTGGGGACTGGCCTGCTGCAAAGCCTTCCTCGAGGGCCCGAAGGCAGCCCTGACCGTACTTGAACAGACACACTTGCCCGACCCTGCGGACAAGGTCCCCGACGAACAGGGCATGCTGGCCGTCTGCCGCGGCGTGTTCCGCGAACAATCAGGAGACCTGCGCAGAGCACTCGACGATCTCTCCACCACCCTCGGCCGGCCCCGCGCCCGAGTCGGCTACATGCGCACCGCCGGGCTCAGCTACCTCGCCGACTGCCAGTACCAGCTCGGCCTGTGGGATCAGGCCGCCGGCACCGCAGACCAGGCGATGACCGTCGCGGTGGCCGACGGCGCGCTGCCCGCCGCCGCCCGCGCCCACTCAATCGCCTGCGTCCTGGCCGCCGGCCGGGGCCACTGGGCAGCGGCTCGCGAGCACCTGCGGACATGCCAGCAATGGGTCCAGGGCGCAGCGGCCCCCGAACGGGACTGGGTCTACCCCGTGCGCGCCGAGGCAGCGCTGGCCCAGGCCCAGGACGACTCCGAGGCCCTGTACCGCGTACTCGAACCGGTCTTCGCCCGGCCCACCGCGGGCGCCTACATCGCCGCCAAGATGTGGTTCCTCCCTCTGGAGGTCGAAGCACTGACCGACACCGGACATCTGCCCGCAGCCGAGCGTACCCTGGAGCGCCTTCAAGCCCTTGCCGCCGACATGGTGAGCCTGCGTCTCGCCGCCGCACGGGCCGCCGGACAGCTCGCCGAAGCACACGGCCTGCCCGACGCTGCCCGGGAGGCCTACGAGACGGGCCTGGCCCAGCCGTCCGGCGAAGGCGACGTCCCGTTCCACCGGGCCCGCTTGGAGCACGCACTGGGTCGGCTCCTGCTGGCCTCGGGCGACAAGCCGCGCGCCCTGGAACAGCTCAACTCCGCCCACGAGCGGTTCGGCGCCTTGGGCGCGGCACCCTTCGCCGAACGGGTCGCCCGCGATCTGGACGCCGGCGGCGACCACCTGGCCACCGGGCCAGCATCCGCCACGACGGCGCTGACCGACCGCGAACAGACAATCGCCCGGCTGGTGGCCACCGGACTGACCAACGGGGAAGTCGCCCGCGAACTCTTCGTCAGCCCGAAGACCGTCGAATACCACCTGGCTCACGTTTTCACCAAGCTCGGTGTCGCCTCCCGTCGCGAGCTGCGCACCACTCTCAGCAGTCACTGAGTGGGGCAGCGGACCCGGCACGGATCTCCCTCCAGCAGGACTGGGGCGGCGCCGACGCGAGGAGTCGAGACCGGGACGAGGCGCCTGATCGGTGCGGTCTCCGGCCCCACGGTCCGCATTCCTGAGCTACGGAGACTCAGCGACCACCTTCGGTACGACGACTTATCAGGACCCTCCTGGCGAGCCGGGCGCCGAGGCGGCGCAGACCCTGCTGGATGCCGCCGGGGAAGCCCCGCATCACAACGATGAGGACGACGCCGTAGATCGCACCTGGCAGGTTGTCGGCAACGTTGGCCGGCAGCTGGTTGCTGGATGAGAGGCCGGAGGTCCAGGACGAGATCACCACGAGGAACAGCGAACCCCACACGGCACCGGCCAGGCTTCCGACCCCGCCCAGGATCGCGGCTGTCAGCAGCGCGATGGACAGGTCCAACGTGAAGGCCCCTGGCGCGGCGAGCGAGTTGACCCAGGCCAGCAGCCCGCCGCCGAGACCTGCGCAGGCCGCTGCGATGACGAAGGCCAGGACGCGCAATCGGGCGATGCGGACCCCGCTGAGGGCTGCCGCCGACTCGTCGTCCTGGGCGGCACGCATCAGTCGGCCGTAGCGGCTTCGCTGGAGGTTCGCGAGGAACCAGAGAGTGAGGACGGCGCACAGGCCGCTGACCCACGCCTGCCAGCGTTCCAGCGGGAAGTTCGGGCCCAGCCCGGCCGGCGGGGCCGAGGTGTTGACCGTCAGCCCGTTCTCGCCCTGCAGGGCACCGCTCAGGCCGGGGTAGTCGGCAAGCGCCGGGAGGCCGACCGCGAGAGCGAGAGTCGCGGTCGCCAGGTAGACCCCTCGAAGCCGGGACGCCGCCACGGCCAGGACGAGTCCGACGGTTCCCGCGACGGCCGCGGAGCAGAGCAGGACCACGGCCAAAGCCCAGTGGAGATGGCCGATCAGCAACGCGGTGGTGTAGGCGCCGACGGCCATGAGCGCGCCCTGCCCCACCGAGACCTGCCCGCTCAGCCCGGCCATGAAGGTGAGTCCGGCGGTCGCGCAGAGCGTGTAGGCGACTTGCGCGGCCTGGAGGTCGCGGTAGGGCGAGAGCTGCCCGCTGACCAGGAAGACAAGAGCCAGGCCCGCGAGCGCGGTCAGCGAGTGGCGGACCAGCGTCAGCTTCACGAGGTGCACCAGCGCGACGCGTGTGCGGCTCATGCCGTTCTCGCGGTGCTCGTGCCGAACAGGCCGGACGGGCGGACGACGAGCACCGCCAGCAGCACCGCGCAGGCGCCGAGCGGTGAGATCTCCGAGCCCGCGTACCCGGACGTGTAACTCACCGTGCATCCCAGCAGCAACCCGCCGACCACCGACCCGACCGGACTGTCCAGCCCGCCGATGATCGCCGCGGTGAAGGAGTAGACCAGGACCGGGTCGAACTGGTTCGGTCCTAGGAAGAGCGAGGGCGCCGTCAGCACTCCGGCCAGAGAACCGATCAGCCCTGCCAACGCCCACCCGGTGGTGAGCATCCGTCCGACTCGCACTCCGAGGATCCTGGCAATCTCGGGAGCGAGCGCCGCAGCTCTCATCCGCAGTCCCAACGTCGTGCGCCGGAAGAGCAGCACCAGTGCGATCATGGTGATCGCCACCATGGCGATGGTGAAGACGTCGGTGGGCGACAGCAGCAGTCGGGAGCCAGCGACCGAGAAGCCCTGGACGCTGAACGGCGGTGGATAAGAGCGCGGCTGCGCGCCCCAAATCATTCCCGCAATGGCGCTGAGCAGGCTGGCCATTCCCAGGGTCACGATGAGCGCGTTCAGCCCTGGCTTCCGTTCCAGCGGCCGGATCAGCACACGCTCCGTGAGGGCACCCAAGGCCGCACCTGCCAGCAGGGCGGCCCCCAGCGCCAGCCAGTAAGACCTGGTCTCGTTCTGGACGGTCCACGCGATGAAGGTGGTGATCATCAGCATGTCGCCCTGGGCGAAGTTGAGGACTCTGGTGGAGCGGAAAATCATGACGAGGGCCAGCGCGACGGTTGCGAAGATCATCCCGTCCGTGATGCCGGAAAGGGTGAGGTTGACGAATCGCAGCACTAGAACCCCAGGTAGGCGTGGCGGAGCCGCTCGACCATGCGAGGGTTGGCGACCACCGCGGCGGCGTCCTCGTCGATGACGACTCGGCCCAGGCTGAGGACGACGACGCGGTCGGCGATGGAGAGGGCACTTCTGGCGTTCTGCTCGACCAACAGGACCGTGAGACCGCTCGACCCCTGCAACTGCCGCAGTACGTTCATGATCTGAGCGACCGCGCGGGGAGCCAGTCCCAAGGACGGCTCGTC
This sequence comes from Streptacidiphilus rugosus AM-16, assembly GCF_000744655.1. Classification (NCBI taxonomy): domain Bacteria; kingdom Bacillati; phylum Actinomycetota; class Actinomycetes; order Kitasatosporales; family Streptomycetaceae; genus Streptacidiphilus; species Streptacidiphilus rugosus. The sequence goes on along the minus strand of NZ_JQMJ01000001.1, from coordinate 416,724 downwards.
CAGGAGCAGCAGACGCGGATGGGTCATCAGGGCGCGCCCGAGGGCCAACATCTGCCGCTCGCCGCCAGACAGCGAGGACGCCGCGTTGGACCGGCGCTCCCGAAGCGCCGGGAACATGCCGAAGATCCGGTCCCGCGTCTCGCGTCGCACGCCTGGCGCGTCACCGGAGATCAGTTCACCCAGCCGAAGGTTCTCCGCCACCGTCAGCTCGCCGATGATGCCCTGTCCGGTCGGCAGATGTGCGAGCCCGAGACGGGCGATGTCCTCGACGCGACGTCCGTGGATCGGCTCTCCTGCGAAAGTGACGCTGCCCGACGCCGGGTGCTCCAGACCGCTGACAGTCCGCAGTAATGTGGTCTTGCCCGCGCCATTGGCTCCGAGCACGGCGGTGATGGAGCCGCGCGGCACCCGAAGCGTGACGTCGTCGAGGGCGCGCACGGAACCGTAGTCCACGGTGAGCCGGTCCGTCTCAAGCACTGTTGTCGGCTTCCCTGCCCAGGTAGGCTGCGATCACGGCCGAGTCACCGCGGATGGCGTCAGGCGTACCGCGGGCGATGAGCTTCCCGAAGTCCAGCACGGCCACGTCGTGACAGACCGACATGACGAAGTCCATGTTGTGCTCGACCAGCACCACCGAACGGGCCAGCCCCGGCAGCAGGGCGGCCAGCTCCGCAATATCCCGCTCGGAGAGCCCGGCCGCCGGCTCGTCGAGCAGCAGCAACTCGGGCCGGCTCAACATGGCACGAGCCAGCACCACCCGCTTCCGGGCACCGTGGTCCACCGCGCCGACTGCTTTGTCGGCCAGCGTGCCGATGCCCAGATCTCGGAGCGTCTCGATCGCCCGCTCCCGCAGCGCGGCTTCCTCGCTATCTGCCCTGGGCAGTGCCAGTAGAGCCGACACCAGGCCGGTCCGAGCTTGCGTGGTGGCGCCCATCACCACGTTCTCCAGTACCGAGAGGTTCGGGAACAAGCCGAGGCCCTGAAGGGTTCGGGCGACGCCGAGCCGGGCCAACTGGTGCGGCCGGTGGTTGTGAAGTCGTCGGCCCTTCCAGGTAACCTTTCCCGCTTGGGGCCTGACGAGCCCGCACATCACGTTGAACAGCGTGGTCTTGCCCGCACCGTTCGGGCCGATCACACCGACCACCTGCCCGGCGGGCACCGACAGGTCCACTCCGTCCAGTGCGACCACACCGCCGAACCGCACCGTCACCCCGGAGACCTCCAACATCGGCTCCATCGGACCGCCACTTCCTGGTCGTTGGACTCACGGGGACGGGATGCCTTGAGCGGGGGCTGTGGCGGGCGGCGACGCGTACGGGGTGACTGGCCCTGTTCCGTCGTCCGTGATCAGAGGCTGACCCTGGAGGGCGAGTCCATTGCCCTTGACGACGGCGATCTGGCTCCCCGCGTATCCGGCGTGGGAGCTCTTGCTAAACGCGAAGGAGACCAGGCCCGGACCTGTGAAGCCGCCCTGCTCGACGGCGTTCACGATCGACTGACGTGTCGGGTTCTTCCCTGCCCGCTGCAGTGCCTGCACGAACGTGTAGGCCTCCGCCATGCCGGACAGGACCGTGGTGCTCAGAGGCAGTGACGGGGCGTACTGGGCGCGGACCTTGTCGAAGAGGGCGATCCAACTGTTCGACGTATCTGTCGCAGGCGGCAGGTAGGCGTCGGTGATCATCCCTTGGATGAGCGCGTTCCCCTGCGCGGCGGTGCCGCCCTGCTTGGTGTAGGAAGCGAGGAGCTTGGAGAGCGTGACCGGGTCGGAGCCCGGGTAACTCACCACCAACTGCGCGGTGTTGCCGAACTTGAGCTGCGCAAGGCGGAGCATCGCGGTGGCCGACCCGATCGAGAAGGCGATGATCACATCGGCCTTGGACTGGGCAATGGCCGTCATCTGGGGGGTGATGTCGATGGCCCCGGGCTCATAGGTCTGGCGGGAGACGACGGAGGAGGGCGGAAGGACCGTATCCAGGCCCTTGACCCCGTTCTCGCCGAAGTCGCCGCTCTGGCTGAAGTAGGCGATTTTCTTCCCGGGAAACGCGCTCTTGACGTAAGATCCCAGGATTTTTCCTTCGCGGACATAATCGGTGGGGAACCCGAAGGTGTAGGGAAGGGAGCCGGGTTGGTTCCAGCAAAGACAGCCTGAGGAGACGAAGAGGTCGGGGACATGCTGGGCGTTGAGATAGTCGACGACCTTGCTGTGCGTCGGGGTTCCGATGCCGGCCAGAATCGCATAGACATTGTCCTGCTCCACCAGCTGGTGGACCACTGCAACAGTTTTCGAAGGGTTGTAGGCGTCATCCTTGTAGTCGTAGACGAGCTTGCGGCCGTAGACCCCGCCGTTGGCGTTCACGTAGTCGAAATACGCTCTGATCGCGACCGGGTAGTCCATGAAGCCCGGGGCGGCAGGGCCGGTCAACGGGGCGTGCCCGCCGACAGTGACCGTGGTCGCGGTCACTCCCGGGGTGGAACCCGAAGGCGATCCTCCGGAGCCAGTGCAGGCTGATGTCACAGTGACGGACAGTGCTGTCAGTACAGCTCCCACGCACAGGTGCAGTCTCACTACGCCTCCAGGGCGGCCGGAATCTCGCGCTCGGTGATTAGTCCGCCCGGAAGGGCAGGCCCAAACGGTCTACGGGTGCCAATCACTCGCCCGGTCGACGCACGGACTGCCTTCGGACCCGGAACAGCGGTGCGAGTGGAGGAGGGCGGGGTGGCCGGTTCGGCCGCGCCTGTGGCCGTGGGCGGTGATGCCGGTCGGCGAAGACCGGCGCCAGCGGCGGTTCGGAGCGGTAGGCCTTTCACCCGCAGACCGGCTGGTCGCTCAATGACGGGAGAGCGGGCGAGCAGATGTGGGTGACAGCGGGCCGAACGTCTTGCGGAGCTGGCGGCGATTGGCGACGCTGAGTTTCGCGTAGACGTGGCTCAGATGGTATTCGACGGTTTTCGGGCTGACGAAGAGTTCGTGACCGATTTCCTGGTTGGTGAGCCCTTGGGTCGCAAGGTGCGCGACGGCCTGCTCACGTTCGGTCAGTTGCGCGAGAGCCGCCGTCGAGGCGCGTTCAGGGGCGGAGGCCGAGTCGGACGCGCCGAGGGCCGCCAGGTCGGCAGCGGCGCGTTCGGCGTAGGGATGGGCGCCGAACCTGATGTAGGCGCGGTGGGCGTGTCGGAGATGGTCGACGGCGTCGTTGCGGTCGCGGGGAGTGCGCGTGGTCAGGAGTTGGCGGGCGAGGTCGTGGTGGAGGAAGGCACGATGCAAGGGGATGTCCTCGCCTTCGCTTGCGGAGATCGCCAGACCCGCTCGGTAACAGGTGAGCGATGTGGCGGTGTCGTGGCGGGCGGCGGCGAGGCGGCCGTGCAACCAGCAGGCGGTGGTGGCCAGAGCCGGGGCGTCGTGGGCGACACGGTCGAACTCGGCGACGGCGTCCTCGGCTCGCTGGAGATCCAAGAGGGCGGGATGGTCGGAGTCGGTGAGCGACTCCACCAGGAGGGGCGGCCACAGGGCGGCCCAGACCCTGCGCAGTCCGGGGGCGACCGTCGAGAAGTCGTCCAGGGCACGCAGGGCGTCTGCTGTGGCGGTGCGGTCGCCCTGGGCGTGGGCGATGACGGCATCGGCGAAGACCGGGTAGATGCCGTTGAGCCGCGGGAAGGCCGTGGCAGTCCAGTACCGGCAGTCGGCCAGAGCGGCCTGGGCCTGGGCCCAGTGGCCCTGCTGCGCATGCGTCATCGCTGCCACGGCGTATGCCGGTGACATCCCCCAATACTGCCCGGTGGTGTCGGCTACGAGCACGGTTTGATCAGCGCGGATCAGGGCGTCGTCCCAGTATCCGGCGAGGTAGCGCGCGAAGGCGAGTAGGTAGTACTCCAGCACGTAGATGGGAATGCCATCGGTGGTCTGTTCCCGTGCGATGAGGGTGGTGAGGTCGTCGGAGCCGGCCTGGAGTCGGCCGGCTCGCACCCGCAGGGTGCCGCGGTACCGCAGAACAGCGCTGGCACTGGGCGGGACACTAGCCGCAGCGTCGGGAAGGTGGGCCTCAGCGAAGACGCGCAGGCCAGCGGCGGGACCCTCAGTGTAGCCCACGGAGGTGCCGAGCCGCCCCCAGGCGTAGTAGGCGTCAGGGCTGTCGGCTGGCAGCCGTTGGAGTGCGTGGTGCAGGATCGGGATGGCCTTGGCTCCTTCGACTTGCAGGACGTGGAACGCGCCCAGGAAGATTTCCGCCAGGAGCGTGGTCTCCTCGTCGCGGGAAGCGGCAAGGGCGCGCGTCAAGTGGTGTTCGGCGGTGGGGAAATCCCCGAACATGGATGCCAGTTGACCAAGGAGCGTATCGCGCAGGGGGGTAGGCGCACAGCCTTCGAGGGCGCTGCGCAGCGTACTCGCACGCTTGTAGGCGTAGCCCCCGAGGAGATAGGCGGTGGCTGCGAGTAGGTGTGCTTCGTAGCCGTCGCGGGCGGGTGAGAGGTCAGCTGCCCACAGCTCCAAAGTGCTGGCCCGTTCGAAGCGCGAGTCGGCTGCTTGCCGGGCCGCCTCCTGCGCGAGTTGGTCGGCGAGATCAGGATCAGTGGCCGTCGCAGCGGCCACCTTGTGGGCCCATGCCTGGTCGGGGGGGACGAGGCCGGCGGCCGCCTCGTGGAGAACCACCCGTCGGACGGGGCTGATGGCCTGATAGATAGCGTCGCGCTGGAGCGAGTGGTGGATTTGCAGAGGGGGGATGGGATCGGTGGGGTCCCAGGAGACCAACCCTGCGGCCAGAAGCGGTCCGAGCGCACGGGTGGGGTCGTCGACGGCGGCGAGCTGGCCGGCCAGGGTCAGTGGCACCGAGGTGTCGAGTACGGCGAGTGCTTCCACGAGGTGGCGGGCATCGGCGGGGAGGTGGTTGAGGGTCTGCTGGACGACCGCACCCAGGGTAGAGGGGACGGGGAGCGGCCGGCCCATGTCGGCCAGTGCGGCTCTGGGTACTTCGGTGAGGAGCGAATGCAGGTGGAGCGGGTGACCGCCGGTGTGCTGCCAGAGACGGTCAAGGGCTGCGCGGCTCAAGCTGGTCGCGCCGGCGGCTTCGGCCACACCGTCGGTCTCGGCGGCGGCCAAGCCCGTGAGGTGCAGGGTCGTGACATGCTCGACGCTTCGCCACAGACTGCTCCAATGGTCGCCGAGCAGGCCACTGTTCACCGTGGCAGCGCCGTCGAAGGCGACCGCACCGGTGGCCGACGTGGCGCCGTCCCTGCCATGGGCGCGCTTGGTGGTATCCGGCTCGGTGATGCCCTGCCGGTCGCCGTCGTTGGTGCGGGCGGTGGCGACGAGGAGGATGGGTTCGCTCCAGAGGCGGCGAAGAATGAAGGCGAGGACCTGACGAGACAGATGGTCGACCAGCGGAAGGTCATCGAGGACGAGGGCCAAGGGTTTGTCGTCGCTCGCGGCGGCGAGCACGGCCAGAAGGTCGGCTCCGACGGCTATGGGTGTGGCGCGTGGGCCGAGGGCTGCCAATAGCTCCCGCAGGCCGGGCGTGCCGGGCGGAAGCTGGCGCAGAAGCTGATCGAGGGCTCCGTAGGACAGGTCGATTTCGGCCATGTCGCCGGAAGCCCAGCAGGTCCGGAAGCTGTGACCGCTGTGGCCGAGGAAGTAGCGGACCAGCGCGGTCTTGCCGATTCCCGCCTCACCCTCCAGGGCCACGACCCAGGGGACGCCACCCACGGCCTGCGCCGCACAGTGATCCAACTGGGCCAGTTCAGCGCCCCGCCCGACGAACTCCGTGCCCCACCACGACGCCCTTGGCAAGTCCACCCCGGACGGCTCATCCCCTGGCACGGGTACATGCCCGGCCGGCCCGTCGGATGCAGGACTACCTGGACGCGCAGGCACGCCATGTGTGGGCACTGCATCACCGCCATCTTGCAAACTCCTTTCGAGGGTATTCCGCGCTCTTGGCCGGCGCATCCGCGGCACCCGCCCCCTCAGTCTCCGGCCGGAAGAGGCAGGCGTGGCCGCCGTTCATCCGAGTGCGGCAACAGCCCCCTGGGCGCCGCGGCCGCGTCCCGCCCAGGGCACTATCGGCTATCGGCGGGTGGCCACGGCGAAGATCCGCCGGAACGGAAAGACGGTGCCATGCGGGCCAACCGGGTAGGCATCGCGCAGCAGGGCGCTGTATGCCGCAAGGAAGCGGTCCCGTTCTTCGGGGTCGTCCAGCCGGGTGAGCACGGGCCGCAGACCGGTCCCCATCGCCCATTCGAGGACAGCGTCGGGGCCGGAGAGCAAAATGCTGTAGGTGGTCTCCCAGGCGTCGACCGTGCAGTCGGCGCCGGCCAGGGTCTCCACGTACTCGGCCGGCTCGATGACGCTGAATCCATCCATGATCCCGCTGAGGACCCTGTTCCAGCGCCGCGTGCGGGTGAGCCCGGCAAGCAGGGTGTGGTTCGGCGCGGTGAAGTTACCGGGAACCTGCACAGCGAGGCTTGCGCCCGGACGCAGAGCGGCCGCCCAGCGGAGAAGGAGCTCGCGGTGGTCGGGGACCCAATGCAGCATCGCGTTGCTGACGATCAGGTCGGGCATCACGGCGGCGACATCGAACTGCCGGGCGTCGGCGAGCACGTAGTCGGCGGTCGGCTCACCCGCTGTTCGGGCGGCGGCGAGCATGTCGGTCGAGCTGTCGACCGCGATGATCCGTGCCTCGGGCCAGCGCCGCCGAAGCACCTGTGTGGAATTGCCCGGCCCGCACCCCATGTCCAAGATCGTGGAAGCCGGTTCGCGGGGAAGTACGGGGACCCGAGCCAGCAGGTCATGCAGCGGTCGAGTACGTTCGTTGGCGAAACGCAGGTATTGCCCGGGATCCCAGCGTACGGAGCTCATTGCCACTCCAAGATGTCTCGGTGAGTCCTTCCCACCTGAACACGGCCCGGCGGCCTCCTCCACCCCTGGGCCGCCACCCCACCGCCACCGCCCCTCCCGCAGAAAAGCAGAGCAGAGAGAGCCCCGCATGCCGAAAACAGCAGCTGAGAAGGTCGGGGTCAAACCCGGATCCGTGCTGACCGTCGTCAACGCGCCGGACAGCGAACCGCCCGTACTCACTCCCCTGCCGACCGGTACCATCCTCCAGCTCACGCCTCGCGGCGGCAGCGGAGAGCCCGCGGACGTGATCGTGCTGTTCGCCGAGGACACGGTGGAACTGCACCGCGATGCTCCCGCCGTGCTGGCGTCCGCGCCCGACCAGGCGAAGATCTGGATCGCCTACCGCAAGGGCGGCGTCAGCGACCTCGGCCGCGACACCCTCATGCCCGCCTTCGTCGAACTGGGCTGGCACGGTGTCAGCCTCGTGTCGCTGGACGCCACCTGGTCCGCGGCCCGGTTCCGCCGTCTGGAGCAGATCGGGCGCTGAGATCGGAACCCGTCTGAGGTCCCCGCCTCGTCGGTCTTCCCGTGCCACGGAGCCCGGCGGCAGCCGCGCCGCGCATGCTGGACAGCCTTGATAGTGGCGGCAGGGGCACAGGTTCGGCGCCTCGGTCCGCTGCCCCACTACCGGTCATGTTCATGCCCGGCGAAGCGGAGCGGATTCACCGGACATACTCGGACAACACGGAGGGGGATTGCAGTCCAAGGCAGCCCCGTGCTTCGCCCGGGACAGAAGATGCAGAGAAGGGAACAGTGATGGCCGAGCCCAAGGGTCCTCCTCTCACACCCGAGCTCTACGACTACGTCCTCAGCCACAACCCGTCGCTTCATCCTGTGCAGCAGCATCTCGTCGAGGCCACCCGCAGCCGCTTCCCCGAGGTCCCACGTCTGCAGATCGCTCCCGAGCAAGCGCCCTTTCTGGCTTTCCTGGTCCGGCTGACCGGTGCCCGCAGAATCGTCGAAGTGGGGACCTTCACCGGCCTGTCCGCCTTGTCCATGGCCTTGGCCATGCCTGAGGACGGGAAGTTGACCGCTTGCGACATCTCCCGGGAATGGACCGATGTGGCCCGCGAGGCGTGGGCCGAGGCGGGCGTCGCAAAAAAGATCGATCTCAGGCTGGCGCCAGCGGTGGAAACGCTTCGGTCCTTGCCCGACGAGCCATGGATCGACATGTCGTTCATCGACGCCGACAAGATCAGCTATCCGGTCTACTGGGAGGAAATCGTGCGTCGCACCCGCCCGGGCGGGCTCATCGCCATCGACAACACGCTGTACTCGGGGGAGGTCGTGAACTCTTGGGCGGTCGGCGACGCGGCCGCCATCCAGGCGTTCAACGACATCGTCAGATCCGATGCGCGGGTCGACGCGGTGCTGCTCACCGTGGCGGACGGAATGACACTCGCGTTCAGGCGGCCGTGAACCCACCACCGCGCCCCGGCCGGTTCGACCAGCGTTGGTCCGGCCGGAGTACGCCCCGGTGCGGCAGCCTCAGTTCCTGGCTACTCACTTCGCGAACCCCCCAGCCGGCGCCTGATCAGCGAGCAGCCGATGGCCCCGGCCAGCGGGAGCCCGGCGAGCAGCGCCCATAGCCGCACCCTGACCGTGCAGACGCCCCACAGGTGGATGTCCACCATTGCGGTGTTCATCAGCACGAACCACACGACCGCGGATCCGGTCGCCGCAGCGAGGAGCGCACGAACACTGACGGTGACACCCGCCACCGTCGCGCCCCGGGCATCCCATGACCACTTCGCCATGCCCCGAGTCTGCGCATCAGAGGGGCGAACGGATCGCCCCAAAGGACAGCCATCCAGCCCCGTGCCGGTCCCGGCCGGGCCCCCTTCAGTCGCCGGCCGGGACCGGCACGGAGCCGTCAGCAGGGGTTAGGCCTTGACGTACATCTTGTCCATGAACTCCAGGATCTGCTCGTCGGTGAGTCGCTGTCCCTCGCGGTGTCCGGTGGCCAGGTCGACCTCGCTGATCATGCCGACGAGACGGTCGCCGTCGATCACGGGGATGCGGCGGATCTGGTGCTGCTCCATTTTGCGCAGCACGGTGTCGATGTCGTCGTCCGCCCGCACGCAGTGCAGGTGCCCGGCGAGTTCGCGGGCCTTCATGGAGGTGGGGTTCTTGCCCTCGGCCAGGCAACGAATGACGATGTCGCGGTCGGTGATGATGCCCTTGAGTTTCTGGTCCTGCCCGCAGATCGGGAGCGCCCCCACGCCCTGGTCGCGCATCATCCGGGCTGCGTCGAGAAGGGACTCGTCCTCACCCACGCAGAACGCGCCTGCGTGCATCACGTCACGTGCACTGGTCATGGCTGACCTCCCACGACGGGGCGCGGAGCCGTCCGACCGCTCGGCTGCGGTCGAATCGTCCGGTCCGGTAGCCGTCGCTCTCACCTTAGGCAGGCGCCCTCCGCGCCGCTCGACGGAAGCAGCCGCCGGCGACGGACCCCGCCGGTGCCGTCCGGTAGGACTAATCTGGCTTCAGGGTGGACCGACCACAGCGGCGGAGGAGGCCATGCCGGAGGAGCCGTCGCCGAAGTTCTCACAGCTGCGCTCCGACCGGCTGTCGGCACAGCTGCAGACACGCCTGGACCAGGCACGCGGCACCAGGGACCGGCTCCGCAGCCTCCTGGAAGCTGTCCTGTCACTGGGACCGGCGCTCGAGCTAGACACCGCTTTGCAGCAGATCGTCGAGTCCGCTGCGGCGCTGGTGGACGCCCGCTACGGCGCCCTGGGCGTGGTCGGCGACGACCGGAAGCTGACCAATTTCCTCTTCACGGGAGTTACCGCCGCTCAGGTGACGGCGATCGGACCGTTCCCGTCCGGGCACGGCGTCCCCGGTGGGCTGCTGAGCCAGCCCGAGCCACTGCACCTCCTCGACCTCACGGCCGATCCGGCGTCCGTGGGATTCCCCACCCATCACCCGCCCATGCACGATTTCCTCGGCACCCCGATCCGGATTCGCAACGAGATCGTCGGCAATCTCTATCTCACCGAGAAGCACGGGGGCACCCCGTTCGACGCCGAGGACGAGTCGGTGCTGCGGGTCCTCGCCGCCGCCGCCGGGGTCGCAATCGACCACGCCCGCCTGCACCGGACGGCCTGGGTGCGCGACCGGTGGCTGCAGGCCAGCAGCAGGATCACCTGCCGTCTGCTGTCCGGCACCCCCGAGCAGAACGTGCTCGGCGACCTGGTCCGGGCCTGCCTGGAGATCCTCGCGGCGGACCTGGGAGCCATCGCGGTACCGCTGCCCACTCCCGGACACGGCCTCTTTGTGCAGTACGCCGAAGGCCTGGACGCCGAGGAGCACCGCGGCCTGCTGCTGCCCCTGGAAGGAACCTTCCTGGGGGCCGCGTTCACCGGGGGCCGCACGGCCACCAGCACGGATGTGAGCCAGGACCCCCGCATCATCACCGGACTGCCGCGCTGGCAGGGCTTCGGCCCCGCCGTCGCCGCCCCGCTCGGTAGCGGTACCTGCCAGCCCCGCGGCGTCCTCCTGATCGCCCGTCGCACGGGAGGCCATCCCTTCACACCCGAGGAGACGACGCCTCTGCAGGCGTTCGCCGACCACGCGGCGCTGGCACTGGAAATCGCCTCCCGCCGCCGCGCCGCCGAAGAGCCGTAGCCCGCCGCCGGTGATCTCGGCGCGAGGGGCTTCCGCCTCTGCCGGGCGGTGTCGAGGGAAGGCGGGCGCGATCGTCCGATGGTGCGAGCCACCACGGGGGTAGCAGTGGCCCGCACCGTGCTGACGCGTCAGCACAGCCCGGTCTGGGGTCCGCTGGGGGAAGCGGCCCCTCGGGCTACTCCACGGTAATAGACGTGTACGCGCCATGGAAGGCCGCATCCCGGTCACGGCCCCGGAGCATCTCCCGTGCGGACGACGGCTCGCGACGCCTGCCCCGTGTCCCTGCCGCGCCCTGGCCCGTCAGGCCGTGGAGGCGTCGAGCGCAGCCGTGAGGTGCGCGAGCTGGGCGTGCAGATCGGCCGCCTGCTGCGAGGTGAGGCCGGTGGCCCGGGCGAGGCGCAAGGGCACCTCCCTCCCCCGGTCCTTAAGTCGAGTGCCTTCGGCAGTGGGCTCGACCAGGACGGACCGCTCGTCGCGTGGGTCCCGTCGGCGCGCGACCAGGCCGGCGGCCTCGAGCCGCTTCAGCAGCGGTGACATGGTGCCGTAGTCGAGGCGCAGCAACTCGCCCAGCCGTTTGACCGGGAGCGGGCCGTGCCGCCACAGCGCTGCCATCACCAGGTACTGGGGGTACGTCAGGTCCAGGTCCTCCAGCAGGCGGCGGTAGACCCGGTCGAAAGCACGCGCCGTGGAGTGGACTGCGAGGCAGAGGAGCCCGTCGAGCTGGAGCTGGTCGAGGTCGACGGGAGCAGCAGGCGGCGCGGGGTGTTGGCTCATGCTGCCGATGGTACGACGCGAGCCTTCATTTTCATCGCACCCGATTACCTTGCGCACGATTTAATTGTATGCAACTATCGTGTTCGTACGGCGGACGGACCGCCCCGAAGACGAAAGGTGACCTCGTGGACCCGCTCTACGTCGCCGCAGCCACCGCCAACGGACGCGAAGGCCGCGCCGCCAGCACCGACGGCACCCTGGACCTGGCCCTCGGCCTCCCGGTCGCCCTCGGCGGCAACGGCCAGGGGACCAACCCCGAGCAACTGTTCGCACTCGGGTACGCCGCCTGCTTCGCCAGTGCACTCGCCGCCGTCGGCCGCGAAGCCAAGATCGACACCAAGGACGCCTCCGTCACCGCCGAGGTCGGCATCGGCAAGGACACCGACGCCGGCTTCGGCCTCGCGGTGACCCTCCGCGTCGAGCTTCCCGACCACCTCCACGGTGACCAGGGCAAGACCCTCGTGGAGACCGCCCACGCGTTCTGCCCCTATTCCAAGGCCACCCGCGGCAACATCCCGGTGCAGCTCGTCATCGAGTAACACCTCATCTGCGGGCCCCTGACTCTCCGCCAGGGCCCGAAAGAGTTTTAAACCCCCACCCCCACGCCCCGCTTGCAAGGACACCTCTCATGAAGATCCGCCGTTCCGCCACCGCATTCGGCCTGACCGCAGCTCTCGGCGCCACCGCATTCCTGAGCACCCACGCGTCAGCCGCCTCCCCCGGCCCCGACTCGGCCGGCACCACCGCCCGGCCCACCGTGGTCCTCGTCCACGGCGCATTCGCCGACGCCTCCAGCTGGGACGGTGTCATCAAGGACCTGCAGCAGCAGGGCTACAAGGTGGTCGCCCCGGCGAACCCGCTGCGTGGCCTGCCGAGCGACTCGGCCTACCTCGCCAGCGTCCTGCACAGCATCCAGGGCCCGATCGTGCTGGTCGGCCACTCCTACGGCGGCGAGGTCATCACCAACGCGGCGGCCGGCGACCCCCAGGTCAAGGCCCTCGTCTACATCGCCGCCATCGCCCCGGACAAGGGCGAGAGCGCCAACGACATCCTCGGCAAGTTCGCCGGCAGCCAGCTGCCCACCGCCCTGACCAACGTGTCCTACCCCAAGGCCGACGGCACCAGCGGCACCGACCTGTACGTCAACCCCGACAAGTTCCGCGCCGCCTTCGCCGGAGACGTCCCGGCCACCACCGCAGCCGTCATGGCCGCCACCCAGCGGCCCATCGACGCCACCGCCCTCACCGACAAGAGCGCGGCCGCCGCCTGGAAGACCATCCCCAGCTGGTACCTCGTCGCCGACGCCGACAAGACCATCCCGCCGGCCGCCGAGCGCTTCATGGCCAAGCGCGCCCACGCCCACACCATCGAGATCAACTCCTCCCACGCCGCAGCCGTCTCCCACCCCGACATGGTCGCCGGCCTCATCATCGACGCCGCCCGCAGCACGCAGAAGTAACCCGCCCAGGCGGTCCCCCCAGCACGGCGCGCCCACCTGGTACCAGCACCAGGTGGGCGCGCTGGCACCGGGCGCACCGGGCCGCGATCACTCCCGGCGCCACTTCGATCGGCGCATCGGCGACCGAGCGGCCCAATCCGAGCGGACCCCCCAGAACGCACGCCCGACTGCCCCATCGGGCAGTTCACCGAGGATCCAAGGACGGACGATGCCGCCACGGCCATGCCATCGCTCAGGAGAGGTCAGCTGATGCAGCGTACGGTTGTCGTCGCCCGCAGCGGACGGGCCCTTCGCCAGGCACAGGTGTCCCGCCGCCGCACCGCGCTGCGCCGGGTCACCCTGAGCACACTCGGCCTGGGCGTGGCCGCCGGCGCCACGACCTTCGGACTGGGCCTGGCCTACGCACACACGCCGAAAAGCGACTCCCAGCCGAACACGGGGCTCGTGTCGGTGCCCGCCGCACCCGGCCGAACGCCCGGTGGCAGGACGGGTGCGAACCCAAGCCGGACGGCCGCAGCCGGACCCGTCAGTCCGCGTCCGACCGCGAAGGACGCCGTACGGACCGGGCCACCGTCGGCAAACGCGCCCACCGGCCACGCCTCTGTGTCTGCAGGCACCCGGACGGCCACACCGCCCCGGGCCCCCGCCGCACCGGTGGTCTCACCGAGCGTCCCGGCATCTCCCCCGCCGCCACCTCGGGCAACCGCACCGACGCCCCCAGCACCTCAGCCATCACCGCCGTCGCAGGCGGCACCACAGGCGCCGTTGCCCCAGCAAGCTGCCCCCGTGGCACCGGCCTACACGCCCGCCACCCCTCCGGTACCTGCTCCCGCCGCGACGATACAGCCGGCGATGACCACAACAGGTGGCTCGTGACACCCTCCTGACCCGCCCGCCCCGATGGGTGCACCCAGTCTCAGAGGTACCCCAAGGATCCGAAGACCACGAGCGCTGCCGCGTCCACGGCGAAGATGGCACCAACGGTCACCACCTTCGTCGAGACTCGTTTCATGTCGTGCACCCAGAAGCAGACGACGAAGAAGGGGAGATAGCCGACCAGCCAGATGAGATAGGGGCAACCGGCCTGCCACCAGGGCCAGTCCCAGGTAAGGACCCCTGCCGCGTGCAAGAGCAGTTCCACTCCGACCGAGAGCGCGGCATTCACCGCCGCAAGGAGCCATCGGTTGGGGACCCCCAGCACACGCTTGGCCGGATCGGGCGGAAGCATCTTCGCGGCCGCGACTCCCATGATGGCGAACATGAAGCAGATCTCGATGTTGAGGCCGATCAGGATCTGGTAGGCCGTCTTCCCGACCGCGCCCCAGACGGGTGCCCGACCGGTGAAATGGGAGACGAGGGCGTTCCAGATCTCGTTGAACCAGTCCATGCCCCACAGGGCCAGCCCGGCCAGAGGAATGCTCCAGTTCCGGCGCTGTACCTCGGCGGCGTAGATGTAAATGACTATCAGCAGCAGCGGGACCACGTACCACTGGAACAGACCCGGATCGCGTAGAAGCAGCAGGGCTTGGCGGGCATGGTCCGTCATCGGCATCTCCATGATTACCAGTCAGTAGGCTGAGCATCATGGTGCCCTTCTGCCGCACTCGTCCATAGCGCGAGGATCCGAGGTCCCTCACTCACAAGGCTGCGGCCTACGGCCACACGACTGACTCCCGCGTGTCCGGCCTTGGCCCCGGAGGGGCAACGCGCACACTGAAACCGGGACGCGACCCCGGGCCGGCGCGAGCGGGCCGATGCCTGCTTCGCAGACCTGCCCACGCCTTGGAGGGATCCCGTGGCGACTCCTGCTTCTGCGAACTACCCGTCACTCACGGGGGCGTCCGGCATCGTCTCGTGGCCGGGGGTCGCCTGCCCTGCGCACCGGGGGCGGGCCGGCGAACGGCTGGTGAACGCACGCTTGTCATGTACTCGTACGCGCCGTTTCGGTCGCCGTTGTCCGGATCAGATTGGGTAGGGTGAGCGGTGGCCGGATGTCGGCCCCGGACGAGACGCGCCGTACCCGGTTATGCACGACGACGCACCGCGCCGCCCTCGTGGCGTTGGACAGACCCGCTCCGTGGTGGATCGGGTCGGCGTCTCGTGAAAGGAAGACCGACGTGACCGTTGAGCTGACCAGGACCTTGTACACCGCCACCGCGAAGGCCCTCGGGGGCCGCAGCGGCACCGTCGTCACCGATGACGGGCGGCTGACCGCACGCTTGGCGCCGCCCCGCAAGAGGGTTCCGGAGGCCACCAACCCGGAGCAGCTGTTCGCCGCCGGATTCGCGGCGTGTTTCGGGTCCGCGCTGGCCGAGGTGGCCGGGGACAGCAGTTTGGACGCCACCACCGCGCGGGTCACCTGCCAGGTGGAGCTGGGCACGACTGCCACGTCTGCCGGTTACGGCCTGGCGGTGACGCTCTCGGTGGCCGTTCCTGGTTGGAAGCCCGCCGACCTGCTGCCGTTTTTGCACAAGGCCGACGCCACCTGCCCGTACTCCCAGGCGGTACGGGGCAACATTCCGCTGTCGCTCGTGGCGCTCGACGCGGACGAGGTCGGAGACGAGGGCTGATGACGCGGCTGCCCTCCGGAACGGACGGCTCCCCTGCCGCAGTGGTGGTGGGTCCCTCCGCGCGCGGCGCCTGGCGGCGGCTCGGGATCAGCCGCAACGGCGGTCAGCTGCTGGAGGAAGCCGAGGCCGTCTGGCTGCAGGTCGGAAACGTGTACGCGGACAGTCGCGGCTTCGCGGGGACCACATCCTTCGACGGGTCTCAGGTCCGGTTCCACCACGAGGTGGGTGAACCGGGCGACGACGTGGGCAGCCTGTGCTGGGACGGGGAGAACCTGGTCGAGACCGGATCGAACCTTGACGGAAGCACCTTCCTTGAGATCTGGACGCCGCTGCCCGGCAGCGAGGGCGAGACCGGCTCCTGGCGCGCCGAAGGCTGTCAGGTGGTGCGGGTGGGGCGGCATGTCGTCCATGTCGACGGCAGGAGCGGAACCTACCTGTTGACCACGGCTCCCGGGTCCGATCCTGAAACCCGGGACCCCGATGTCGTCCGGGATCAGATCGGGCCACCGCCTTGACGGCCACCGCTTCGAAGGCGGCCCCTTCGAAGCGGTCGCGGCCGCGGGCCGAACGACCCGCGGTGTCGGCGGCAGAGCTGGACTGATCCACCTCCTTGTCCGTTTCTGACCATCATCTTTCCGGTTGCGATCTTGTGCCTTCGCGGCGGGCACCGACGATGGAGAGAGCAAGCGGACGCTCGTCCGCCGCGTCATCGCACAGCGGGAGATGTCATGGACAACAAGGACCTGGTCCTCCAGGCTGCCGGGGCCCTCTTCGGAGAGAAGGACCCCTCGGCCGTGGACCTCTGGGTCGCCGCCGACTACGTCCAGCACAGTTCGCTGGCCGCCGACGGCCCCGAGGCGCTGCGCGCCCTGGTCTCCTCGCTTCCGGACGGGTTCCGCTACGAGGGTGCCCGGGTCATCGCCGACGGCGACCTGGTGGCCCTGCACGGCACGTACCACGGCTTCGGCCCGGCCCCGCTGGTCGGCTTCGACCTGTTCCGGGTCGCCGACGGCAAGCTGGCCGAGCACTGGGACGCGCTGACGCCGCTGGTCGAGGAGACCGTCAGCGGACGCACCCAGACCGACGGCCCGGCCCTGGCCACCGCACCTGAAAAGACCGAAGCCAACCGGGCCCTGGTCACCGAGTTCGCCCAGAAGGTCCTGGTCGGCGCCGATTACTCCGTGCTCACCGACTTCATCTCCACCAAGTCCTACCACCAGCACAACCCGGAGGCCGGCGACGGCCTGGACGGGTTCGGTGCCGCCGCCGCGCGCTGGGCCGAGCAGGACAAGAACCTCGTGTACAAGACCATCCACCGGGTGATCGCCGAGGGAGACTTCGTGCTGGTGCAGTCCGAGGGCGAGTTCGGCACCCCGGTCGCCTATTGGGACCTGTTCCGGGTCGCCGACGGCAAGATCGTCGAGCACTGGGACGTCATCGCCCCGATCCCCGCCGAACTGCCGCACGGCAACGGTCTGTTCTGACAGGCGAACAACCGCACCCCACGCGCCGCCGTGCCGTCCGCACCGACCGACGGCACGGCGCGCGTCGTTCCCCTCTTCCGGGCACGCCCGGCCGCCCGGCAGGAACCCGCACGATCAGGAGTACTACCCCGTGGACACCCGCGCGCTGCCGCTTGCGGCCTACCGCAGCGCCGTCTCTCTGGACGAGCCGTACCGACCCGCCGCCGCCCCCGCCGCGGCCGGTGAGCCGTCCGATCTCGCCCGCCGCGCGCTGCGCCTGCTCGCCCAGGATCCGGCCGTCGCGCGAGCCGGCCTGCGCCCGGAAGACGCGGACGAGCGCGGCACCGCGCGAGCCCTCCCGCTCCTGCGCGCCGTCCTCACGATCCGGGAACCGGGTCCGCTGCCCGCGCAGACCGTCGAGATCCTCGACGCGCTGCTGACCGGTGAGCGGCAGCACCGACAGATCACCAAAGCCGTCAAACTGCCCTCCATCGCCGCGCAGTTCCCCGAAACGCCCTACCGGGCCGCCGGGCAGACCGCGCTGTGGCGGGGGGACATCACGGGGCTCGCCGCCGACGCCGTCGTCAACGCCGCCAACCGGGCGCTGCTCGGCTGCTTCGTCCCCGAACACCCGTGCATCGACAACGCCCTCCACAGCGCCGCCGGCCCCGCGCTGCGGGAGGACTGCCACACCATCATGGCTCTGCAAGGCCATGACGAGCCGACCGGCACCGCGAAGATCACCCGCGGTTACCACCTGCCCGCGGCCTATGTCCTGCACACAGTCGGACCCATCGTCAACGGCCTTCCCGGGCCCGACCACGAAGTACAACTCTCCGCCTGCTACCGGGCCTGCCTGGAGCTGGCCGCGGAGATCGACACCATCCGCACCGTGGCCTTCTGCGCCATCAGCACCGGCATGTTCGGGTATCCCAAGCCCGCCGCCGCGCGCCTGGCCCTGCAGACAGTCGCGGACTGGCTGGAGACACATCCCGGCCGTCTCGACCGTGTCGTGTTCAACGTGTACGGCGACGACGACCACGCCGCCTACGTCCGCGCCCTGAGCGAAGGAGACCCAGCCCCGTGAGCCGCCCCGTTGCCACCCCCTCCCCGACCGACCCGGAGCACATCGCCGAGACGGTCCGCACCTGGCTCCACGAGGCCGACCGTGTGCTGATCACCTCAGGAGCCGGGCTGAGCGCCGCCGCCGGCTACGACTACGACGACAGCGCGCGCTTCAAGGAACTCTTCCCCGCCCTGCACCGGCTCGGTCTGCGCTCGCGTTACCTCGTGGGCATGCCGCTGCCGCCCGCGCTGCTGTGGGGCTACTGGGCCGTCCACATCGACGACATCCGCTTCAGCGCCCACCCCAATCCGCTCTACCAGCAGCTGCACAGCCTTGTCGGGAAGACAGACCACTGGGTGATGACCTCCAACGTCGATGCGCTGTTCGCCCGCAACGGCTTCGATCCGGATCGGGTCTTCACGCCGCAGGGCGACTACGGCCGCTTCCAGTGCTCCATCCCCTGCACCCGCACCACCTGGGACAGCAAGCCCCTGGTGGACGCCCTCCTCGCGTCCTACGACCCGGCGACCGGCACCATCACCGACCCCGACGCCCTCCCACGCTGTCCCCACTGCGGCGCAGACGTGCAGATCAACGTCCGGATCGGCCCGGAGTTCGTCGACGACTCCTATCTCCCGGCCCTTCGCGGCCTGCAGGACTGGTTGCGCACCACGCCCACGGACGCCCGGCTGCTCGTCCTCGAGTTCGGCGCGGGCTTCAGCACCCCCGGCGTGATCCGCTATCCCGGCGAGGGCATTGCCCGCCGCTTCCCGAAGGCCCGATTCGTCCGGGTGAACCCCGACCACCCCGAAGTCCCGGCCGACCTCGGGGCGCGCGCCCTTCCGGTTCACAGCAGCGCCGCGCAAATGATCGACATGGTCCGCCGCGCCACGCCCGACCCCTGTCCCACGTCGAGCCCTCAGTACTGAACCGCTCGACACCGTCATAGGATGCCCCTGAACCGGGCTCCACGTCTGGAAGGCCTTCACCGATGAGGTTGTTCGTGACCGGCGCCTCGGGATTCCTGGGTCGCCGCTTGGTCGATTCGCTGACATCCGCGGGACACGACGTCTCCGTGCTGGTGCGCAGCGTGGACCAGGCGCCGCCCGGCACCCGGCCGGTGGCTGGCCGGCTGGAGGACATCTCCTCGTGGGAGTCCCGGCTCGAGGGGATCGACGCCGTGGTCCACCTCGCAAGCATCATCGACCGCTGGGGACCGTGGCAAAGGTTCGAGACGATCATCGTCGAGGGGACCCGGCTCCTGCTCGATGCCGCCGACCGGCACGGAGTGCGCCGCTTCGTGCACATCAGCAGTGAGTCGGTCATGCAGCATGGCCAGCCCCTGATCGACGTCGACGAGACCTACCCTCTCCCCGCAACCGCCAGCTCCTTCTACGGCCAGGCCAAGCTGCTGGCCGAGAAGGCAGTCCTGGGCCACCGGGGCGACATCGAGACGATCATCCTGCGCCCCACGTACATCTGGGGACCGGATTCGCCTCCCCTTCACGAGCTGGCCGACCGCGCCAGGGCCGGCACGATGCCTCTCATCGACCATGGACGCCACGTCATCGAGCACATCCATGTCGACAACGCGGTGGCCGCCACCACACTGGCCCTGACCCATGGGAAACCGCGGGGCGTGTACCTGATCACCAACGGTGAGCCCATGTCCGCGCGCGACTTCCTCTCCGGGGTCCTCGGTGCGCTCGGGGCCCCATTGCCGAGCCGCTCCCTCCCGTCGGCTCTG
Source organism: Streptacidiphilus rugosus AM-16 (assembly GCF_000744655.1). Classification (NCBI taxonomy): domain Bacteria; kingdom Bacillati; phylum Actinomycetota; class Actinomycetes; order Kitasatosporales; family Streptomycetaceae; genus Streptacidiphilus; species Streptacidiphilus rugosus. The sequence goes on along the minus strand of NZ_JQMJ01000001.1, from coordinate 397,129 downwards.
GCCTTCCCCGTCGCCCGCGTGGGAGAGGGCGTGTGGCGGGGACTGCACCTGTCGGGCCGTCCCCCAGTGACCCGCTTCGAGGTCGAATTCCTGGCGCTCCCACGCAAGTTCGACATCACTCGCGCACGGAGCGAACTTGACTACCAGCCGAGGACGACGTTCCAGGACGGACTGGCGGGCCTGGCCCGGCACAGCTGATCCGCGCCTGGCGCCGCGTCCCGGCTGTTGACTGCCTCCCCGCCCTAGTGACTCCTCCCTCGCGTAAACGCCGGGGCTTCTCGTTAAGCCAGTGCGGCTTCGCGACAGGCAAGCCCGGCCCGTAGAACGTTGATTGCTCCCACCGTGTCCGCGCGCGCTGTGGCCGCAGGACTGACAGTGGAACTTCTCCTGGGTGGGCCGGTTCTCCTTGGCGACGTGCCCGCATGCCGGGCAGGTCCGGGAGGCGTTGCGGGGGTCCACGGCGATAACGTCTGGCCATGACCTGCTCGGTCAGCTTGGGCGGACCCATGGGCCCCGGCTTGCCCGGCACCAGCGCGGCTGGCCCGCCCGCGTCCAACACGGCAGCGATCACATAGAAGGTCTGGCCGCAGAACCCGAACGCGGCGGCCGCCCTGGCACCCCGTCCACCCGACCGACGTACCATCTCGTACTTGGCTTCCACCAGGTCCAGCGGATGGCAGAACGCGGTGCAGATGAACACCTCGTCGACCACCGTCTGCGGCCGCGGGTTCAGCGTCCTCGACTCCCGCAGGGCCGCCGTCGCCATTCGAGCGCACCGCAGCCATCACGCCTCCCCGTCCTCCCGATGCCCCGCCGCGAACGTAGCGACGACGAAACGCAGCCGCTACTCTCGCCAGTGCCATGCCAGCCCGGTGTGCGAGCGAGACGCAAGGGCTGGCCAGTGGTCGCGACTGCCCTTATCTGACTTCGTTAACCGGTCGTTGAACTTGGAGGTCCACCATGCACGGCTTTCGCAAGGCTTCCAGCGCGTTCCTTCTGGCAGCGCTGACCACCGGCGGGATCATGCTGACGGCCGCTCCGGCGGCTCACGCCGACGTGATCCCCTCCAGCTGCACGTACAAGTTCGGCGTCGTGAACTACCAGGCCCGCGTTTTCGCCACCTGCGATGCCACCAACTCGAACCCGTGGGACGTGCGCGTCGAATGCGTGAACCCCGCCGGCAGGATCACCTGGATCAACGGGACGGTCTCCTACGGACCCGGGTCCTCGCTCGGCCAGTGCCCGGTCGCCACCGAGATCGACGACGTCTACCCGCAGAACCTCTGAGGGTCTGCACGGCCTGGACAGTCCCAAAGCCTGCGCGCCGCCCGCCGCATCACCATGATGCCGCCGGCGGCAATTTCCCCCTCGGGCTGACTACCTCGCTCTCCTCCTCACCGAGCTCCTCACCAGCTTCAACCCGCCCCGGCGACCACGCTCCAACCGCGAAGCGTCAAACGGATCAGCTGCCGGTAGGCGGGGTCGCCGCTCCTCGCTTGATTTTTATGCTGTCGACGTGATCTTGGCGAGGTGGGCTTCGAGCGTGGGTTCGCGTTTCACGGTCTTCCCGACGTCGTAGCGAAGAGCGGGCCTCCGGTTCGTGTCGGGTGATTGTCCCGCCGGGGTTCCGTGGTCGTGGGGTTTCTTGATGAGCGCAGCCCGCCTCGGCCACCCCCAACCCGAGGGCGCGGGCGGCTGTCGTGGTCCTGGCCGAGTACTCGTGGCTGCCACCGGCTGCTGATCCAGGAAACGGTTTTGTGTACGCACAGGCGTCTGTTCGGGCAAGAGACGCTGCCTCCGGGCCGGCAGCATGAGCAAACAGGCCTGCGGGGGGCGGTTTGCTCTGGAGGGCTCCATGAACGATTCCGCCTCATCTTCCGGTGCCCCGTCCGGCCCTGACGCAGCGGCAGGCTCTGGTCGGCGCATCAGACCCCCGACGCCCAATCCGGCGCCGCGGACCTCGCCGCCGCTGGCGAGGCCCCGGGATCAGGCTCCGGAGAGAAGGGGCTGAAGGGCAACGCGCTCGGCCTCTTCTCCTCCGTCGCCATCGGTCTCGCCTCCACCGCGCCCGCCTACAGCCTGGCGGCGACACTCGGCCTGATCGTCGTGGGAGTGGGCCTCCAGGCGCCGATCATCACCATTCTGGCGTTCATCCCGATGCTGTTGATCGCCTACGCCTACAAGGAGATGAACGCGGTCGACCCCGACTGCGGCACCACCTTCACCTGGGCGGCCCGCGCTTTCGGCCCGCGCACCGGGTGGATGGGCGGCTGGGGCATCATCATCGCCGACATCATCGTGATGGCGAACCTGGCCCAGATCGCCGGCTCCTACGGTTTCCAGCTCATCGGTCATCCCGGGCTGGCGGCCAGCACGCTGTGGACGACCGTCGCCGGCGTCGTGTGGATCGCGGTGATGACGTTCATCTGCTACATCGGCATCGAGATCTCCGCGGCGCTGCAGCGCGTGCTGCTCTGCCTGGAGGTCGCGATGCTGGCGGTCTTCTCGATCACCGCACTGGTCAAGGCCTACGGCAGCAACGCGCCCGCGACGGCGATCCACGTCCAGCTCGCCTGGTTCAACCCGTTCCACGTGGCCTCCGCGAGCGCGCTGACGGCCGGCATCCTCTCGGCCGTCTTCATCTACTGGGGCTGGGACACCGCCGTCTCCGTCAACGAGGAGACCGCCGACAAGACCAGAACCCCGGGCCGCGCGGCGGTGATCTCCACCGTCCTGCTGCTGCTGATCTACGCCCTGGTCTCCACCTCGGCGCAGAGCTTCGCAGGCGTCGGCGAGAAGGGCATCGGGCTGGCCAACCCCGACAACTCCGGCGACGTGCTCTCCGGCCTCGGCAACGCGGTCTTCGGAAGCACCGGCTTCGGGTGGTTCCTCTCCAAGCTGCTGATTTTCATGGTGCTGACCTCGGCGGCGGCTTCCACCCAGACCACGATCCTGCCGACCGCACGCACCAGCTTCTCGATGGCCCTGCACAAGGCCATCCCCTCGCACTTCGGCCGGGTGCACCCGCGCTTCCAGACGCCGACCTGGTCCACGGTGGCGATGGGCGGCATCTCGATCGCCTTCTACGTGCTGCTGACCCGGATCAGCACCAACGTGCTCACCGACTCGGTCTCATCGGTCGGCCTGGGCATCGCCTTCTACTACGGGCTCACCGGCTTCGCCTGCTTCTGGTACTTCAGGAAAGTGCTCACCCGCAGCGTCAAGGACTTCGTGTTCAAGGGCCTCCTGCCGCTGCTCGGCGGCCTGATGCTGCTCTACTTCTTCTGCTACGCCGCCTTCGACGTCTACGCCGACCCGAGCTACGGCAACACCACCGTCAACCTGCCGTTCTTCGGCGAGACCGGCGGCGTGACCGTGATCGGCGTCGGCGCGATCGCGCTGGGCCTGGTGCTGATGCTCATCCAGTGGGCGGTCCAGGGCTCCTGGTTCCGCCACCCCGACGTCCCGGTCGGCGCGGCCACGCGGGACGAGGAAGCGCAGCCGTCAGGTCGGGCGGGGAGCGTGGCACGCCGGTGACCGATCCAGTCGGCCTGCGATCCCGCGCGGGCGTGCGCAGCCCGCACGTTCGGTAGCTCTGCGGGACGGCCGGAAGTGGGGCCGGTCCGCTCACTGTGCGGGTGAGCGGACCGGCGAGGGCTGCACGTGTCCGGGTAGCGCGCAGCCCATGTCCCGGGGGCTGGTCAGGCGACGGCGGTGAGGGTGTAGCTGCCCGGCGGAAGGTAGTAGGTGCCGGAACTCGCTGGAACGGCCTGGGCCGGGGCGTTGACCGAACCCGGCTGGGAGGTCGGCACGATCACGGTCGCGGTCACGTTGACGGGGACGGTGACCTGCAGTGTCAGCTGGCCGCCGGCGACGGACCAGCTGCTTGTGGCCGTGCCGTACGGGGTCTGGTAGGTGCCGGTGGCCGAGGTCAGTCCGCCGCCGGTTTGCGGGGCGATGAGCAGGGTCTGGTAGCCGGGTGCGGAAGGTCCGATTCCGGCGACGTGCCGGTAGAGGAAGTCGCCGACCGATCCGAGGCCGTAGTGGTTGAAAGAATTCATGCCCGGGTCCTGGAAGGAGCCGTCGGTACGGATGCCGTCCCACCGCTCCCACATGGTGGTGGCACCGCGGCTGATCATGTAGCCCCAGCCCGGGTAGTCGGTCTGCAGCAGGATCTGGTAGGCGACGTCCGCGTGTCCGTTGCCGGCCAGGACCGGCAGGAGGTTCTCCACGCCGAGGAATCCCACCGTCAGGTGCCCGTTGGTGGCGGCGACCTTGGCGGCGAGCTTGTCGGCGGCGCGTTGGACCAGGGCCGTGGGGACCAGCCCGAAGGCGAGGGCGAGCACGTAGCCGGTCTGGGTGTTGTTGCCGACGGAGCCGTCCGATCCGATGTACCTGCCGGCGAAGGCGGCCGCCACCTGATCGGCCAGTTGGCCGTAGGAGGCGGCCTGCGCCGTGCGGCCGGTGGCTGCGGCCATCCGTGACACCAGGCGTGCGGCCCAACCGAAGTAGGCGGTGCAGATGAGGTCGTGGGGCGTGTCGTCGCTGACGTTGAGCCAGTCGCCGTACGTGGTCTGGTTGCGGATGAGGTTGCTGCCCGCGGTGTTGTGCAGGTAGTCGACCCAGGCGGACATGGCCGGGAAGTGCTGGTCGATGATGCGCACGTCGCCGAAGCGCTGCCAGAGGTTGTGGGGGATGATGACGCCCGCGTCGCCCCAGCCGGCGGTGCCGGAGCCGCTGAGCACGGCGGGTGCCACGTCGGTGAAGGCGCCGTTCGACTGCTGGTCGTCGACGAGGTCGTCGACGAACTTCGCCAGGACGCGGTGGGAGTCGAGGTTGAAGGTGGAGGTGGCGCTGAACGCGGCGATGTCCCCCGTCCACCCCAGGCGCTCGTCGCGCTGGGGACAGTCGGTGGGGATGGAGAGCATGTTGCTGCGCTGTCCCCACGTGATGTTGTGCTGGATCTGGTTGACCAGTGTGTTCGAGGTGGTGAACGTGCCCAGTTGGGCGGCGCTGGTCCAGGTGGCCCGGCCGATGAGGGTGCTGGTGGTGGGGGTGAATCCAGTTGGCAGTCCGGTAAGTTCGACGTAGCGGTAGCCGTGGATGGTGAACCGCGGCTCGTAGGTCTCGGCGGAGCCGGTGCCTGCGAGGACGAATCGGTCGGTTGCCTGGGCGGCTCGCAGGTTCGTGGTGTAGAGCGTGCCGTCGGGGTTGAGGACTTCGCCGTGCCGCATGGTGACCGTGGTGCCGGCCGGGCCGGTCACGGTGAGCTGGTTCCGCCCGGCGAAGTTCTGGCCGAGGTCCAGGATCCACACGCCCGGTTGTGGCTGTGTGATGGCCGTGGGGGTGAACTGCTGCTGGACGGTGACGCCGCCGTCCACTTGCGAGACCAGTTTCGGCAAGGAGACCGGGGCGACGTTGACGGCAGCCCAGGCGCTGTCGTCGAACCCGGCACTGTCCCAGCCGTGGATGTCCAGGCGCGCGTCGTAGGTCTCGCCGTTGTAAAGGTCGTCGGCCCTGATCGCTCCGGTCGCGGTCTTCCAGCTGCTGTCGGTGGCTATGGTCTGGGTCGAGCCGTCGGTGAAGGTGAGCTGCAACTGTGCCGAGTACCACGGTTGCGTACCGTACTTCTGGCTGCCCGCGATGCCGACGCTGCCGCTGTACCAGCCGTTTCCGAGCCAGGCCGCGAGCGCGTTGGCGCCCTGCTGGATCTGGGCGGTGACGTCGAAGACCTTGTACTGCAGGCGCTTGTTGTAGTCCGTCCAGCCGGGCGCCAGGACGTCAGAGCCGACCTTGGCGCCGTTGAGATGGGTCTCGTGCAGCCCCAGGGCGGTGGTCAGCAGCCGTGCGGCTGCCACGGGCTTGGAGACGGTGAAGTTCTTGCGCAGCAAAGGGGCCGGGGTGACCACGTGCACCTGGACGCCCCAGGGGCCGGACCCGGCGGTGGCGACGTTCATGGCGGCGGGCCAGCCGCTGTCGTCGAAGCCCGGGTTGTTCCAGCCTGCCGGCCCGGACTGCGAGGCCTTCCAGGAGGTGTCGCTGTTGAGCACCTGGCCGCCTGGCAGCAGGAGCTTGGCGAGCAGGCCTGCCGGGGACACGCTGGTGTTGGTGCAGGCCACTGCGATGGTGTTGGCGCCGGCGGTCAGGTGGGCGGCGAGGTCGACCAGGGCGGCGGCTTGCCAGGAGTTGGCGACCCGGGGTGAGGAGCTGACCAGGGCGCCGTTGACCCAGACGTCGACAGTGTCATCAGCGGTGATGGCCAGCACCGCGCTCGCGGGGGCCGTGGCGAGGGTGAGGGTGCGACGGAAGTAGCGGGTGGCGGCCGGCGCGGACGAGGCGGGGTTTCCCTCCGGGTACCAGATCCAGCTGGCTCCGGCGAAGTTCGGGGGTGCGGCCTGGCCGATGAAGGCTCCGTGCCATTCGCCGGCCGGGTTGAGCAGCCCGGTCTCGAACCACTGCGGGTCGCTCCAGGCGCCGGCCAGGCCGTGCGTGTCCCAGACGCGAACCCGCCAGTAGTAGCGCACGAGGCTGGCCAGTGCGGGGCCGCCGTAGGCGATGTCGATCTGCTGCGCGGAGGAGACCTGGCCGCTATCCCAGACGTCACCCGCGCCTGCGCTGGTCGAGGAGACCTGGATCTGGTACACCGCCTGGTGCTGCTGTGGCGCTGAGGAGCCCAGCACCCAGCCGAAGCGCGGCTGCGCCGCGTCGATGCCGAGCGGGGTGGTCTGGTGCTCGACGGTCAGCGCGGTGACGGTGAGCGGCGAGGTGGCCGTGAGGTCCGGGGCGGCGACATTGGAGTACCAGGGGGCGACTCCGTAGGCGCCGAGGTCCATGGCGGCCGACCAGCCGGAGTCGTCGAAGGCGGGTTGTTCCCATCCCGTGGGAGCGGTCTGCGCGGAACGCCAGTTGCCGTCGGTGGTCAGGTCGGTCGTGCCTCCGCCTGCCGTGATGTGCGCGTGTCCCAGCAGTCCGGCTGGGCCGCCCGAATTCTTGGCCGCGATTGCAACCGTGTTGTTCCCGGCGAGGATCGCGGGGCGCAGGTCGACGTAAAGAGAGTTCCTCCACGAGTCCGCGACACGTGCGGACGCGGCCAGGTGGCGGCCGTTCAACCAGACATCAACGGTGTCGTCACCGGTGACGACCAGTTGAGCGTCACTCAGGCTGCCTGCGGGGACGTTGAACGTCCTGCGGAAGTACCGGTAGGCGGCAGGTGCGCTGACGCTGGGGTTGCCTTCGGGGTACCAGATCCAGTGGGCGTTCGACAGGTCGACAGGAGTCGCGGCCGCGGCGCGGGCGGCTGCCGCGGCGGTGAGCGGGCTGGACAGCACCCCGGCGGCGACGAGGCCGGCGGCAACGCCGGAGCTGGTGCTCAGGAAGCGCCGCCTGCTGAGCCGGGGGTGCTCCGCAGCGGGCTCAGCGGGGTCTGCGGGGTGTGTCGATTCCCTACTCAACGCCGTACTCCTTGTCTCGGACTGCTTGGGCGCGGGGCCACGGGTGGGGTGAGCCGGGTGTGGTGAGCGCGTGACTGAATGCCGAGTCGCCCACCCGTTCGTAGATTGAAACGATTCATATCAGAGGTTGCGAAGGCAATTTAAGGGCGCGTCTGGGCCCCGTCAATCAGCAGGGCACAGGCAATCTCAGCCGCCCCCACCAGACTCGTCCGGACCAGGCACAGCCGGTGGGTGAACAGCGGATGACCACGTCAACCACGGCGTGCAGGAGACCGATTGGACAGAACGTGGTCTTGACGCCACGTTTCCCAACGGCATCATGTCCATCCGGACCACCGACGTCTGGCATCAGCCCGTTTCACGGTGAACCAATCCATCTCTTTCCGCCGTCCAGCACGACGCACGTCGACCGACCGCCCTACAGGACCACCGCAAGGGAAGGGATCCCGTGCACGAGAAATCATCGTCAAGCGGGTCAGCACCGAGAAGGCGCGGACCCGCTGCCGCCACGGCCCACGTAGTCCTGCGGGCGCTCCTGACCGTTCTCCTTGCCGCAGGTTTCATGATCAGTCCCGCGCACCGGTCCGCAGCCGCCGGCACCTCCACCACGTGGGTCAACCTCGACCCCGCAGGGCACGCCGTGACGCGATACGACACGGCGGGAAACGCCGTCGACGCGCACGACGGCACGACAGCCCTGTTCAACGGCACGTACTACCTCTACGGAACCAGCTACGACTGCGGCTACCAGCTCAACACGAAGTTCTGCGGCTTCAAGGTCTACTCGTCCCCCGACCTGGCGCACTGGACCGACCGCGGCTACGCCGTGTCCGGCTCGGCCTGCACTGTCTGCTTCCGCCCGCACGTCATCTACAACATCAGCACGGCGAAGTACGTCATGTGGGCCAACGTCGGTTCAGGTTACCGGGTGTATCTCAGTTCGACGCCGACCGGACCCTTCGTCGCCGCCGGTGACACCACCTTGACCATGACGACCGGTCAGAGCGGAGGAGACGAAGGACTCTTCGTGGACTCCGACCGGACCGCCTATCTCGCCTACACGGTCATCACCCAGTCGACGAACAGCCACGAACAACGGATCGAGAAACTGAACAGCCAGTACACCGGCGGAACCGGGCAGTATGCCGACATACCGAGGACCGACGCGGCGTCCTACCCGCCCTACGGCACCGAGGCGCCATCCCTGTTCCTGCGCGGCGCCACCTACTACTCCGTCATGGGCCCGACCTGCCCCTACTGCGCGGGAACACCCACCCTTTATGCGACGGCGCCCAGCCCACTCGGCCCCTGGTCCACCTACACAGCGATCAACGCCGACTCCTGCGGCGGCCAGCCGTCCTTCGTCTTCCCACTCACCGAGGGAACCACTGCCGCCACGTATGCGCCCAGTACCACCTACCTCTTCGGCAGCGACCTGTGGCACGCGAGCGCCACGGGCGCCCTGGAACCGAACCAGGCATTGGCGAACTACTACTGGGCCCCACTGCAGTTCGACGACACCACCGACCCACCCGCCATCAAGCCGTTCACCTGTGCGGCGGAGGCGACCGTCGCTCTGCCGTCCGGCTCCCCCGGCAACCAGTCAGCAACACCGGGAGGCGTCGACCAGACCAGCAGCGACGCAGGCTTCCACACCTGGTGCGACATCCGCCAAGGCACCGCACAACGCGAGCAGACCTTCGTCGCCGGCCGATCCGGGATCCTGGACCGGCTCAGCCTGACCGTGTTCCAGCGCAATCAACGCAGCGCCACCGGCGGCACGCTGCCCATGACCGGCCCTCCCAACGCACCCCTGGTACTGGATCTGCTGGACGTGGGCGCGAACCGGACACTTGCCTCCATGTGGGCCGCCGACGCCGGCACCCTGGGCTGGTCGCCCCGCGCAATCACGGTCCAGCCCAATGCGGCCGTCAGCCAGGGCCACTCGTACGCCGTCGTACTCCGCTCGGCGACGACCACCGGATGCTACGGCTTCGCCTACTCCGACGCCGCACCGTATGCCGGAGGCGGCGAGGCCTACAGCACCAACGGTGGGACCACGTACACCACGGAGAGCAACCGAAGCCTCAAGTTCTGGACAGCCGTGGGCCCGGCAGGTGCAACGTTCTGCGGTTCGGAGGGCGGCTACTGCAACTTCTCCGGCACGCAGCAGGTCTCCTTCGGCGCAGGCGGCAGCTACGTCTCCACGACCGTGGCCGGGCCGGTGGCCTGCAACCCCACGACGTTCGGCAGCGACCCCTCCCCCGGCGTGATCAAGGCCTGCTACGTCCATGCGCTCGGACCGGCGGGAGATGTGATGTGTGCCGTGGAACAGGGCCCCGGCTCCCCCAACGGCGCGGGCTGCAACTTCAACGGTACGCAGCAGGTCTCCTTCGGCGCAGGCGGAAATTTCCTCTCCAAGACCCTTTCCGGGCCGGTGACGTGCAGTTCGAGCACGTTCGGTGGCGATCCCGCCGTCGGTACCGTCAAAGCCTGCTTCGTACAGCCTCTCGTGGCAGGCGCGCCGCCCGGGTACACGCTGTGCGCGCCCGCTGAGAGCGGAGTCTGCACCTTCACCGGCGTCCAGAGCCTCGCATACGGCGCCGACGGCGACTACACGTTCACGACCCGCTCGGGACCAGTGGCCTGCGATCTCGCGAGCTTCGACGACATCGACCCCGCCTACGGAACCGTCAAGGCCTGCTACATCGGACCGCCACGGTTGGGTTAGCCTGCGCGTTTCATCTGGGGTCGCGTCCGGATCATGATCGGAAAAGCGAAAGTGCCTTCTGAGCTGCAACGATGAGGCTTGTCTAAGGTCCCAGTCGTTCCAGCGGGAAGGCACTTTCTGCGTGCACACTACCCGGTCTCGCCCCAAGCTCGTCGTCAGCGCCGACGGGAACGGGGTGGTCAGCCACGCCGGCTCGCGTCTGCTCGCGGATCTTGCCGACGCCACCACGCTGACCAGCGCCTTCAGCGAGGCCCTGCACCGGCTGCGACCGCGCGGGACCGGACACGACCCCGGCCGCGTCGCGGTGGACCTCGCGGTCATGCTCGCCGACGGCGGCGAAGCGATCGCCGACCTGGCCGTGCTGCGCGACCAGGCCGACGTGTTCGGCACCGTCGCGTCCACCCCGACCGCCTGGCGCGTGCTGGCCGGCATCGACGAAACAGCCCTGAACACGCTGCGGGCAGCCAGGGCCACCGCCCGCGAGGTCGCCTGGCTGCAAGTCGACGAGACCGGACACCCCATACCCGGCTCACAAGCGGGAGGGCGTGAACTGCCGGGTCTGGTCCTGGACATCGACGCGACCCGGGTCACCTGCCACTCCGAGAAGGAACAGGCCGCCGCGACCTACAAACGCGGCTTCGGCTACCACCCGCTGCTGTGCTTCCTCGACAACACCGGCGAGGCCCTCGCCGGCATCCTGCGGCCGGGCAACGCCGGAGCGAACACCGCGGTGATGCGGCCGGGGGCTGCAGCGGAGCTTGGCGCAGGAGCCGCCAGCCCTTGAGTGTGGCCATGGCCTGCTCGCCTACCGCGCGGATCTTCGCGTGGGAGAGGTTGACGGCCTTCTGACCGGCGGAGAGCTTGGCCCAGCGGCCTCGGTAGGGGACGCGGACCGTGCCGCGGGCGCCCTGGTAGCCCTTGTCGGCCCAGCAGCGGACGCCGGCGGCGGTGAGGGCGTCGATGATGCCGTGGGTGCGGGCGGCCTTGATGTCGTGAACCGCGCCGGGCAGGGCGGGAGAGGCCCACAGCAGGCGTCCGAACGGATCGGTGAGTACCTGCACGTTCATGCCGTGCTTCTTGTGCTTGCCCGAGTAGTAGAGGCGGTCGGCGGCGACGCGGTCGATGGGCAGCAAGGTGCCGTCCAGGATGACGAACGCCTTGCTGGTGGCCGCCTGAACGGCCTGCTGGAGGACCGGCGGGGTCTACATCAACGACACCAACGAGCGTTCGGGGTGGACGGCGCTTGTGCCCGGCGCCGAGCCGACGATCTCCGTTTACGGGAGTGACGTCGTGTTCGTCCGCCTAAGGGCTGTCCCGCAATGATCAAGGAGTCCGTCGATCTGCCCGGCTGCAGGTTGGCACGGGGGCCCCTGGGGACGGTTGAATGCCCTGGTGATGGACTGGGCGCAGGCGGTCGATGCCCACGGGGCGACTGAGCGAGTCCCCGCGCTCCTGGATCAGGTGGCGCGCGAGGAAACGTCGGAGGCCTGGGAAGAGCTTTGGGACCGTCTCTGCCTGCACGGTGAGACGGTCTCCCCGGCGAGCTTCACCGCTCTTCCCACGCTGGCAAGCCTGGCTCCCGCAAGTGCCCCGGCGCTTGAACTGGCCGGCGCCATCGTGCGGGGCACCATGCAACATCGGGACGGCGAGGCTCTGCTTGCGGGTTGCCCGGATGCGATCGCCCAGCTGCGGGAACTCGTGGACAGGCAGCTTCAAACCAGCCCTGCCGACTACAACCGGATCTTCGGCGATCTGCTCGCCCTCGAAGGGCAGTACCACTGGAGCGCCGCCCTGGGGGACTTCACCGACGACTTCTACACCGTGTCCTGCCCGCACTGCGGAGCGGAGGTGACCATCGCCATCGGGGACTACGGCAACTACTCGGCCATCCGCGACTGGGATCTGGGCGACATCGCACACCTGCGGGGAGCTGACGACACGACGCGACGGGGCCACCGGCCCTGGGTGGGCCCCGCAGGCCGCGGGTCCGATCGCGCTCCCACGTGTCCCTGGTCCGCGTCGGCGCACGCTTCGAGAACGGCGTCCTGGTCGAGCGGTCCGAGGTGGCAGCATGAGCGACATGATCACGGCGCTTGAAGCGCTGACCGACCGCGATCCGAACCGTCGGGATGCCGCAGCCGACACCCTCGGGGACCTCCTGCGCGACACCGCGCTCGACACGGACACCGCCCACCTGGTCGTCGGACGCCTGATCAGCCTGGCCTTCAACGAACCGGAGACCAAGGTCCGCGAGTCCGCCCTGAACTCCATCAGCGAGGCCTTCAACCACCACCGCCTGCCCCTGGACCTCGTCGAACCGCTGGCGACCGCCATGCCGACAATGGAGCCCGCGCTCCTCGAACACGCCCTCTACATCCTCGGCGCCACCCACGACCCGCGGGCCCGGTCGCTGATCGAGCCGTTCCTCCACCACCCCAACCCACAGGTGCGCGAAGATGCGCGGCTCGCAGCAGCCGAGATCACCGCGTCGGAAGGCCCCACCCACAAGTCTTGACTATTTCTCAGTCCCCAGGGCGGCGCTCCAGTGGTACTGCCCTTCGAGGGCGAGCAGATCGCCGAAGATCCGGTGGTAGTCGGCAGGGCTGGTCCGAATCTGCCTGTCCACGAGTTCCCGCAGCTGGACGATCGCATCCGGGCAACCCGCAAGCAGAGCCTCGCCGTCCCGATGCTGCATGGTGCCCCGCACGATGGCGCCGGCCAGTTCAAGCGCCTGGGCACTTGCGGGAGCCAGGCTTCTGAACTTGATTGGGTGATGTCGGTGCCGTTCACCTGACAGCTGCAGACCGGCACCGGTAGCCCTGGGGTGTGAGGTACGCGCAGGGCGGCGGGCTGACCGACGCCGAGAGAACTACGCGGGAGCGGTTACGGCTCCAGGCCGTGGAGCGTTTCGAGGCTGGGCAGAAGAACGCGGAGGTTGCCGCTGCCCTGCGGATCAGCGTGCGGTCGGTCGAGCGGTGGCGCCGGGCCTGGCGTGAGGGCGGCGAAGCCGGGGTCCTGTCGAAGGGGTCACGGGGAAGGCCTCGACTCAGCGAAGCCCAGATAGCCAGGCTAGAGCGTGAGTTGGAGCGTGGTCCACTGGCCCACGGATGGGCGGACCAGCGGTGGACGCTCGCACGGATCAAGACGCTGATCGGCCGGCTCTTCCATGTCTCCTATACGGTCGAGGGCACCTGGCGGCTGCTGAAGCGGCACGGCTGGAGTTGGCAGCAGCCCACCAGGCGCGCGATCGAACGCGATGACGATGCGGTCGAGGTGTGGAAGAAGGAGACCTGGCCGCGGGTAAGAGCACCGCGGCGGAGCGCGGGGCCTGGATCGTCTTTGAGGACGAGGCCGGGCAGTCGATGACTCCGCCGCGCGCCAGGACCTGGGGCCGGATCGGCCAGACCCCGGTCGTGAGGGTGAGAGGCCGTGGCTCCGGGCGCGTCTCGATGGCGGGCATGACCTGTTACAAGCCGGGCGAGCGGTCCCGGCTGATCTACGCGATCCGCGAGTACCGCGGCCGCAAGGACACGCCGAAAGGCTTCGGCTGGCGCGACTTCCGCGACCTGATCGTCCGAGCCCGCATCCAGCTCGGCGGCCCGATCGTGCTGGTCTGGGACAACGTGCGTCTGCACCTGACAGCTGGCATGCGGGAGTTCATCGCCGCGAACGCCGAGTGGCTCACGGTGTTCCAGCTGCCCACCTACGCCCCAGACCTCAACCCGCAGGAGGGCGTCTGGTCGCTGGTCAAGCGCGGCATCGGCAACCTCGCCGCGGCCGACCTCAGCCAGATCACCCGAGCCGTGAAGCGCCGCCTCAAGAAGATCCAGTACCGCCCGGACCTCGTTGACGGCTGCCTCACCGGAACCGGACTCACACTCGCCTGACCACCCAAGACGGCCTTCCCATCTTCACGGGCAAACGACAGTCGCGGCTGATTCGGGCGGATACAGGTCAAGCACGATGTCCAGTCCGAGTGCACCGACCTCCGTGAGCAGGCGTGCCGGCAGGACACAGCCTCCTTGACCGTTCTCGCTGCCGAAGCCCAGACACAGCTCCAGGTCGCAGTCGACGGACAGGCTCGCCAACTCCTCGCGACGCCCGTCAACGAGTGCGACCAGCACTCGCACATGGTCCGCGAGGTCGCTGTCATTAGGCAGGCCGCTTCGCCTGATCCAGACGCTGGTCTCCCGTCGAGCACTGGCCGGATTGCGGGGACTCATCAGGCTGTCCCGCTCGAACTGCTGGTCCGCCGTGATCCCCAGGTGACACGAGATCTCGCCAGCAGTGACCGTGCGGCTCGTGATCCGGATCGCCCCGGCCGACCACTTCGTGACCGGCGCGGCCAGCTGCTTCCTCAGGTCCTCTGGCACGTCATCACGATCGCAGGACAGCCGACGGGACGCGAACCCATTTCCGCAGGTCTCAGGCGCGGGGCGGCGACCGACGCAGCCGACATCACGAGTTCAAGTTCAGTTGCCAAGCGTGGAAGAGCGGTGAAGCTCGCCGGGGAGACCGTCTCACCGTGCAGGCAGAGACGGTCCCAAAGCTCTTCCCAGGCCTCCGACGTTTCCTCGCGCGCCACCTGATCCAGGAGCGCGGGGACTCGCTCAGTCGCCCCGTGGGCATCGACCGCCTGCGCCCAGTCCATCACCAGGGCATTCAACCGTCCCCAGGGGCCCCCGTGCCAACCTGCAGCCGGGCAGATCGACGGACTCCTTGATCATTGCGGGACAGCCCTTAGGCGAACGAACACGACCACATCTTCGAGCAGCGCCGGCACAGCAATGCCCCGGCCAGCGGCCTCCTGGTCCGGGGTGTGCCGATTGCGGCACACGGGCCGTCCGTCGGCGTCTTCGGCCTGTTCCTGGCGCCCAGCACCTCGGCGACGAGATCTGGCTGCGGGCAGTAAGCATTTTCAGAGTAGGCGCCGGTCGGGTCAGAGAACCAGCCCCTAAGGGTAGTCCAGGAGGTCATTTCATCCCGGAGGGTCGGGACGATCATGGATGGGTCTGACAGAGGACCAGTTTGTGGTTCAGCAGAGAATGACCGGATAAGGCGGCGATGATGGAGTCCTCAGAGATACGAGATGAGTGCGAAATGCTCTTCTTTCAGTGGGATTGTCTCTTGGTCCTCAGGAATGCCATGAAGGGACTTGAGACCACTGCGGATGGCGTGTCCGAGACGGAGAACACACCTGTCGCCAGAGCCATAGCAGGAAATGTCACTGCCTTCAGTAAATCACAACTGTTTAAATGGCGGGTCAGTTTTACTGGAAGTGGACTGGAAGGAAATGACCAGGAAAGCATAGAATGGAGCTTGCTGAAATTCCTCTATGAGCTGCAGGACTACGCCACGAATGCGGACCAGCTGGAGTGGGCTTTGACGACCCTTGGTAGGTACCTGTACGATGTGCAGGAATCCTGGGGCTCATTTTCTAAATCCTGCATTTCTCTGGTCGACAATCTCAAGAAATATCCAGAATTTATTGCCATGGGCCAGCCGGGTGAAGGAAGGGAGCACCCGGCTGCTGCTGAGATCCGTGAAATAGTTGAATCGGCGTGCGAGTACGTGCCAGCACTCATTGATACCGTGCAGTCATTGCAAAATTCGGTAGGCCGTATGCTGGCCGTACAGAATGATCCTCCCACAAGTCACCCATATCTGGAGTTTCAGAATTCAGGCAGCGAATTGTTGAGACTTGCAGAGTTGAAGTTTGGGAGCGCCAATCTACTGATTGGCGTGGAACAGGACCCGGTCAGCGGCATGTGGAAGTATTCCTACGACGCCGAAATTATTTCGGAGCAGGTTGAATGGGCCGTTAGTCAGAATCTTTTGATTCAGCCTTACTACCATGGGACCAGGCCAGACTCCGCTGAAGCTATTATGGCCGATGGTATCAGGCCATCGAGCTGGGGGGCGGACGGTCGCGGAGTCTACTTGGCAGACGATATTGCAACGACGGAGGCGTACGCAAGTCGAATCGAGGGATCCGGACATGGCTCCGGGGGAAACGCCGACGGACTGGGGCCAATCGTGCTTGCGAAGTACGACGATACAAAACCGATTCTCGTCATCCAAGCCGTAGCAGCCGGCGAGAACAAGTTCCGAGCAGTTTACCCAAAAAATGGAGAATTTCCCACAGGGGCGAATTCTTCGGAATGGTGGAATGGCTGGGCGAGGGATCATGGGTTTGGAGCCCTCTATGTAGCTCATGTTTCAATGACCACTAAGGAAATTTACGGGCACTTTGTCGCTTTCGATCCAAAATCTCTAAAACTTGCTGCCAAAATTCCTGGGGCGGAGCATCCTGCCCACCCGAAGAGCTCGAAATTCAGTGCCGAGCGCAAAGAGAAGGCTCGGATGGCCCATGAAACGGCGGCCTCCATCAACGAAGTCAGCCATAAGCGGGGTCGCAAGGCAAAGAACCTTCTCCAGCAGACGCCGGACCCGAAAACCGCATCCGAGCAGGGAAGCTTCGGTTCCGGCGTCCCGATGGGCAAACAATTCCGGGGTGAATACAAAGTCCCCGGAACCGACAGGGGAAAAGGATATTGGAAAGATGCGGCAATTACAGGAAGATTTGCCCACCTATATTTGGACGAAAGTAACTATCAGCTGATGATGGTCGAGCCGTCGGCGAACGGTGCGGTCGAGCAGACTGTCTTCAAGGATATGCAGGCGGCGGGAAGAAGGCCCTATCCGAAAGGCAAATACGGATGGGTTGTTTCTAATTCTGCCCCGGAGACATTCTTTTTGTTCAATGAGCAAGTTGCGGAAATAACGATAGTGAAAGGCGATGTTGTTACCGTTGAGTCTGAATTTGTAGCATTTGATGACCAGTGGCAGAAGATGCAATCCTTGAAGGAGGCGATGGAGCGGGGCGAGATAGACGACTGGTACATCAAGGTGGCACACCACAGCACGCCGGTGGCGGGACGAAATGTTACAGGTGCTGGAGAGATCACGATCGGTGAGCGGGGTGCCATTATGGAGTTGAATAACAAAAGCGGCCATTACAAACCCGACGAAAAGTCCATGAAGAACTCCGTGAAAGCGCTTCAAGAGCTCGGATACGACATGACCGGGGAAAAGTCTGGCAAGTCTCCACTTATTACATTGCAGGGCGCATTCGACCTCCAGGGGAATGCGACTCAAAAGGTAACCCTGACAGGCGCACAGTATCTATCGGTTCCGAGTGAAGCCAGCATTGCAGATATGCGGCGGAAGAATAGCTTGACTGCCGCGGTAAAAAGTGAAGGCGCGGAGGGGATCCGAGATGCGGGCCAGGATGAACAGCATTTCTATACCTTCCGTATTGAGTTCACGAAGTATAGAGAGAGCCTTGAGGCGCGGCTCGCGCGCATACGTCGAGTGCGCGGCTGGAGCGATATGAAGGTGCAGAGGATCCGTGAGCAAAAATGGCGTTCGTTCCTTGATGGCCATCCGCATAATGAGAGCTGGATCGATTGGCCTGACGGCGGAGCCGAGCCGCTTCTTGTGGGTAGGACAATCTCGAGCCCATGGCATGTGAATGCGAGCAGTGGACCACTCAATGCACCTCGACTCGTTGCACTCAAGGCGGATGGGATTGTCGACCAAAGTCAACTGGACGAAGCGCCCAGTAATGATCCAAGCGCGCTACTTGAGACGGACGAAGAAGATGCACCGTATGTATCTTACGACACTAGGATGAGGCCGAGGCTACGGGATGAGAATGGGGAGGAAACAGAATACAGCGACGATGAATAGTCGGAGTTTGTTGCAACTGTCGCTGCGTGGAGCCGGGGCTGATTCAAAGTCCTGGTGATCTTGCGTCTGGGCTGGTCACGGGATGTTGAGGAGGTCGAGCGGGCGGGTGAAGGGCTCGTGGGAGATGTGGTGGAGGCCGGCGGCGATGCCGGCGTGGCCGTGGTCTCGGAGGGTGTGGATCGCGAGGTTGCGCAGGGTGGCCATGTTCTCGGGGCCGTGGCCGGTGCGGATCTTGGAGGCGTCCTCGCCGAAGGCGGTGTCGCGGACGACGTGGAGCCGGTTCTCGGTGGTCCGTTGCGAACGGGCCAGCTCTCCGATCCGCTGCGGTGAGGCCTGCTGGTGGGGCAGGTCGGTGAGCGCGTAGAGGGTCTGCCGGGTTCGCTTCCCGGTCTTGAGGTCGGCGCGGTGGCGGGTGATCTTCGCGGCCTGGACGGCGCGGGGGAGGTCCGGGCCGAGGTCGGTGACGGTGAGCATGCGGGTCACCCGGGTCTCGCGGCGACCATGCCCGGTGCCGCGCCGGTGGTGCCGGGCGGCGACCTCCCTCCAGGGCGGTTGCCGCAGCGTGCGGTGCACAGCGGGCAGGTTGGCCTTGACCACGAGCACGTGATGGGCCTTCTTCTCCTGGCAGATCGAGCACGACTACCGCGAGATGAAACAGGCCCTGGGCCTGGCCCACTTCCAGGGCCGCACATTCAACGGCTGGCACCACCACGTCACCCTGGTCTCCCTCGCCCACGCCTTCTGCACCCTGCGCAGACTGAGCCTTTTCAGAGTGGGCACCGATCGGGTGATGTCTCCCGGCACCGCTGACCGCAGGAGAACGCCCGAGGTCCTCGGGGTGTTGAGAGAGGTGCTTGAAGTCTCAACTCATCACCCAGAGGGCCTCGTCGGTCACATATCCTGCCGCACTCGACCTGCCCCATGCGATCGTCGAGTGGGTCACCCATGCTGATTGTCACCCGTGAGGGTCACCGCCGGTGCAAGCTCCGCCCGTCCCAGCGAGCCCTGATCGCGCTGGTGTACCTGCGCAAACACGACACCCTGGCCCAGCTCGCGGCCGGCTTCGGGATCAGCGTCGGCACCGCCCACGCCTACGTGCATCAGGTCACCGACCTCCTCGCCCACCGGGCGCCGGGTCTGACCCGGGCACTACGCGAGGCCAATGAGGAGTACGTGCTGGTCGACGGCACCCTCGCACCGCGCGACCGGGTCGGCGACGGCCGCGCCGACTACAGCGGAAAACACCGCCGCCACGGCGTGAACCTGCAGGTCATCACCGGTCCCGGCGGCAACCTGCTCTGGGTCTCCCGCCCGCTGCCGGGCCGCACCCACGACCTCACCGCCGCCAGGCGTCACCGCGTCATCGCCACCTGCGCACGGCTGCGGATCCCTGCCCTCGCCGACCTGGCCTACACCGGAGCGGGCCCGGGTGTCGCCGTCCCGGTCCGCCGCCGACCCAAGCAGGAGCTCACCGCGAAGCAGAAGTCGCTGAACAAGGGCCACGCCCGGCTCCGCTGCCCGGTCGAACGAGGCGTCGCGACCCTCAAGCGCTGGCGAATCTTCCGCCATGCCCGCTGCAGCCCCAGCCGACTCGCGTCAGCAGCCAAGGCGGTGCTCACCCTGGAGAGGCAACGCTGAAAACGCTCTGACCACCGCCCCAAAAGACGCGGCGCCGGCCTGAGCCTCTACCAAGTCGCCCGCGAGCTGCAGTTACTCCTCGCCACCTGGGCCGGCGCCTGCCCCACCTGCCACCGCGACATCCCCACACCCATACAAACCTGAGCCTTTTCAGCGTTGCCTCTCGAGAGTGAGGACGGCCTTGGCCGCTGACTGGAGCCAGCCTGGGCTGCAGCGTGCATGGCGGAAGATTCGCCGGCGTTTGACGGTGCCGACGCCGCGTTCGACCGGGCAGCGCAGCCGGGCGTGGGCCTTGTTCAGCGACTTCTGCTTCGCGGTGAGCTCCTGCTTGGGTCGGCGGCGGACCACCGGGACGGCGACACCCGGGCCCGCTCCGGTGTAGGCCAGGTCGGCGAGGGCAGGGATCCGCAGCCGTGCGCAGGTGGCGATGACGCGGTGACGCCTGGCGGCGGTGAGGTCGTGGGTGCGGCCCGGCAGCGGGCGGGAGACCCAGAGCAGGTTGCCGCCGGGACCGGTGATGACCTGCAGGTTCACGCCGTGGCGGCGATGTTTGCCGCTGTAGTCGGCGCGGCCGTCGCCGACCCGGTCGCACGGCGCGAGGGTGCCGTCGACGAGCACGTACTCGCTGCTCTCCTCGCGCAGGGCTTGGGTCAGGCCGGGCGCTCTGCGGGCAAGGAGGTCGGTGACCGCATGCACGTAGGCGTGGGCGGTGCCGACGCTGATCCCGAAGCCGGCCGCGAGCTGGGCCAGGGTGTCGTGTTTGCGCAGGTACACCAGCGCGATCAGGGCGCGCTGGGACGGGCGGAGCTTGCACCGGCGGTCACCCTCACGGGTGACAATCAGCATGGTGACCCACTCGACCAGCGCATGGGGCAGGTCGAGTGCGGCAGGATATCTGACCACCGAGGCCTTCTGGGTGATGAGTTGAGACTTCAAGCACCTCTCTCAACACCCCGAGGGCCCCGGGCGTTCTCTGATGGTCAGCGGCCACGTGGGACATCACCCGATCGGTGCCCACTCTGAAAAGGCTCCCTGACCAAGCCCTACTAGAGCCTCGACCGGCGCCTGTACCTGCCCGAGTCGTCGGCGTTCGACGCCGAGCGCCGGGCCGAGGCCAGGATTCCGCCCTCTGTCACCTTCGCCGCCAAGCCCGCCCTGGCAGGGACGATGCTCGCCGACGCCCTCGCCACGCAGGTGCCCTTCTCCTTCGTGGCAGCGGACTCCGGCTACGGGCGCGACCCACACCTGCGTGCCTTCCTCCACGAGCAAGCGGGTGCGCTACGTACTGGGTGTGCCCGTCGACCTGCCGGTCACTGGGGTCGCAGGCAAGCTGCGGCTGGGCGCTCCGAGGGCACGCGGGCCGGAGACCTGCTGCACTACGCCGTCAGCCGCGACCAGCGGGAGGTCAGTTCGCCGTGTGCGGTCCGGCATGACGCCGTGGCCCGGGGCCCCCGCCGCGCAGCGCCTGGGCGGGCCCGGCTCGTCGAGTACGGTCGCGGTCCGTCCCCCACCACCGGACGGGCGCCGACACGACGCTCAGTAACCCTGCTTGCCGTAGGCGATCACGGTGAAAGAGCCGTAGCGGCTGTTGGCATAGCGGACGGAGGCGATGATCGAGTCGACGGGGTTCAAGATGTTCTTGTGGCCGGGCAGGCACCACTCGGCGAAAGTAGGGGGAATGAGCTGCATCAACCCATAAGTGCCGCCGTAGAGGGCTTGGTTCGCATCCCAGTGGTTCTCCGCCAGCGGATTGCCCGAGGACTCCGTCATCGCGCGGGCTTCGACCGCCGCGGCCGGGGGAACGGAGTCGCCGTGACGGGCCAGGATCGCGCTGGCGTGGGCGATCCAGCCGTGCAGGTCGTCGGGATAGGCGACGACGGCATGGGCGGCGGGCGACCGCGTGTGCGTGGCCTTCCGGGTCGGTTGTTTGATGGAAGGGCGGCTTGTCGGCGGGTGCTTCACGCCGGCATGCGACAGTTCGACTGAGACCGTCCTGGGCACCGCGGGGGACGGAATGATGGTGGCAGCGAAGGCTTGTGCGGCCGTCGAAATCGGCACGGCGAAGAAGAGGTAGAAAGCCGCGACAGCGCAGCGGCGCTCCAGTCGGCGCCGACGCCGCCGCGAAAAGTCACGTGCTGTCGTGACGGCGGTCGTCTTTTCCTTCGTTCGTCCGCTCCCCAGGGGCATACGGTTCCTCCGCTGCTGCGCGTCTCCGACCCGAGAAGCACCGCTCTTTCCCTCCGCGCTCGTGCGCGCAGTCAACGCGCGGTTGCTCCGCACCCGGGTCATCGGCCTGTTCGCCCGGACGGTACGCAGATGTGTCCGGCGACCTCAAACAACGGAATGTGCTGGTCCGACTACGCCGGGTGCAGGCGCGCACGGCTGACCGCGCTCCGGTGAATTGGCCAAGCCGAGGATATGGCAACGGATGTGAACAGGAGTCAGCTGCCAGGTTCGCTTCCGGCGCCGGCCAGTCGGATTCCCGTCAGGCCCTGCGCCGCTGCCCCATCGCTTGCCCCTCCCCCACATGGCGGGGCCGGCCGGGAGAGCGGAGGCCTCGAGGCCGGGATCCTTCCGGGTTCCACCGTGGGCTGCACCGCACGCAATGCTATGTGGCAGGCGTCCGGCGCATCGTGGGTCGGATGGAGCGGCAGCGCCGCGCGCAGCCGACACAGGGAGAGCAGCCGCTCCATCCGCCTGGTGGGCCGGGTGATATGGAGGGACACCCCGGCGGCTTCGGCCGCGCGTCGCGCCCGGATCAGGGCACCGATCCCGGACGCGTCGCAGAAGCTCAGCTTTTCCAGGTCCAGGACCAGCGCGTGCGCCTGAGGGGCCGCGCCCAGGGCCGCATCGACCGCCAGGAGGAACAACGGAGCGCTGGCGAGGTCGAGTTCCCCGGACACGTGCAGGACCGGGCAGCGGGCGTCCATGCAGAAGACGGTGCCGACGCCCGCAGGGGAAAGGAGCCGGTGGTCGTGGTCAGAGCGGGAGGAGCCAGTACACAAGTCGATCTCCATCGGTCCAGGTGGAGCCCTCTTTGTATTTGCCTAGGCAACTATTGTCAAAGAACATGATTCTCGCTCACAGGCACGCCAGGGCACACCGGGCGCGGGGCGCCCGATACCCACCCCGGCGACAGGAGGTGCCTATCCCTGCCCTTTCGCCCGCCTCTTCGCCCCACACAACCCGTCGCCGCAGAGGCACCGTGCCCTGAGAGGTCATTCATTCATCCGAAGGAAGTCCCGCAGATGTGCCAACACTCACCCACATGTCCCGCTGCGGACGCCCCTGACCACGACGCCGCGCAGGTGATCGCTCTCCACCCCGACCAGGGCTGGAGCCTGCTGTGCAACGGCGTGGTCACCTTTGACGACTACGGCGAGATTCTGCCCGACGGCAAGACCGTGGCGCCGCCCTGCCGGCTGGCCCTGTCGGGCAGCGGCGCCCGGTAGCGCAACGTTCAAGCCACCCAGGTGGTCCGACCGAGCCACACCGGACCCGCACGCGAGAGCAGACCCGGCCGTCCGTGGGCCTTCGCTGTGCTCCGCGTGCGCAACTACCGCCGCTACTTCCTCGGACAGCTGCGGTCCAACACCGGCACCTGGATGCAACTGGTCGCCCAGAACTGGCTGATCCTCACCCTGACCGGCAGCACCCTGGCCGTCGGGATCACGGTGCTGGCGCAGTCCCTGCCGCTGCTGCTGATCGCCCTCCCGAGCGGCGCGCTCGCGGACCGCCTCCCCAAGCGGACGCTGCTGATGGGGACGCAGACACTTTTGGCCCTCCTCGCGGCAGCCCTGGCGGCACTCACCCTCGGCGGCGGGACACGGGTGTGGCAGATCGACACCCTGGCCCTGCTCACAGGACTCGTCACGGCCGTGCACACTCCCGGCCGACAGGCATTCCTGGCCGAACTGGTCCACCCCGGGCAAGTCAAGGCCGCGGCCGGCCTGGCCACGGCCCGGAGAACATGGTCACCCTGCGCAACCTCGCGATCCACACCCTCCGAGACCACGGCCACGCCAGCATCGCCGCCGGCCTCCACCACGTCTCCCACGAGCCTTTCACCCGCCCGCTCGACCTCCTCAACATCCCGTGACCAGCCCAGACGCAAGATCACCAGGACTTTGAATCAGCCCTGCGGCTGCGGCGGCTGCCGTCACGGGTCGGGGGCCCGGTCATACAGAACCCGGTGTGAACGGTCAGCGTTTTCCTCAGCAGTAGCCGGTTTCGCGGCAGGTAATTCGGCTCTGTCGCTGATCTTGTGATCGGGGCTCAGGTCCGGTGCAGGATGCGCTTGCGTAGGAGGTCGAAGTTGGCGCGGCCGTATCCGGCGCGCTTGAGGAGCTTCACTCTCGTGTTCTGTCCCTCGACCTGGCCCGAGCTCCAGGGGCTGGACAGTCCGGCGACGACGGCGTCCTGGTCCCGGCGCAGGCCGTTGACCAGGGAGTGGAACGCGGGCAGGGGATCGTGTTCGACGCGGTCCATCCAGTGGGGCAGCTGGTCGCCGCGCAGGTCGCGCATCATCTCGGCGAAATCGCGGACGTGGTTGGTGGCCGCGTCGAGTCGGGACAGCCGGCGCGGATCTTCTTCAGCGAGAGGCTGTCCTCGTCGGTGAGATTGCCCGGGTTGGTCATGATCCATCGGACGACATGGCGGGGCCGGGGCGCGGGTACGGGCACTTGGGTTGGCGCTGACGGCGTGAGGTTGCGCAGGTAACGGCGGACGGTCTGGACGCTCCCGGAGAAGCCGAGAGCGGTGATCTCCCGGTGCAGTTCGGCGGTGTCGTGGCAGCCCTGGTTCCACCGCTGGTGGAGATGGGGCCGGTAAGCGTCCAGGATCGTGGACCGGTTCACCGCCTTGACCAGGAGCTCGTCGATGTTCGTCGCGGGGGCGAAGCGGCGGACGGTCGAGCGGTCCAGTCGGAGTTGCCGGCAGATCGTCTCGAGTGAAGCTCCCTCGCGCAGCAGGTCCTGGACCAGGGTGAACCGTTCCCGGGTGCGGACCACCAGGCGGCGCTCGCGGCCGCAGACGTCCAGCGTTCCGATCGACGCGACGAGAGGACTGTCGTCGCCGGTGGGCGCGGTGGCGGCTTCGGGGGCGGGTGGCTTCTCGTACGCGGCGCGCACACAGGTGTAGTGGGCGGCGACGGTCTTCTCGACCGCCTCGCCGACGTTCTTCCACAGGTGCCAGGCATCGGCGACCTGCACCGCCTGCGGTGCGCCGCTGTGGGCGCCCTCCGCGTAGGCTCCGGCCCGGTCGCGGCAGATGATCTCCACCTCGGGGTGGTCCAGGAGCCAGGCGGCCAGCGGCTCCGCGTCGCGTCCCGGCAGGACGTCGACGGGCCGCCGACGCTCCAGGTCGACCAGGACCGTGGCGTACGAGTCGCCCTTCCGCAGGGCGAAATCGTCGACGCCGAGCACCCGGACCTGGCCGACTGGCTCCTCCGGGAACGCTCTGAGCAGGCGCAACAGCGTGTCCTTTGCCGCCGGGGTCCCCAGCGCATGGGCGAGCCGGCTGCCCGCTCGCCCCGCCAGCGTCAGGGCGATCGAGGAGAGTGTCCCGCGCATCAACGGGGTGTAGCGGGCGTGCGGGCTGGTCAGCCCGGCGACCTGCTCGGCGAACGTCACCGCGGGACAGGCGGCGTTGAGGCAACGGAACCGGCGTACCAGCAGCTCGATGACCACCCGCGTGCCGCTGACCGCCGCATCCGACAGGCGTCGCAGGTAGCGGCCGTGCACTCGCCCCGAGGTGCTCCGACAACGCGAACACGGCGCATCGGCCGCACGGACACGAGCGTGCCCCGTGATCCCACCCGCCGATCGCTCGACCAACTCCACCACAACACCGGACAGATGAGGAACAAGTGCCTCGAAACTCCGCGAAGTACACCGGCGACACGATGGCAGACACCGCCGACACCGGCCCCGTAATTCCCCACCCTCGTGGTCACGCTTCCCCAAGGGGACGGCGATCTTGCAACCGTGAGTGTTATCAACTGAACGTGCTTGGCCCAGCCCAGCCTTCGCCTTCTGGAGGTTCTGCTGCCACGCGCGCCGATGTCCATCTGCAGAACCTTCACCGCCGTGACCCTTTGCATGCTGGCCTGGTAGTCCGCGGCCTTGGCGATCAGCTTGTCGAACCCACTGTCAGCGTTGACCTGTCAAAGATAGGCGCCGGTGAAGTCGCCAAGCGGGGTGGCAGGGTTGAGGAGCCGCGTCATCTCGGCTGTGTGGGCGTACAGTTCGGCGAGCGTGGCAGGCCCTGGGAGGTCAGCGGCGGCACCGTTGCGCCACTGGCGCACCTCTTCCCGGCTCAGCTGCCCGACCTCGATCTGGGCGAGGCAGCGGCCGGGGCGGGTAACGGCGGGGTGGAGCCGGTGCATGTCCTCGTTGGTGGTCAGGATGAGGAGCGTCTGACCGCCCTGACCCAGGATCCCGTCGCTGAGGTTCAGCAGGCGGGCCAGGTTCTGCCCCTGGGAGCGCTTGGCGTCGCTGCGCAGCAGCTCGTCACAGTCCTCCATGATCAGGGCCCGCCACGGGGAGCCCTTGAGGTTCTGTGGGATGGCGGCGTCCATCAAGTACCCCGGGGAGGCGAAGAGGTTCTCCGGGTCCAGGATGTATTCGAAGGTGCACCACTGCCTCCAGGAGTGGGCCAGGGAGCGCAGCGCCGTGGTCTTGCCGGTGCCGGGAGGCCCGTGCATGAGCACGATCGATCCGCTCATGGACTGCGACTCCACCCCTGCCAACGTGTCCATGCGCCTGCGGGCGGCGGCCGGGTAGTTCTCGCGGATCTCCGTCCAGGGGGGCACCCGCGTGTCGCGCACGACGCGCACCGCCTTGCCCTGTCCCGGGTGGTGCCAGAAGCCCATCGGGACCACTTCCGGGTCCCCCTCGGTGGTCTTGGCGTAGGTGGCGATGAACTCCGCTACCACCCGCTCCGCCGTCGCGGGGGTCTCGGCGGTCACCTCGACCTCGGCCTGGGTGGTGGCCGCGGACTGCAGGTTGCGCCGGTACACGGCGGTCCAGCCAGCACCGGCCAGAAGGGTCACGTCGTGGGCTGCGTTGGTGTGGCGGCGCAGCACGCGCGGGTCGTCGGGGTCCGGCTGTCCGGGTTCGCGAACGCAGTCGATCTGCGCACTGCGGGAATAGCGCTGGGCGCCCTCGATGAACGGTGTCAGCGCGAGGCAGCTTATCGCTCGTTCGATGGAGGTGTAGCCGTCAAGGTACTGCTGCGGCCGGGACGATGCTGCCGTGCGGGCCTGGGGATATGACGAGCCGGTGCGAGGCCTGGGATACGACGACATGGGGCAAGTTCCTCCGGATCGGCCGTCCGCGCGGCCTGGAGAACCGCCTGCCCCGATTGTTGTCGCCCCACTGTGGCAGCCCCGGTCCGGACAGGCACCCGGGCGGGAAGGATTGCTTCGGGCTGCTGCCTGTACGGGCAGCCTTATGTCTCTCTTCACGTTCTTCGCAGCCACTTCACGGCGGTGTCGGTGCAGGCTGGGTTCCACCTCGCGCGTGGAAAGGGAGTGAAGTGTCGGGCAGAGGGGCCAGGACATCGGCGGTAAGGCGGGTCGCACGGCGGAAACGGGACCGGTCACTTCGACGGGTCGGCGTGGCGACCGCCTGGATCACCATCAGCACCGTCCCCGCGTCGGTGGCTCTGGCCGCCGCGTATGCCCATGCGCAGCCCGGCTCGGCGGGTGCTTCCGCGCAGTCCGCTTCCGTACGGGCCGCCGTCGCCGTGCCGTCGGCCGGCCCTGCCTCGCCACCTGTCACCTCGCCGAGTGTCACCTCACCGCCCGCGCCTGGCCCTTCGGGTGGAGCAACGCGGCAGGCCCTGGCCCTGTCACCGCACACGGCCCTCCGGGGCCGCCCCGGCGCCTCCCGCACCAGCGGAGTCGCGACGACGGCGCCCACCAGTGGCACGGTGCCCACCCCTCCTAGCCCTCGGGCGAGTTCCTACCGGCCCCCCACCGCGGCTCCCAGCCCGGTGGCGTCCACACCGGTCCCGCAGCCCTCCCACACCCGGACCGGTGGGTCGTGAACGTCCTCCACGACATGCCCGCCACGGCCGACTTCCCGGTTTTTGGGACCACGGCCCAACTGCTGGTCACCGTCCCTGGGGCGTTGGCGGGCGCGCTGCGCAGACTGCGCCGTGAACTGGCGGCGATCGATGCCGCGTGCAGTCGTTTCCGCTCCGACTCCGAGCTCTCGCGCGCACAGAGCGGTCACGGACGTGCGGTGGTCGTGAGCCCGCTACTGGGTGGCGCCCTCGACGCCGCCTGGCACGCCGCGCGGATCAGCCACGGGCTGGTCGATCCGACGGTGGGCCAGGCCGTGCGCCGGCTGGGGTACGACCGGAGCTTCGCCGCCCTGCGTCCTGAGGAGCTTGGAGGGATCGGCCCGGTGGTTCCCGCTGCCGCGCCGGGGATCGGCGTGGTGGCCTGGGATCCGGCCGAGCGGAGCCTGCGGGTTCCGCCGGAGGTGAGACTCGATCTCGGCGCGACGGCGAAGGCCTGGGCGGCCGACCGTTGCGCGGGGGCTCTGGCGGATGCGATGGGTTGCGGGGTGCTGGTGAACCTGGGCGGCGATCTTGCGGCGGCGGGGCCGGCTCCGGCAGGGGGCTGGCGGGTAGCTCTCTCGGACGACCACCGCCGCCCCACGCCAGGGGCGCCGACCGTGGCCGTACGCTCGGGGGCGCTGGCGACCTCCGGCGTGGCCGTGCGGGCCTGGAATCGGTCCGGACGACGTATGCACCACATCGTGGACCCGCGGACCGGCGACAACCCGGCTCCTTGCTGGCGGACCGTCAGCGTCGCCGCGGCCTCGTGTGTCGACGCCAACACCGCTGCCACGGCTGCGGTGGTCCTGGGGCACGACGCCCTTGGCATGCTCGGCCAAGTGGGGCTTCCGGCGCGCCTTGTGGCACTCGACGGCACGGTGCACACGGTCGGCGGCTGGCCCGCCGACGACGCGGGCGCGGCCGGTACGGACGGCGTGAAAGGCGGGGTGTCATGACAGCAGGTCGTCTCGTTCTGGCGTCAGCAGCGCCCAGCCCGCTGTGGTTCGCCACGAGGGCCGCGGGAACCGTCGCGCTGGTACTGCTCACCGCGGTGGTGGCGCTGGGAGTGGTCGTGGCGGGACGTCACGAACCACGCTCGGTTACCCGCTTCGAGATCGGCGCACTCCACCGCAACCTGTCGTTGCTGACGCTGGTGTTCCTGGCCGTGCACATCGTGACAGCGATCGCGGACACCTTCGTCCACCTGGGCTGGCTGATCGCGGTGGTGCCCTTCAGCGCCGGTTACCGGACCCTGTGGCTGGGTCTGGGCACGATCGCCTTCGATGTGCTGCTGGCCGTGGCGGCCACCAGCGCGATCCGGTTGCGGCTGGGGCGGCGCCGCTGGAAGGCGGTGCACTGGCTGGCCTACGGGGCCTGGCCGGTCGCGCTGCTGCACGCCGCCGGCACCGGGACGGACATCCGGACGCGCTGGCAGCTGGGTCTGTATGCGGTGTGCCTTGCTGTCGTGCTCGTCGCCTGTTGGTGGCGCATCGCGCGCGC
This sequence comes from Streptacidiphilus rugosus AM-16, assembly GCF_000744655.1. NCBI lineage: Bacteria > Bacillati > Actinomycetota > Actinomycetes > Kitasatosporales > Streptomycetaceae > Streptacidiphilus > Streptacidiphilus rugosus. The sequence continues at coordinate 367,990 of NZ_JQMJ01000001.1, read as the reverse complement.
CGGGCCGGGCGCGGTGGTCGTTCGGCTGGGGCTGGTGGCCGCCACGGTGGTGGTCCCGGTGGCGGTGTCGCTGTTCGTGGCGGCGGGCCCGCTGCAGGCGGGCTGGTCGCATCGCGCCGGCGCTCCCGCGGTCGGTGTGCGCCCGCAGGCTGGGCAGGAAAGCACCGGGCAAAGCGGCACCGTGCAAGGGGGCACCGTGCAAGGGGGCACCGTGCAGGGGGGCACCGAGTGAGCGGGCCGGCCGGCACCACCGCCACCACCACCACGCTGCGCGGCGACGGGAGCGGACCGTACAGGACGCAGCTGCTGGCCGGCTGGCTCGTCACGGGCGGGCCCGCCGATCTGGAGCAGCACCTCGCGCGCTACGGACCGGCTCCGCTGGCCGGGCGCGTGCGCCGGGGCACGGCGGCGCCGGTGGTCACCGCTGTGGAGGCTGCTGGGCTGACCGGACGTGGCGGTGCGGGCTTCCCCACGGGACGCAAGCTGCGCGCGGTGGCCGAGCGGCGCGGACGGGCCGTGGTCGTTGCCAACGCCATGGAGAGCGAACCGGCCAGCGCCAAGGACAAGACGTTGCTGCGGCTGGCACCCCACCTCGTGCTGGACGGCCTTGCCCTGGCCGCTGAGGCCGTCGGGGCGACGGCCGCGCACCTGTGCCTTCCCCGGTCCCGGTCGCGCGGCGGGGTGTCCGAGGCCGTACGGGCGGTGCGCCGCGCGGTCGCTGAGCGCGCCGGGCGGGGGCTGGACCCGCTGCCGGTCCAGATCCACGAGTTGCCACACCACTACGTCTCCAGCGAGGAGACCGCCCTGGTCAACTGGCTCAACGGAGGCCTGGCCCGGCCCTTGACCACGCCTCCGCGGCCGTTCGAGAAGGGCGTCGGCGGGCGCCCGACGTTGGTCGACAATGTGGAGACCCTGGCCCACATCGCCTTGATCGCGCGCTACGGCCCGGACTGGTTCCGCGGCACGGGGAGCCCCGACGCGCCGGGCACGCTGCTGACCACGCTCGGTGGCGCGGTGGCCATGCCCGGCGTCTACGAGGCGATGGGCGGTGACACGATCGGCGAGCTGTTCGCGCGTGCCGGCGGAGTCACCGGCCCGGTCCAGGCCGTGTTGGTCGGCGGTTACTTCGGCACCTGGCTGCCCGCGGATCTGGCCGCGCGTACCCCTTTCACCAGGGACGCCCTGGCGCCGCTGGGCGCGTCGCCGGGCGCGGGCGTTCTGGTGGCGCTGCCGTCTACGTCCTGCGGCCTTCGGGAGACGGCGGCCGTGCTGCACTTCCTGGCGCGCAGCAGCGCCCAGCAGTGCGGCCCCTGCCAGTTCGGGCTGCCTGCCGTCTCCGCGGACTTCACCGATCTGGCCGTCGGCGGGTGCGACCCGCAGGAATTCGGCCGGTTGGGAGAGCGCATCGCTCTGCTCGCGGGCCGGGGCTCCTGCCATCATCCCGACGGTGCCTCCCGGCTGGCCGCCAGCGCCCTGCGGGTGTTCGCCGCCGATGTGGAGCACCACCTTCGGCGCCGGTCCTGCCCCGCCGCCGGGCCGGACCGACCCCGCATACTGCGCGTGCCGCGCGCGCCGATCCCGGCCGACGACGGATGGCGGTGACCCGCATGCCCGCGACCGAACGACCCGGCGCCCTTCTGCACATCGACCGCATCGCCTGCGACGGCCACGGCGCGTGTGCCGAACTGCTTCCCGAACTGATCAGCCTCGACGAATGGGGCTACCCGGTCTTCCACAGCACGCAGGTCACCGCCTCGCTCCGCGCACACGCGCGGCGTGCGGTCGCCGCGTGCCCGATGCTGGCCCTGCGGCTCGAACGCCCGGGGCGCCGCCGTTGAGCCGGAGGGCCGGCTCGCTCGACGGCGCCCGGCCCGGTCGCAGCGAAGCGTGCCTGTCTGCCTGCGGCTCGGCGGAGGCTGCCGCCTGCTACGCCAGTCGCCCGGACCCCTGTTGCCAGGGCCCGGGCGACTGTGGGTAAGCCGGTGCAGGTGGTGAGCCGGTCTCACTTGCGGCGGCGACCGTCGCGGCGCTCTCCGGGCAGGTCCTGCCAGCCGAGGATGGACGCCAGCTGTTCGTCCAGGTCCTCGTCCACCTCTTCGCGGCCGACGGGCACCAGTTGCTCGGTGCCCTGCACGAACAGGGCCAGGGCGTCGGCGGGGGCGCGCAACTCGGCGCAGGCCCCGACGGATCCCAGCGAGATCTCCACCTCGTCCTCGCAGAGCGGACGGATCCGCACGTCCCCGTCACCTACAGCCTCGGTGAGCCCGGCCGTGAGCAGGGTGCGGGCGAAGACCCATTGCACGGGCTCCTCACCGACCAGGTGGACGCTCAGGCGCACCGCACAGGGGTCGCCGGCGTCGAAATCGAGGTGGGCAAGCAGCGGCAGCACGTGTTCTTGGTGGACTACCAGGTGCATCACGGTGTGGCTGTGAACGGCGCTTGGCATGATGGCGACTTCTCTCGCGGACTACGTCCGGCTCGGCGGCTACAGGCCGCCGCCCCCTGGGCGCGGATTCATTGGTTCGGGACGGGTCCCGGGCAGCTGTGTCGGGCTTCCGCCGGGTCCGGCCGCCTGTGGGCGCGGCGGCCGGGCCTCGTCCGGATCGGCTCGTCTCGGCCCTGGCCGACGCGGCTGCCCGGTTCTCTCCGGTGTTGCTGTCGCTCTGGCAGGACTCGTGCCTGCCGACAGCTCCACCCTCGCACGCCCTCGGATGCCGGTGGTGCCCGTTCGGGCAGCCTCCGGGGAAGGGACGGCACGAGCGCTGGGCTCAGCCCACCCCGACCAGCTGCTGGAGCAGGGGACGGTTCACGCTCTTGAGCCGCCCGAGGGCCCGGTGGAAGCGCGGGTAGTTCGCCTCCAGCCGTCCCATCGCGGCCCGGTAGCGGTCAGTGTCGGTCCGCCCGTCGCTGAGCCCGCGTTCGACCTCGTCCAGGTCCCGCTGCCACGGCCGCCCCCTGGCCCACGCGAGGTATAGGGCCCACCACTGGGGGCCCGGGGATTCGATCAGCTCGGCCATCGAGTCCGGACGGGATTCGCCCATCGCCCTCCGCAGCGTGTCCGGGTCGAAACCCTTGAGCCAGCCGAACTCCTGACAGACCTTCTGGTCGTGACGCTTGTCGCTCACGGTCGCATTCCCCTTGGTCGATCGGGTGCTTCCTGCACCACTCAAGACTCGACCCCGGGACGGTTGCCCGCCGCTACCGGTGGCGCAGCGTCATGGGCCGTCCCGGCTGCCTGCCCGGCTTACCCTTTCGGCAAGTATTGCCATGACAATAATTGCTATATCAACGATGGTGGAGCCACGTTACACCGCCCCTCGAGAAAATCGGGTTCCTCCACCATGGCAAACATCGTGCTCGTCCACGGCCTCTGGGTCGACGGCTCCAGCTGGCGCGCCGTGAGCGCCCGCCTGCAGCAGCACGGCCACCAGGTCACCGCCGTGCAGCTGCCCCTGAGCTCGCTGAGCGACGCCGTGGCCGTCGTACGCCGCGTCCTTGACGGGCTGGACGGCGACATCGTACTGGTGGGCCACTCCTACGGCGGCATGGTGATCTCCGGCGCGGGCACCGGCGACGCCAAGGTCGAAGCACTGATTCCCAATGTGGTTTGTCAAGGCTGATGTGACGTGTGGTGAGCTGGCTATGCCGCTGTGTGGTCGGGTTGTGGTCGCTCAGCGGTGAAGGTGCGTTGGTCGCGTATCAGTGCCCACAGCACGTCGAGGCGGCGTCGGGCGAGGGCGAGAACGGCCTGCTTGTGTGTCTTTCCTTCGGCGCGTGCTTTCGCAGGTCGCGGAGGTGGTTGAGGAAGGCCTTCGCGCCGCCGGCGCTGTCGGCGCGGACGAGGATCTCGGTGCCGTGGCGGTGGGGGTCGGGGATCTGTGCGAGGGCCTGGTCCAGGACGGTGATGTGGTCGGCTGCGGTGTTCGCTCCGGCGTTGCCCGGCCGCAGGATGCCGGCGAGGGCCTCGCCGGTGTTGTCGAGGAAGCACAGCAGCGGGTGGTAGCCGAAGCCGCGTTTGTAGGTGGCGGCGGCCTGTTCCTTCTCGGAGTGGCAGGTGACCCGGGTCGCGTCGATGTCCAGGACCAGACCCGGCAGTTCACGCCCTCCCGCTTGTGAGCCGGGTATGGGGTGTCCGGTCTCGTCGACTTGCAGCCAGGCGACCTCGCGGGCGGTGGCCCTGGCTGCCCGCAGCGTGTTCAGGGCTGTTTCGTCGATGCCGGCCAGCACGCGCCAGGCGGTCGGGGTGGACGCGACGGTGCCGAACACGTCGGCCTGGTCGCGCAGCACGGCCAGGTCGGCGATCGCTTCGCCGCCGTCGGCGAGCATGACCGCGAGGTCCACCGCGACGCGGCCGGGGTCGTGTCCGGTCCCGCGCGGTCGCAGCCGGTGCAGGGCCTCGCTGAAGGCGCTGGTCAGCGTGGTGGCGTCGGCAAGATCCGCGAGCAGACGCGAGCCGGCCCGGCTGACCACCCCGTTCCCGTCGGCGCTGACGACGAGCTTGGGGCGGGACCGTGTGCACGCAGAAAGTGCCTTCCTGCTGGAACGACTGGGACCTTAGACAAGCCTCATCGTTGCAGATCAGAAGGCACTTTCGCTTTTCCGATCATGATCCGGACGCGACCCCAGATGAAACGCGCAGGCTAGGGCGTGGGGCAGGTCCAATGCTGCAGGATAGACAACCAACGAGGCTCTCCAGCCAACGAGTTGAGACTTCAGACGTCCCACTCAACGCCGGAGAGCCTCGTTCGTTTCGCCACCGCGTCGCACGGCGCCGCCGTCACCCGATCGATGCTCACTCTGAAAAGGCTCAATGCTGTGACCGACGCGATCCTCCAGGCCGTCCGGGGCTGACCCTCCCGCACGCCCCGGCATCCCGAGCTGGCGCCGGTGTCCTGATTAACCGTCAGGACACCGGCGCTTACCATTTCTCCGGGGCTCGCAGCAGCACAGCCGGGCCCAGGGCGGGCCATCCGGGGACCAGCTGCGGCCGGAGTATGAGAGGAAGCCCCGGAAGCCTTCCACTCGGGCACCTCACGGTCATTGCGGCCATCTGCTTGTTCTTGCCCCTCAGGAACCGCCGCCAGATAGGGATCGATTTCTGGAGGTCAACCCGCGTACTGATCTCTCCAGACCTTTTCCTCGTTCGCATTGGCAACGCGTACGCACGCCTCGAGAAGCTGAAAATCTTCAGGGATAACAAGCACCTGCTCTGCCACCGGGCTAATCTTCCAGAAGCCCTGCTTGGTCTCATCTCCTGCTGTATATTCAACGAATATAGCATACGGGTGATTTCCAGAAAAGAAATCGCCCGACGGTTCGGCGTATGCGAATGGCGCCGTATACCAGACGGGGAACTGGAATCCCATTGCAGATATTTCGGCAAACGTCAGGGGAGTGAAGCCCAACTTGTTACCAATATCCTTGTCCAGAGTGAAGCTACGACGAGTTTCAGCCCAGCTAAGCGGGTGATCCCGCCATGCGAAAACACCGAATTTGTACTGCAATTCGATATAGCACACCGTCTTCCCCGTATAAGATTCTCCTTCTTCTTTTTCCTGCACCGCTCGATCCAACGCATACCGCTGCTGCCATCTAACTGACACTTCCATCCCCGCCGCGTTTGTAATATTAACCGGCCCTTCCCATCCCCCCTGGTAGTCCACCACGCTATTTGTTTTCATGAAGGCCGATAGAACGACTTCGAAACCGCTTCGAGACTTGCCGGGCTTCTTCGGCTTATCTGCAAAGATTCTTTGTATAAAAGTCACCACGCTTTTCTCTGCGCCCGGGTTGCGCTGAAATTGGTGCTTCTCCCTTACAACTGCGCCAATAGGAGTTACGACAGTACCAAGGGCAGCACCAAGGACCTTCTCTCCACCGAGCTCAGCCACCGTGGGAACGAAGCCCAACGCTTTTTCGGCAAGCTCCTGACCACCCGTTATCACGTACGAAGCCTTGTCCACATTCTGCCCAGCAATTTCGCCCTTCCCGATCGGCTTCTGAGTCTTTGCAGCATTGACGGCGATAGCCCTGGGAGATTTTACGCTCCGCTTCTTTTTCTCGTCAGATGCAGCCGTGGCGGCAGCCCCGATACCTGAGATGACCCCGCCTACTATGAGACAAGGAGTGACCACGGTGCCGAGTGCCATGAGTCCGCCGCCTAGGGTAGACGCTGCCTGTCCGAAAGCTTTCACCTTTAGGGCGTACTCTTGATCGGTATTATAGATATCGAGCATAAAGTTCTTCTGCGCTAGCTCCTTCATTGCGGCGTACCATGCTTTGGTGATTTTCTCCATTCGGCGTGCCGCCCCTAGGAGCTCAGTATCAAAATGATTCAAGATTCCGAGCGTGTCGCTGACGGGAAGAGCATCGACCCCGTCTGCCGCAGCAGACAATTTCCTCAGAGAATCTTCCGCCTTCGCCACCACCTCGACCACTTTTGCCATTCCCACGTCATAATCAGGTTTTTCATCACGGAGGATATTAACGCCGTCTGTCATGAGTTGCCAAAGACCAGCCTGATTATCTTTAAATAGCCGAGCAATCTCCTTCCTCTCTTCGATTGCTTCGAGGACTCCGGCTTTCGGAATGTACCTTGCCGAGGATTCATCAATTCCCATCCGCTTTAGGATGACATACTTACCCAGGGCATTTATATCAGCGCGCGATGCATACTTGCGGTACAGTTCCTCTCCGAGAGTATGATGGAACTGTTCGTAGGTGTCATTGAGGCTGCTCTTGGATTCAGGATCAATGTGATCCGAATCCCGCCGGGCCAGACTCTTCTCTGCGGCTTTTACTAGATCTGGGCGAAAAGCCCTGACGTAACTAATGAAAGCGTTTCGATAGAAAATTCCCATCCCTTTTAGGTCACTCACTCCACCTATAGTGAAGTCGCCAATGTGCCTGCCGCGAACCTGGCCAAAATCGCCAACCTCGACCATCGCCGCCTTCGGGAACTTCGGGAACTTCTCCCACAGCTCGACCAGGCTACCCTCAAACCAACTAAATATTCCAAGGGTTGCCTTGAAATCCTCGTCCGTGACTTGGGGCTCAATTTCCATATTTCGACTCTCCTGCTTGAAGGCTTCCGAGCGGGCAATTCTATTGGATCAGTAAGATATAGACTATCCGGCGGGAGCAAGTTTGCTGGCCAAATCCATGTTCATGGCGACAGAGTTCTCACCTTTCAGCTCCATGATTTGACTCCGGTTCCATCCATATTGCTGGAGCACACTATGAGCATACTCATCTTGCCCTGCTTGGTAATAGCAGAGGGCTACATTAAGAGCGATTTTGCTCCGCGCTACCCCATTTGCGTCGTCATTCAGCCCCTCCAGCATGGTTAGGGCTTGATAGAAGATCTGTCCGGCTTCCTCGTAAGCTCCACCGTCGACAGTGGAGTATCCTTTTTCCAGGAGACTATTTACTTTATCGTAAGGGTCCTGGCCCTCAAGCGTTTCCATACGAGCATCCTCTCTCTTGCCTGATCGGCCAACACATCATCTCTCCCGGCAGCATTGCAGGCACCTGAGAAACTTCTATGGCCGATGAGGAAGCCCTCAGGGCATTCAGTGCTGCATTTGAACTCGTTATGGCGAGTGGGGCTGACGGTTCATGAGCCCTGCGGTATGTCGTGGTCATGAGCTACGCGCAGGGCAGCGGGCTGAGTCCGAGGGGGCCGGCGGCGCGGGAGTCGGTGCGGTTGGAGGCGGGTGCGCGGTTCGATCCCGGGGAGAAGACCGCGCAGATCGCGGCGGACCTGCGGGAAGGTGTCCGGGCCCCGACGAGTGGTGGCTCGACGACCTCGCAGCCGAGCTCGGGATGCCGGCGATCACACTGCGAAGCTGGGCCGCCAGGGGCTGGGTCGGTGGTCGCCGCGAGTCCAAGCCGCCCCCACCTGGGATGATAGGAGTTCTCACGCTTCCATCAGCGCCAAACAGCAAGGCACCTGGCCGGAAAATCACGATAGTTGCGGGCAGGCCGGAGTCTGTGCCGTGCTCACGGTGAGGTGGTGAAGAGATCCGCTTGCCTGGTTCGTTCAGGCGAGGTTGGGGGTGAGGGTGACGGTGTTGCCGAGGCGTTCGAGCTGGCGCACGAGCTCGCGGGTACGGCGATCGGGATCGGTGTGCGTCTCGTACCAGTCGGCGCCCAGGTCGTGGTAGCGGGCGTCGGGGTCGGCGATCAGCTGCCAGACGATCTCGAGGATGTTGCGGGCGAGTACTACAGCCTCAGATGTTGTGACTGGTGATCGTTCCTGTCGTTGAGTGGTCATGCTGGTTGATGTGGCACGCGAGGACGTGGAGGGGTGGGCGGTCGCTCACCGAGGGGTTGGGGCATCTGTTCGCGCGGCCGGAGCCGCGGGAGGTGTTCGCGGACCTGGTCGAGGGTCTGCTGTCGGACCTGGGCAGGAAGAACGGCTGGACGATGGCGGGGCGGGCATGCGAGTCCGCACCGGATCCAGAAGTTCCTCGGGGAGGCGTCCTGGGACGCGGACGCCCTGCTGGCGGAGGTCCAGAACTATGTCGCCGCCGAACTCGGCGACGATCAGGCCACACTGGTGCTGGACGACACCCAGGTGATCAAGAAGGGTACTCGCTCGGTGGGCGTGGCCCACCAGCATTGCGGCGTGACCGGGGACGTGCGCAACTGCCAGGTCATGGTGATGCTCGCCTACGCCGCCAGGCGGGGGCACAGCTTCTACGAGGCGTCCCCCGGAGTGTGGACACGGGGGTTCATGCCGCGAGCGTGAGTCTATGCTCTGCCCGGTGCTGCTGTTCGAACTCGACGGGTGAGAGGTAGCCGAGGCTCCTGTGGCGCCTTCGGGCGTTGTAGTAGGTCAGCCACTGGAAGATCTCCAGCCTGGCCTGTCGCACCGTCGCGAACACCTGCTGCATCGCTTCTCTCTTCAGCCCCCGCCAGAAGCTCTCGGCCAGCGCGTTGTCGTAGCTCGACCCGACACGACCGATGCTCCTGCGGATGCCGAAATGGCCGCTGACCTGGGCGAACACGGCTGAGGTGTATTGCGATCCCCTGTCCGCGTGGAAGATCACTCCCTCGACGTGGCCGCCGCGGGTCGCCACCGCCATCGTGAGCGCGTCGACGACCAATTCGGTCCGCATGTGGGTGGCCATCGACCAGCCGAGCACCCGGCGCGAGCAGATGTCCAGGACGCAGGCCAGGTAGAGCCACGTGCCGCCGACCTGCACGTATGTGATGTCGCCGCACCACTTCTCGTCCAGGTTCCCGGCAGTGAAATCGCGTCGGACCAGATCCGGCGCTGGCGGCGCGAGCCGGTCAGGGACGGTGGTCCGCCTGCGCCGGCGCAGATGCCGGCCCTCGATCCCGTTCAGCCGCATCAGACGCTCGACCCGCTTGTGGTTGACCATGTGCCCGAGGCCCCGCAACTCGGCGTGCACGCGCCGCACTCCGTAGGTGCCACGGTGGTCGGCGTGGATTTCGCGGATCTCCGCGACCAGCGCGTCGTCGTCCGCCCGGCGCTCGGCGCGGGCGGCCGCGCCGACCATCCAACGGTAGTAGCCCGAACGCGACACCCCGAGAACACGGCACATCCGCTGCACACCGAAGTCGGCGCGGTGGACGGAGATGAAGTCCCAGCGGCCGGTCATGCCCTCATCTCCCGGGCGAAATACTGGGCCGCCCGCCGCAGGATCTCCCGCTCCAACTGCCACTCGGCCTCGGCCTTGCGCAGCCTGCCGAGCTCCGCCCGCAGCCGGGCCAGTTCCTCATCGTGGTCCAGGGCGGCCGCGCTGCCGCGGGCCCGGCCCGCCTGCTCGTCGGCCTGACGCACCCAGGACCGTAGCGTCTCGCCGGTCACCCCGACATCTGCCGCCACCGCGGCATATGTGAGCCGACTGCCGGCCGCGCGATACAACGCGACCGCGTCGTTCCTGAGCTCCTCCGGATACGGAGACCTACGTCCCACCAGGACACCCTTCCTCGGACCATCAAGATCCACTGTCAGAGTGTCCACACCCCAGGGGTCGCCTCAGTGCAGCAGGTCCCCGGCCTGGGCGACGGCCGGCTGCCCTGCGCGGGCAGTGTGGCCGGGTCGGTGGTGGCCACGACCAGGCGGACGTTTCCGTCGGGCCCCCACCGGCCCAGCGTCGCGTCGGCGGCCCACCAGGTCTCGGTGTGCCCGTCGCGGAAGGTCCGCTCGACCGGGGTCCAGTCCCCTGGATCCTCCGCGTCGGTCCAGGTCAGGGCGCGGGCGGCGTCGACGGGGGTGTAGGCGTCCTTGCCGTAGGCCCAGGCGCCGTGGCTCGGCTTCAGCGCCAGGACGAACGGCAACCTGGCTGCGGTGAGGTCTCGGCGGAAGCCGTCCTGGTCGCCGTACGCGCAGTCGGCGGCCACGGCCCGGAAGGTCACTCCGGCGGTCCTGGCGGTGCGGGCCAGTTCCGCGGCGATCTTCAGCTTCGTGCGGAAGCCGGGGTCGCTCTTGCCCTTGGGGAAGTGGTGGGCGGGGCTGTAGGGCACGGCGTGCAGCGGGTAGTAGAGGTTCTCGTCGGCCCAGCACGTGGTCACGGTGACGATGCCGTTGTCGGTCTTGCCCAGCCGGCCCAGCCACTGTCGGCCGACGTGCGCGGTCTTCTTCCCGTCCTTGCGGTCGCCCGAGTCGTCGATCACCAGCACCCCGCCCGGGTGCGGCCTGGTCGCGGGGTCGCCGAGCAGCAGCGCCACCCGGCGGGCATTGATCTTTTCGTGGTCCCAGGTCGACTCGGACAGGAAGAACTGGAGCCGCTGCACCGCCGCGTGCTGGGCGCCGACGACGGGTTCGGTGCCGACCAGGCAGGTCAGCGTCTTGTTGCGGTCCCGCGGCAGCAGCAGCCCCGCAAGATACTCGCGGAACCCGCGCCGCTGTGCCAACGTGGAGAAGAGGTCATCGAAGCGAGCGGCGTAGGCTTCCAGCGGGCCCGGGGCAGGCGGACACGGCACACGACGGGTCATCACAGCTCCCCCGGCAGCGAAGCGAGGTTCCTCTGCTACCGGCCTACTACGGGCCTGACCCGCCGTCAACAAACCACCGCTAGTCGGCATCAAGATATTGAAGATATTCCGCATAGCTGATCTCAAGGTTTTGCGCAGCTTCGGAGATCATCTGCCCCAAGGCATTATTGACCAGGGCTCGGCATTGTTGCGCAACTTGTGATATCTCCTCAATTCCGGGAATTTTGTCACCTCTTTTAAACATATTCCATTGCAACGTCGAATTAAGGGCAATTCTAAGACATTCAAAGGCAAGATCCTTATCGGCAGACAGGCTGGGGTCAACTTTGTCGTAGGCCTCAAGGCTCGATCCGGCAGCCTCGAGGCGAAGCACCTCTGCAATGCTGGATTCCAGAAAGTCGACGAGATTGGCGCTAAACGGAGGTTTCACACCTCCCAACCCACCCGTGACGCAATAGTCTTTGAAAGTTATTAGATCATTATCCCATAGGCTGGCTGAAGATTGAGGGTTAGCCAGAAGGAAATCTTGCAAGTTAAGCCCGGGAGTGTACGGGTCGGTGGAAGTGGTCAAATAGTATAGTGCCTTGTAGGACCGCAGCCATGCGACGTCTACCCATGATTCCTTGGTTTCTCGGCTGGACAGCGGTGAGTTCAGCCATTCCCAAAAAGCCGCCCGCCAAGCGTCATTAACCCAAGCATCTGTAAATTTCGCAGGTGCTCGGGCCTGGACTTTGCCCAGGTAATTTTCATCCAACAACGCATTGTAGGCAGCTTCGCTCCAGGGTTGGAGGGGCGCCTGCGTGGCATAGGGAGTACTTTCGATGTCATCAATTACTTCATTCAATCCCGCCATCTCCTGCATGGCGGTAAGATGATTAATCTTCTTTGCAAGAAGCGATATCATCCTGCTTCCACTTGCATCGACCCCATACAATGGGTCTTCCTGTCCGGCTGTGTTTCGGACGTCGTTGTTCTCTCTCGCCTCCTTTGGCCCCATAGCCCTGGTCGTTCCATGGCGGGGGTCAGGCTTTCCCTTGCTGTTCAGTGCCACCCGGCAGGCCACTATTTTGATGTCGGTCTCATGGGCCAATCTGCTGAATATGCCCTTGCATTCAGGGAGATGCCGCCCGGTTCCCTTCTTTTTGGTGAAGATGCCATTACTGTCTGCCGCCGCAGCCATGCATTCGTTCGGCATGGTGCATAGCGCAGTAGCATTTTCAATACCAAAGACATTAGGTGGCCAGCTGTCGTTCCCAACTGCATCTCTAAGGTTCGCGAGTACCTTATCACCAGGATGAAACCCGACAATGTATACGGGCTCTCTCATTTTTCGATAGCACATGGCAAGGTACTGAGAGATTCCCACATCATCGTGCTCGCTGAGTTTGTAATTCGGTATTTTTTCGAGCTTGCCGCTGCTAGCGCTTACGACAGGTTCAGATCGAGGGGGCATCTCAGAGCCAAGCGCTATCAATCCGAGCGGACGCATAAGCGCTTCTCCTGGATCGGCATAGAAGGTCAGACTTACACCGACTGGAACAAAGGTCTGGTCTGAACTAAAGAAGCCATCTGTATATCCCCCATGCCCAACTATGTACACCATTTTTATTTCCTAAGATTTCTTCTCTGGGAATATTTTTTCCAGTAGTTCGTGGCTGATTTCCTTTGCGGCCTTGCCTCGGTCCCATCCTCCATATTCCAAATAGGCTTGCGACGTCACAAAATCCCCAGCAGCCGCATATGATATTCCGAGGTTCCAAAATAGAGTCGCTCGACGATCTTTGTCGAGAAGTCGCAAAATTTCCATGCTCTGTGCAATATCTTGAGACCTATTAATCACTCCCTTGACGTCAGCTGCATCTATGGCAGAGTTAATTCCGTCGATCATCTTGTTTAGATTTTCCAGATCATTATTATTCATTTTTCGGCTTTCGAAAATGAGGTACATCTATCACTTGGTGTAGACAAGGTTGTGGGTAGATTATGTTGCTTTTGGCTCATCTTCTACGGCCCCTCGGGCAGACAAGAGGGTCGTGTGTGAAGCGGGCCCGCGCAGCTGCTGAGAAGCCGTGGTCGTAACCGAAGGCCTCAATACCAGTGACAGGGCTGATTCAAAGTCCTGGTGATCATGTGGTTCTGCAGGTCGGGGGTGGGTTCTGGGCTGGCGGGAGCCGTGTCGGAAGCAACGAAACTCCGGTTGGGCAGGTGACCGCCAAGTCGCCTGTGCCAACCGGAGTTTCGATATGCCGCCAGTGAGCCTTTTCCAACCTCATGTTGACGTGTTGAGGTGCAGGGCGAGGACGGCTTTGACGATGTTGGTGATGCGGCCGGGGGCTGCAGCGGAGCTTGCGCAGGAGCCGCCAGCCCTTGAGTGTGGCCATGGCCTGCTCGCCTACCGCGCGGATCTTCGCGTGGGAGAGGTTGACGGCCTTCTGACCGGCGGAGAGCTTGGCCCAGCGGCCTCGGTAGGGGACGCGGACCGTGCCGCGGGCGCCCTGGTAGCCCTTGTCGGCCCAGCAGCGGACGCCGGCGGCGGTGAGGGCGTCGATGATGCCGTGGGTGCGGGCGGCCTTGATGTCGTGGACCGCGCCGGGCAGGGCGGGAGAGGCCCACAGCAGGCGTCCGAACGGATCGGTGAGTACCTGCACGTTCATGCCGTGCTTCTTGTGCTTGCCCGAGTAGTAGAGGCGGTCGGCGGCGACGCGGTCGATGGGCAGCAAGGGTGCCGTCCAGGATGACGAACGCCTTGCTGGTGGCCGCCTGAACGGCCTGCTGGAGGGTCGGGGCCAGGGCGGCGAGGACGTCGACGGCTTCGCGGACATAGCGGTAAGCGGTGGCCACCCCGATGCCGAAAGCGGCGGCCAGGCGCTGGTAGGTGTCGCCGCAGCGGAGGTGCGCGAGGGCGAGCAGGGCCTGTCGGCCCGTCGACAGTCGTCGCCATCGCGTCTTCAGCTGCTTCCGCCGCTCGGCCAGCTGGCGGGACAGGAGCCGCAGGGCCGAACTGGACAGGTCGATCGCGGACCGGTAGACAAGCACGACGAAGCTCCTGGTCGACAACGGGTGATCTTGGTCGTGAACCCGTCTACCAGGAGCTTCGCCACTTCGTACAGCCCTGCATGCCCAACCCGCGGCCAGCACGGTCAGGTTGGAAAGGGCTCAGTCTGCCGCCCCCTGCTCTGCACCCGTGCGTCGACTCGCATAGGGCACTCGTCTGGTGGATCGACTCTCATCGCTGCCGGATCCGCGTGACCGGCGCGGCCGGCGTCACCCGCTGGTGAGCGTGCTGCTGGTCGCGGCCTCGGCGGTGCTCGCCGGGGCGCGTTCCTTCCGGGCGATCGGACAGTGGGCCACCGCAGCCCCGCAGCACACCCTGTCCCGGCTCGGTGCCCGGGCCGTCGGCGTTCTCGGCGTGTGCCCCGCCGGGTCATCGGCACCGTCTGCCCAGGTGGCCCGGCAGACCTGACCGGCAGCGACCCGCTCGGGGCGGACACGCTCGCGGTCGACGGCAACAGCACGCGCATCTCGCGGCACGGTGCCGCGCCCGCCGCCCACCTGCTCGCCGCGATGACCGGCGCGAGATCACCCGCTTCGCGGCTCTCCTCGTGCCGTTCGACCTGAAGGGGGCCGTCGTGACCGCGGATACGCTGCACACCCAGCGCACGCACGCCCGGTTCCTGGTCGAGGAGAAAAAGGCCCATCACGTGCTCGTGATCAAGGCCAACCAGCCCGCTGTGCACCGCACGCTGCGGCAACCACCCTGGAGGGACGTCACCGCCCGGCACCACCGGCGCGGCACCGGGCACGATCGCCGCGAGACCCGGGTGACCCGCATGCTCACCGTCACCGACCTCGGCCCGGACCTCCCCCACGCCGCCCAGGCCGCGAAGATCACCCGCCACCGCGCCGACCTCAAAGACCGGGAAACGAACCCGGCAGACCCTCTACGCGCTCACCGACCTGCCCCACCAGCAGGCCTCACCGCAGCGGATCGGAGAGCTGGCCCGTTCGCAACGGACCACCGAGAACCGACTCCACTTCGTCCGCGACACCGCCTTCGGCGAGGACGCCTCCAAGATCCGCACCGGCCACGGCCCCGAGAACACGGCCACCCTGCACAACCTCGCGATCCACACCCCCCGCGACCACGACCACACCAGCATCGCCGCCGGCCCCCACCACATCTCCCACGAGCCCTTCACCCGCCCGCTCGACCTCCTCAACATCCCGTGACCAGCCCAGACACAAGATCACCAGCACTTTGAACCAGCCCTGATACCAGTGAGCCCTTTCCAACCTGACCGTGCTGGCCGCGGGTTGGGCATGCAGGGCTGTACGAAGTGGCGAAGCTCCTGGTAGACGGGTTCACGACCAAGATCACCCGTTGTCGACCAGGAGCTTCGTCGTGCTTGTCTACCGGTCCGCGATCGACCTGTCCAGTTCGGCCCTGCGGCTCCTGTCCCGCCAGCTGGCCGAGCGGCGGAAGCAGCTGAAGACGCGATGGCGACGACTGTCGACGGGCCGACAGGCCCTGCTCGCCCTCGCGCACCTCCGCTGCGGCGACACCTACCAGCGCCTGGCCGCCGCTTTCGGCATCGGGGTGGCCACCGCTTACCGCTATGTCCGCGAAGCCGTCGACGTCCTCGCCGCCCTGGCCCCGACCCTCCAGCAGGCCGTTCAGGCGGCCACCAGCAAGGCGTTCGTCATCCTGGACGGCACCCTTGCTGCCCATCGACCGCGTCGCCGCCGACCGCCCCTACTACTCGGGCAAGCACAAGAAGCACGGCATGAACGTGCAGGTACTCACCGATCCGTTCGGACGCCTGCTGTGGGCCTCTCCCGCCCTGCCCGGCGCGGTCCACGACATCAAGGCCGCCCGCACCCACGGCATCATCGACGCCCTCACCGCCGCCGGCGTCCGCTGCTGGGCCGACAAGGGCTACCAGGGCGCCCGCGGCACGGTCCGCGTCCCCTACCGAGGCCGCTGGGCCAAGCTCTCCGCCGGCCAGAAGGCCGTCAACCTCTCCCACGCGAAGATCCGCGCGGTAGGCGAGCAGGCCATGGCCACACTCAAGGGCTGGCGGCTCCTGCGCAAGCTCCGCTGCAGCCCCAGCCGCATCACCAACATCGTCAAAGCCGTCCTCGCCCTGCACCTCAACACGTCAACATGAGGTTGGAAAAGGCTCAGTGCTGTGCGTGGACAGTCCGGTGAAGACCCTGGTCGAGCTCAGCCTGGCGGTCGAGCACCGGCGCGGGCACGGCGCGTTGTACGCCGCGCTGGACCGGGGCTGGCTGGAGCCGACACGGCTGCGCCGCACCCTCGCGAACCTGCCGCTGCCGAGGGCGGCCGACGGGCGGATCGTGCTGGCTGTGGACGTGTCCAACTGGCTGCGGCCCGATGCCCCCACCAGCAGCGATCGGCTGTTCTGCCACTGCTACGGCCGGGGCGGCCGGGCCAGTGACCAGTTCGTGCCGGGCTGGCCCTACTCCTTCGTCGCAGCGGTGGAGCGTGGGCGGACCTCCTGGGTCGCCCTGCTGGACGCAGTGCACCTGGGGCCGACCGACGACGCCACAGCCGTCACTGCCACCCAACTACGCGACGTCGTCGAGCGGTTGATCGCCGCCGGCCAATGGGAGGAGACGGAAGGAGACATCTTGATCGTCATGGACGCCGGCTACGACGGCGCACGCCTGGCCCACGTGCTGGCGGATCTGCCGGTGGAGATCGTGGTGCGGCTGCGCTCGGACCGCGTCATGCTTCGCGATCCGGGCCCGCCCCGCTCCACCGCCCGCGGCGGGCGTCCGCGCCGCCACGGCGGCGTGCTCGGGCAAGGAGGTCGGTGACCGCATGCACATAGGCGTGGGCGGTGCCGACGCTGATCCCGAAGCCGGCCGCGAGCTGGGCCAGGGTGTCGTGTTTGCGCAGGTACACCAGCGCGATCAGGGCTCGCTGGGACGGGCGGAGCTTGCACCGGCGGTCACCCTCACGGGTGACAATCAGCATGGTGACCCACTCGACCAGCGCATGGGGCAGGTCGAGTGCCGCAGCGGATGTGGTCCTCGACCCGCGCGTGGGCTCGGTGTCGGACCTCCAGGTACTGGATGGAGCCGCCGGCGGCGGGCGTGTCGGTGAGGAAGACCTGGTGACGCATGCCTTCGTCCTGGTCGAACAGGGACAGCTGGGCTCCGGGATGGGGGCGCTCGCGGCGGACGATGAGGCGGGTGCCGTCCGGGTATCCGGTGAGGTCGACCAATCCGGTCAGCTCGGCGACCTCGGCACCCGCGCGCAGGGTGCCGTCCTGTTCGAGGGCGGGGTGCCAGACCTGGTCGGGCAGGACCCGGATGGCCTTGCGGACCGGTTCGGTGACGGCGTGCCCGACGGAGAAGGTGGTGCGGATCCCGCGCTTTCGCAGGTCGCGGAGGTGGTTGAGGAAGGCCTTCGCGCCGCCGGCGCTGTCGGCGCGGACGAGGATCTCGGTGCCGTGGCGGTGGGCGTCGGGGATCTGTGCGAGGGCCTGGTCCAGGACGGTGATGTGGTCGGCCGCGGTGTTCGCTCCGGCGTTGCCCGGCCGCAGGATGCCGGCGAGGGCCTCGCCGGTGTTGTCGAGGAAGCACAGCAGCGGGTGGTAGCCGAAGCCGCGTTTGTAGGTCGCGGCGGCCTGTTCCTTCTCGGAGTGGCAGGTGACCCGGGTCGCGTCGATGTCCAGGACCAGACCCGGCAGTTCACGCCCTCCCGCTTGTGAGCCGGGTATGGGGCGTCCGGTCTCGTCGACCTGCAGCCAGGCGACCTCGCGGGCGGTGGCCCCGGCTGCCCGCAGCGTGTTCAGGGCTGTTTCGTCGATGCCGGCCAGCACGCGCCAGGCGGTCGGGGTGGACGCGACGGGGCCGAACACGTCGGCCTGGTCGCGCAGCACGGCCAGGTCGGCGATCGCTTCGCCGCCGTCGGCGAGCATGACCGCGAGGTCCACCGCGACGCGGCCGGGGTCGTGTCCGGTCCCGCGCGGCAGGGCCTCGCTGAAGGCGCCGGTCAGCGTGGTGGCGTCGACACCTTCCTGCAAGCCCGGTACAGACGCCTGGCCGGCCGCCGCGGCGCGATGAAAGCACTCGTCGCCGTCGAGCACTCGATCATCGTGGCCATCTGGCACATGCTCACCACCCGCACGCCCTACCACGACCTCGGCGGCCAGTACTTCGCCCAGCTCAACCCCGAGCGCACCGCGCAGCGCGCCATCACCCAGCTCAACCAGCTCGGCTACAGCGTCACGCTCAACCCGATCGAACCCGCGGCCTGAGCGGCCACCACCCATCCCGGCAGCGCATCACGCGCCGCCGGGACCGCAACCATGCCCACACCCACCTGACCTGACCCTATGAGGGCCGGGCCCCCTTCCGTGCTCAGCCCGGCGGTGCTTATCGTCCGGGTACACACGAGATCGGGAAGGAGGCCCGACAATGTCTGTCTACGTCGGGATCGACGTGCACCGCAAGCGGTCGCAGATCGCGGTGCTGGACGAGGAGGGCGCGGTCCGGATCAACCGGAACGTGTCCAACGGGGTGGGGACGGTGCTCGGGGTGATCGGGGACCTGCCGATCGGCACCCCGGTCGCCTTCGAGGCCGCCTACGGCTGGGGCTGGCTGGTCGAGATGCTGGAGGACTACGGCTACCAGCCGCACCTGGTCCACCCACTGCGGTGCAAGGCGATCGCCTCCGCGAGGCTGAAGAACGACAAGGTCGATGCCGCGACGCTGGGCCGGCTGCTGCGCGCGGACCTGCTGCCGGAGGCCTGGATCGCGCCACTGGACGTGCGGCAGCAGCGGGCCCTGCTGCGGCACCGCTTCCAGCTGGTGCGGCTGCGGACGCTGCTGCGCAACCGCATCCACGCGGTGCTCGCGGACGGGGGCCATGACCGGGCCGGCGGGTTCGCCACCGCGCCGGGGCGGGCCTGGCTCGCCGCGCTCGACCTGCCGGACGCCTCCCGCCGGGTGGTGGACGACCTCCTCATGCTGATCGACGCCATTCAGGTCCCCATCGACGCCCTGGACGCGCAACTGGCCGCGCACGCCCGCGGCGACCCCCGAGTCAAGACCCTCACCGCACTGCCCGGGGTCGGCACCCTCACCGCGCTGGTCATCATCGCCGAGGTCGGCGACGTCACCCGGTTCCCCTCGGCGCGCAAGCTCGCCTCGTGGACCGGACTCACCCCGACCGTCCGCGCCTCGGATCTCACCGTCCACCACGGGCACATCTCCAAGCAGGGCGACACCTGGCTGCGCTGGATCATGTGCGAGGCCGCCCAGACCGCGAAGCGGCACCCCGACTTCGCCGACACCTACCAGGCCATCGCGGCCCGCCGCGGCAAGAAGATCGCCACCACCGCCATCGCCCGCAAGCTCCTCACCCGCGCCTACCACCTGCTCCAGGCCGCCGAGCACGACCACCCGCGCGGCCGGAAGCGAGCCACGCGATGACACTTTCCCGCACTGGTCGCCCGCAAGCCCCGGGGCGCGCTCGCATCTACCCCATGAGACGGCCCTGCCGCGCTCGATGACCTGACTGAGCAGCCCCGACCCCCGCACCACGGTCATGGCGCCGGCCCACGCCGGCCAGACGCCGAATGGGTGGATGTGAACCCTCACGCCGACCGCATACACGGGAACCACTACGCGAACGACCACCACCGCCCGAACACAACTTCACGCTCCCTCAGTCGGCAAGTCTGCGACGCCGCTCGTCGGGCTCCAGCTCGTTCGTCCTCGCCCGCTCGTTCCTCACAGGGCTCCGGGCGCTCCAACTGGACCCCCTCCCACGCGTCATCGCTCATGCCGCGACCAAGAGGGGAGCGGTATCCACCACGCGACCTCGACACCGGCCACCGAAAAACCCGAGGTCACACCCCAACGCGTGCTTGACAGGCTCGGCCTTCATGGGTGGGCTTATTTACGCGTCAGAAGGCACTTTCGCTTTTCCGATCATGATCCGGACGCGACCCCAGATGAAACGCGCAGGCTAACTTCATGGCCTTGCCCTTTAGCGGCTCGGGGACCAATCCGGCGGCGGGCCTGCCGCAACGCGGCAGCCGACGGATCGCCGCCGACCGCCTACAAACCGGCGACCAGGGAAGACCACACCCCTCGATACCCCTCGCGGGGGAAAAGCGCCATCGCCAGGACGAAGTACACCACCACCCGTGACGGCAGCTTGCGGACCGCTTCTCGACCCGCCCCGTCGCCTGCAGCACCTCGTCGACCAGATCCGGCAGGACAAGCTGGGTCAACTCTCCAAGATGCTCAGCCGCAAAGACACTTCGACCGGACTCGACACATGCTGGCATGCCAGACTGGACGGAGGCGGAGCGGGTGGTGCCAACGGCGGGCGCGGGACCTCGCTCGGTGTGGCGGGCCGGGCTCGACACCGCCATCCTCGCGACGGACTACCAGCGGATCATGGAGATCGTCGTGGATCAGCGCTAGGGTGGACTGCCAGCAGCTCGCCTCGGCGCTCGGCCTGGAGCCGGCACCCGTGAAGGTCGAGGCCGTGCGGCCGAAGGCCCAGCGCCTGGCCGCATAAGGCTGGTTGGCGGAGGAGAGACCAGGGGTATTCAACGGCGTCGGCGGGCGAGGCAGCGGCTCATAACCATGCTCATCGACATCACGCCTCGAACCTCAGTAACGCGACGAGGCCGATTTTGTGGGACGGAGGTTCTCCCCGCCTTGGGCGGGCACTGCTGGGCCGGTGGCGTCGGCGTCGTCGGCCAGCAGCAGTTCGGCCAGCATGACTGCCTCGATGGCGTTGGGGGCTGTCTCGAACAGTGCTCCCTTGCCCTGGCCGGCGAAGCCGGAGCGCTGGAGCGAGTCGATCACGGCGACCACGGGGGCCCAGAACTCCTCGTCGACGAGGATGAGCGGCTTCGGAGTGACATCGAGGCAGTTGAGGGTCAGCACCTCGAAGACCTCGTCGAGGGTGCCGTAGCCGCCGGGCAGCGCCAGGAAGGCGTCGGCGTGGGCGACCATGCGGCGCTTGCGTTCAAACATGTCGTCAGTGAGGTGCAGGACCTGGTCCGGTGCCGCGATGGCCAGCTCACGCTCGTACAGGAAGCGAGGGGTGTAACCGGCGAGGGCTGCCCCGTTGCGGGAGGCTGCCCAGGCCACCTCGCCCATCAGGCCGGAGCCGCCTGCCCCGTAGACCAGGGCGTGGCCGCGTTGTCCGATGAGCGAGCCGACCTGGCGGGCGAGCTCGGCGGCTTCCGGGGCGGCGCCGGGCCTGGCTCCGCAGAAGACGCAGATGTTCAGCGCTCGTGGTGCGGCGCCGTCGGGCCGTGTCGTGGTGGTGGTCATGCGCGTCCTGCTCTCCCGGGGTGCGTTCCCGCCGGCCGCCCCCTCCGACGTGTGGTGGACGTTCCATGGTCACGCCGCACGGCTGCGGTCACGCAGAGCTCTAAGGGCGGACGTTGGGGCAGCGGTCCGGTCGGTTCCGGGATGCTGGCCCGCGCCAGACGCACGCGAGGCGCCGGTGACGGAAGCGGATCAACGGGTCACGCGCCCGCCCCGGCGGGCGGCTTGTCAGCACGATTCGCACGACGGTCGCTTCGAGTGCCGGTGGGGCTCGGCGGCGGGGCTCAGGCTCCGGGCGGCTCGTCCCCGGCGGGCAGTTCCGCGACGGTCAGCAGCTGACGCAGGCAGCCCTCGAGTTCGTCCCGCTGGCCGGGCGTGAGCCCTTTGAAGATCATGGAGTCGGCGCCGCTCGCGATCTCGATCAGGGCGGGTACCAGTTCGCGCCCCTCGTGGCTGAGGACCACGCCCGCCGGTTCCTGCGCGGGGTCGGCGGGCGCGCCATCCAGCAGCCCGCGGGCGGTCAGCTGCTCGATGCGCATCCGGACCCGCTCGGGGTCGGCGCTCAGGCGTTCGGCGAGTTCGCCGACGGTGGGCCTGTCCGCGTAGTGGATCGCGAGCAGCACGCCCCATTCGCCGAGGGCGAGGCCGTGGCGGGCGAGCTCCTGGTTGAAGTAGGAGCGCAGCTCCTCGGTGAGGAGGCTGAGCCAGGCTCCGGGGGACGTTGGTCTGTGTGGCACCGGACCACGATCTGTGAATAGACAATTAATGTCAAGGAGGACTATTGAGGTTCGCCTAGCATCTCGGGAGGTACCGACGATCTTAAAGTCGGCCACAGGATCCACTCATGATCAACATGCCAGACTCGGCGCATGAAAGGCCCCCTCCTCCCCGCACTGGCACTGCTGCTGGCTGCCTCCCTCTCCGGTTGCGCCGGTGCCGCCACCGCACACACTGGTGACAGCAGTTCCGTAGCCGGTATGTCCGCCACCAGCACGGTCGCGCCCAAGGACCGGGGTGCCCCGCTGGCACTGTCCGGCCGGGACCTCGACGGCGCGCACCTGGACCTCGCGGGGTTCCGCGGGAAGGTCGTCGTCCTGAATGTCTGGGGTTCCTGGTGCGGCCCGTGCCGGGCCGAGGCAGGTGACCTGGAAGCGGTCTTCACGGCAGAGCGGGCCAAGGGCGTGCAGTTCGTCGGCATCAACACCCGTGACCTGGATGTCTCCGCGGCCAAGGCCTTCGTCCGGTCCGCTTCGCTGAGCTACCCCAACCTCTACGACCCCCAGGGGTCGCTGCTCCTACGCTTCCCCGCCGGCAGCATCAACCCCCAGGCCATCCCGTCCACGCTGATCCTGGACCGGCAGGGCCGGATCGCGGTCCGCGCCCTGCAGCCCGTGACCCGGGCGCAGCTCGAGTCACTGCTCGGCCCTGTTCTCCAGGAAGCGTCCTGACCCGCGGCCGGACCCCGCACCACCGCCCGATCTCCTGCGACTGAAAGGAGGGCGGCATCTCCCGCCGCCCCCGCGCCGGCGGCCGAGGCCGCGCACCTATGAACGGCAACACCACCGTGCTCAGCGGCGCCCTGATCCTGGCCATCCCGGTGGCCCTGTTCGGCGGCCTGGTCTCCTTCTTCTCCCCCTGCGTCCTGCCCCTGGTGCCCGGCTACCTCTCCTATGTGACCGGATTCTCGGCCGTGGACCTGGCCGAGGCCGAAGGCCGCCGACGCGGCCGGATCCTCGCCGGGTCGGCGTTGTTCGTCACCGGGTTCACCGCGGTCTTCGTCTCCGAGGGCGCCCTGTTCGGCTACTTCGGGGCGCAGCTGCTCTCCCACCAGCAGGTGATCAACCAGGTGACCGGCGGGCTGACCGTGCTGCTCGGCCTGGCGTTCATGGGCATACTGCCCGGCTTCACCCAGCGCGAGGTGCGCAGCCACCGCAAGCCGGTTGTCGGCCTGCTCGGCGCCCCGGTCCTGGGGGTGGTCTTCGGGGTCGGCTGGACCCCCTGCATCGGCCCCACTTTGGCGGCCGTCAACTTCCTCGCCAGCCAGCAGGCGAGCGCGGGACGCGGCGCCCTGCTCACCGTTTTCTACTGCGTCGGGCTCGGGTTGCCCTTCATCGCCGCCGCGCTGGCCTTCCGGAAGGTGCTCGGTGCGTTCGGCTGGGTCAAGCGCCACTACCAGCTGGTCATGCGCCTGGGCGGGGGCATGCTGGTCGCCGTCGGCATCCTGCTGCTCACCGGCGTCTGGACGCACCTGGTCTACCAGCTGCAGGTGTGGACGTCCGGCTTCTCCACGGGCGTGTGACCGCGCCGGGACCACTCCCGAAGAGCCACCCCGCGCAGGGCGGGGCCGTCGCGTCGAAGCGGCTGCCCTGCCCTGGCATGCCCGTCGGTGTGCGCCAGCAATGGGAGGGGTCGGCGCCATCGTGGCGGAAGCCGTATGCGACAGCCGGCCCGTCGTAGCCGCAGGCCCGCCACCTCCAAGGCCACCAAACCTGGTGCGGGGCTGCGGACCGGCAGGGGCTGCGACACCCCCTTGCGTGCCGAGTTCCTCACCGCCGCCGTTGGAACGTTGGGGCAGGCATCGCTGCCCTCAGAGGTTCCTCTCGCCCTCGTCCGGCACGGGGGCGGGAGGGCCAGCATTCGGCGCATGGGTGTTCTTCTGGTTCTGAATGAAGTCGAGCTCACCGCCGACCCCGGCGGTGAGGTGACGCTCGAGCTGCAGTTGCGCAACACCGGGGCCGTGGTCGACCAGTTCACGCTCGAACTGGTCGGCGACGCCACCGAATGGGCCGAGATCACGCCCAAGATCGTGAACCTCTTCCCGGACAGCGAGAGCACGGCGCAGCTCGTGTTCAAGCCGCCGAAGAGTTCCGACGTGCTCGCGGGCGAGGTCCCTTTCGCGGTGCGGGCCCTGTCCCGCGAGGATCCGGAGGGATCAGTCGTCGAGGAAGGAACCGTGACGGTCCAGCCGTTCACGGAGATCACCGCCGAGATCGTTCCGCACGGCTCGCGCGGCGCCTTCCGGGGACGCCACAAGCTCGCTGTCGACAACCGGAGCAACATCCCCGTCCCTGTCGATGTCCGGCTGCTGGATGCCAAGAACGAGCTGGATCTCAAGATCCGCCCCGCCTCCCAGGTGCTGGTGCCCGGCACGGCAACGCTCTTCCCGCTAAAGGCGATCCCCAAGAAGCGCTTCCTGCGTGGCACTCAGAAGACCCTGCCCTTCCAGGCCCTGGTCACCGGAGAAGGCTTCGAGCCCGTCACGGCGGACGCCGCGATGGTCCAGGAGCAGATCCTTCCCAAGTGGCTGCCCAAGACACTCGCAGCCCTGTTCGCCCTTGCGGTCACCTTGGGCATCCTGTGGGTGACGGTGCTGAAGCCCGTCCTGAAGACGGAGGCACAGAACGCGGCCCAGCAGCAAACCAGCAATCTCACCGCCGGTGTCAGCGCCGCCCAGAGCCAGGCCGCGGCCGCCAACTCACAGGCGGCCAAGGCCAACACCAGCGTGAACGACACCAACAAGCAGCTGGAGGCCAAGGGCCTCATCACTCCCCCTCCCGGAGCCCCCAAGCCGACCTCCGGCTCCGTCCCCACCCCGACGCCCACGAACGCGGGAACGGGTCCACAGCCGGGCGCGAATCCGCAGCCGAGCACGAATCCGCAAACGGGGCCAACACCGGCTCCGGGGGGCGGCCCAACGTCCAACCCCTCGCCGGCAACGAACCAGGCCAGCGTCGCGCTCCAGGGTGACGCGCCCCCGAACTCCTCCGGGCAGTACACGTACTTCACGACGGACCCCCAGAGCGCCCCCTGGGTGATCAGCGACGTGCTGATCAGCAACGCCGCCGGGGACCAGGGCTTCGTGCAGTTGCAGATCAACCACGGAGGCCAGGTCACCAATTTCACCCCGGTCCTGACCCTCAATCTCGCCGATTTCGTCACTCAGGACGAGCACTTCGTGCAGCCGATCGCCGTCCACCCCGGCGACACCGTCAGCTTCGGCGTCGACTGCACCAACACCGCGAAGTCCTGCCGGCCTCTGGCCTACCTCTCCACCGGCGTGCAATAGCCGCAGCCGCGCGGGGAGGGTTCCCGCTCGGCTTCCCCGGGCGACACGTCCCGCTTGCACCCAGGACTGCCTGAAGCGGCACCGATCCGGGGGCGGCATCCACCAGACTCGGAGCGACTCCCCTGCCAGATGCGGAACCTAGCGCTCCACTCTTGGAGGACCCGACCGATGCGCTTCAACCAGCAGCCGCTCCAACGCCAATCCCCGCCCCCCCGCGCCAAGCACAGGAGCGGGGTCCGGCGAGGGCGCACATCCAAGTCCTCCTGGCGCAAGGCCAGCGCCATTACTCTGGCCATGGGTGTCACCGGCGTGATCATGTGGCCACTGCTCTCGCTGTCCTCCGCAGCAGAACCCCCCAAGCCGACGGCATTGGGCGCTGACGGAGGCACGGTCCCCTCCTATCTGCCGCTTCCTCCCGGAAGCACCCCGCAGTCGTCGGCGGTCCAGCCGAACGGGTCCTCGACCGCCTATCCCTTCATCGGCGTCTCCGGGCCGTCCTTTCCCACCGGCGCGCTCGGCACGGCCGGCATACCGGGCGTCTCGACCCCGTCATCCACGTCGGCATCCGCGTCAGCGTCAGGCTCTCCCCAGCCAACGGGCGTCGTCGGTATCCCCTCGATCGTGCTGCAGGCCTACGAGCGCGCCGCGACCACGATCGCGGGCGCCGATCCGGCCTGCCACCTGACCTGGCAGGATCTGGCGGGTATCGGCAAGATCGAGTCCGACCACGCCGGCAACGGACAGGTGACCGCTGACGGCACCGCCAGCCCGCCGATCCTCGGCCCGGTCTTGGACGGCTCCAACGGCAACGCGGCGATCCCCGACACCGACCAGGGCCGCTGGGACGGCGACACCACATGGGACCGCGCCGTGGGTCCCATGCAGTTCATCCCCTCCACCTGGGTCACCTGGGCAGCCACCGACCGGCCAGGAGTCACCGCACCGGACCCGGAGAACGTCTTCGACGCCTCGCTGGCGTCCGGCCACTACCTCTGCTCCTCAGGCGGCGATCTGGGCACGCAACAGGGCCTGGACGCAGCCATCATGAGCTACAACCACTCCAGCGCCTACGTCTCGGCGGTCGAGGCTTGGATTACCAGCTACGGCTCCGCGGGATCCGCCCCCTCCTCGTCCAACTCGCCTGCCCCCGTGGCTTCCGCCCCCTCAGCGGGGCAGCAGCCCGTCGCACCCACGGCCAGCGCACCCGCAGCCACAAGTCCGGGCAGCCCGAACAGCACGCCGCAGCCGAAGAACCCCCCACCGACCTCGCACGCGCCGTCCCCCAGCGGATCCACCCCGGCATCCACCCCGGCGTCGGCCCCGAAGTCGACGCCCCCGGCTCCGCCGAGTACGACGGCCGGAAGCACCACCACGCCGCCGCCGTCGACGACGACCGCCCCGGTCACCACCGCGCCCGCCTCATCGACGCCCGCGTCACCGAGCCCCGCGAGCACGACCGTCACCCTCACTGTCTCCCCCACCGGCTCCGCCACCGCCGGCGCACCGGTCACGCTCACCGCGAACGTCACCCCAGCGGCTGGCGGGTCCGTCACCTTCACCGACACCACGACCGGCACCACCCTCGGGACCGCGACCGTAACGAGCGGCGCCGCCTCACTCACCGTCACCACCCTGGCCCAGGGCGCCCACAGCCTGACGGCCTCCTTCACGCCGACCGGCACCACCGCCTACACGGCCTCCCTCTCCGCGCCGGTACCCCTCACCATCACCGCCGACCCGTCCGCCAGCCCAGCCGGCAGCGGCACCGGCACAGCTCCGTCCGCCACGACGGCGACCACCACGCCAAGCACCGCACCCAGCACCCCGTAGACCGGAGCCGGACCGGCCCGTCCCCTGCGCCACCGGAGTAAGCTGCCGAGGGCCGGGGCCCACGTCGCCCCGGCTCTTCCTCTTTGGGCACTTCGGCCAGCCGGACCAGGCCATGGGGCCTGCTCGGCACGCGGGCCGGCGCAGAACAGAGCGAACAGGGTGCCGACGACGTCGTGCGCCCAGCCGGAGACGGGCCGACCGGTCAGAAGAGCCAGACGGCGCCGCTGACACCGGTCGCGACGTCGAACCGCATCGCGCTCATCGCTCCGGCGCCGGGGTTCGCGGGGGTCCGGCCCGAAGGACGCTGCCGAGGGTGCGCGTCATTGTGATCTCGATGACGACCCGGTCCGGATTGGGGCGTGGGGTGCGATACCGCAGGACGTAACGTGCTTCGGCGTCGGTGATCGACTCCGTGTCACAGCGCAGAGTCGCTACGCCCTCCAGTGTCATCCAGCGCCCGCCGTCCACCTCGCAGAGGGAGACTCGTGCGCCCTCTCCACCGGCGGCGGCGATTACTCCAGTGGCGGTTCGCTATCTTCGCTGGTCAGGCGGCTGTTGGTGAGTCTAGTGGGCTGGTGGTTGCTCGGCTGGGCATTCGCGTGGGCCACCAGCCAAACGAGCGGTTTGCCTCGTGCACCGTGGCGGTCGTGGGCAGGCTGCCCGAGCGATGGTTGATGTGTCGGTGCTGCCCCCGAAGAACGCGTCTTCGCCACCAAGAGCGAGCTGGCCCGACCGATGATCCTGCGAGCTGTGGCCTCCCAGCTGCCCGTCGCCTGGGTGACCGCGGACAGCGCCTACGGGCAGGAGTGGCGGTTCCGGCGCTTCCTGGAGGAGACCGGGCGCGGCTACGTCCTGGCGGTGCCCAAGTCCCAGCACGTCCACCTGGCCGGACGCATCGACTACCTCTTCACTCAGGCACCTGACCAGGCCTGGGAGACGTTCTCGTGCGGTGGCGGAGCGAAGGGACCGCGCGAGTACGACTGGGCAGCCCTCCAACTCGCGGCCATCCCGGACTTCGACGGAGAGCAACCCACCCACCCGCGCTGGGCGCTGGCCCGGCGAAGCCTGTCACGGCCGGAGGAGATCGCCTACGACCTGGCCTACGCGCCCACCGGCTCCACCGTCGCCAAGCTCGTCCAGGTAGCCGGACGCCGGTGGGCTATCGAGGTGAGTCAACCTCAATGCACACATGAGCGTCAGTCAGTGGTCGGCGTGTCGTCGGCCGGTGGGTTCTGCGAGTAACGGCGGGTGTGCCAGCCGGGCGGCCTGGCCCGGCGTTCGCGCAGTGCGGCCAGTTCGCCGGGGCCGGCGTGGAGGATCCATCGGCGGGGCGGCCTGGACTCGCGGCGACCGCGGACCCAGCCTCTGGCGGCCCAGCTTCGCAAGGTGATCGCGGGCATGTCGAGCTCGGCGGCGAGGTCGTCCAGCCACCACTCGTCCTGCCCCGGGGCTTCCCCGGGCGGGGAGACGGGGCGGCGGCGCCGCTTGGCTGGGAAGCCGAGCTGGTCCAGGAGCCGGTCGACGGCACGAGTGCTGATCTTGTCGTGTCCCTTGGCGGCGCGGAAGCCCTCGGAGGCCAGGCGCTTGGTGATGGCTCCGGCGCGGTGTCCCTGCTGGGCCAGCTCCCGGGTGCGGTGCAGGAGTTGAGGGTAGTAGCTGAGCTGTTCCAGGCGGGCGACCGCACGGGTGGCGGTGCCGGTGGTGGTCTGTCCTCCGGCCCAGGTGATGGTGCAGGTCACCTGCTCGCTGTCGCCGATGATGGCGAGGTGGACCTTCTCCACGACGGCGCGGATGATCTCCTTGCGGTCGGCGATGGTGGTGGTGTCGCCGTGCCACAGTGCCGGGAGGTCGGCGGCGCGGGCGGTGATCTGCGCGCGCTCGGCGGGGGTGAGCGTGGGCGGCCGGGTGGCGGTGAAGCGGGCGTAGTCCTCGCTCAGCTGCTGCTGGGCGGCGAGGGCTTGCTCCCAGTCGTGTTCGAGTTGGCGCACGACCAGGCGGTTCTCGGGTTCGGCCAGGCGGTAGCGGCGGGCGGCGCGGTCGACGTCGATGTCTGCCCGCTCCAGGCGCTGGCGCCAGATGCGGTCCACGCGGTCGCGGTCGGCTTCGATCTGCTCGGCGGCGTGCAGGGAGACCTCGGTGGCGGTGGGCTCGAGCGCGGCCAGGACCTGTTCGGTGACGTGGGCGTCGATGCCGGTGCCGGCCATGGCCTGGCACAGTCGTCCGCCGTAGTCGGTCAGTT
This sequence comes from Streptacidiphilus rugosus AM-16, assembly GCF_000744655.1. Lineage (NCBI taxonomy): Bacteria > Bacillati > Actinomycetota > Actinomycetes > Kitasatosporales > Streptomycetaceae > Streptacidiphilus > Streptacidiphilus rugosus. The sequence continues at coordinate 338,558 of NZ_JQMJ01000001.1, read as the reverse complement.
CGCGGGCGCAGGCGTAGTCGGCTTGACGCTGTCCTTCGCGGACGTGGTAGCGCACGTTCATGCGTCTGCTGCAGCGGCCGCAGTAGACCAGCCCGGACAGCAGTGCGGTGCCTTGGCGGGCGGTGCCGGTGGTGTTGGCCCTGCTCGCGTTGGCGGCCAGGCGTGCCAGGTTGTCCCGCCAGGTCTGCTCGCTGATGTAGGCGGGGAGTGCGCCGGGGATCATGACGATCCACTGGTCGGGGTCCACGACGACTTTGCCGGTGCCCGGGTGGCCCGGGACTTTGCGGCGCGGGTCGACCCGGCGTCGTCCGTAGGCGTAGATCCCCGCGTAGATCGGGCTGTGGAGCATCCACTGCAAGGTGGTCCGGTTGGGGCGCCAGTGGACCACTTCGCCCCTGTCCGGACCGGACCGGGACCGCATCGGCAGGTCGATTCCGCCCGCCACGAGGTAGCGCAGGACGCCGTTGAGGGTGCCCAGCTCGGCGAAGGTGTCGAAGATCAGCCGCACGGTGGAGCGGATCTGCTCGTCGGGGTCCAGCGCCGGCTCGCCGGAGGGGCGCCGGACGTGTCCCATGGGTAGCGCGAAGCCGATCTCGCCGCGGCGGGCCTTGCTGACCTTCCCGGCCTGCATGCGCTGCTTGATCAGGTGGAGTTCGGCCTCGCTCATCGTGCCCTTGAGTCCCAGCAGCATCCGGTCGTTGACGTCGCCGGGGTCGTAGACGCCGTCGGTGTCCGCCAGCAGGGCACCCGAGAGCGCACACAGCTCCAGCAGTTGGTAGAAGTTGCTCGGCTGGGCATTCGCGTGGGCCATCAGCCAAACGAGCGTTGGTGGCGCGTTCCTTCCGGGCGGTCGGGCAGTGGGCCGCCGCAGCCCCGCAGCACGCCCTGTCCCGGCTCGGCGCGGGCCGTCGGCGTTCTCGGCGTGTGCCTCGCGTCCAGTACCTCGACGATCCGCCGGGTCATCGGCACCGTCTGCCCAGGTGGCCCGGCAGACCTCACCCGGCGGCGACCCGCTCGCGGCGGACACCCTCGCGGTCGACGGCAACAGCAGCCGCGGCTCGCGGCACGGTGATCCGCCCGCCGCCCACCTGCTCGCCGCGATGACCGGCGCCGGGCGAACCGTGACGCGGTTACGGGTGCCGGACAAGACGAATGAGTCCTTGCATCCGGCTTCCGGACGTTGGCGTCGCCGTGAAAATGGAGTGGGGTGGCCGCTTGCCCGACGCTGCTGATCTTTGGGCTGGTGGCCCGTAATGAGTCTGGTGCCGGGAGTCGCTTCCGAGGGGCTGGGCACTGGTGCTTCGAGCACGCGGGTTAGATTCTCGTCTTCCCTCCATGGCTCCCCGGGCGGTCATCACCGCGTCAGCGGCGATGAGGGGAACAGGTGATGGCTGCAGAGGAGTTGGAGCTCGAATCCGAGCTGGTGGAACGGGTCGCGGCAATCGACATAGCCAAGGCGAGCGGCATGGTCTGCACGCGGGTGCCCCACGCGACGCGTCCTGAGCGCCGGGTGCAGGAGGCCTGGAACGTCGCCTCGACGACCGAGGCGATCATGGAGCTGGGCCAGGCACTTGTCGCGCTGGGCGTCACCCGGGTCGTCATGGAGGCGACCGGCGTGTATTGGCGGCCGTTCTTCTTCCTCCTGGAGTCCTGCGGGCTGGAGTGCCGGCTTGTCAACGCCCGCGACGTGAAGAACGTCCCGGGACGCCCGAAGACGGACAAGCTCGACGCGATCTGGCTGGCGAAGCTCGCCGAGTGGGGCATGCTCCGTGCATCCTTCGTCCCCGAGCGACCCATCCGCCGACTGCGGGACCTCACCCGGCTGCGTGCCGCACTCTCCCAGGAACGCACCCGACACAAGCACCGGGTGGAGAAGCTGCTCGAGGACGCGCACATCAAGCTCTCCTCGGTCGCCACCAACCTGTTCGGACTCTCGGCACGGAACATGCTGGACGCCATGGTCGCCGGCGAGCGGTCCCCTGAGCGCCTGGCCGACCTGGCCCAGGGCAAGCTCAAAGCCAAGCACGCTGCGCTGGTCGCAGCGTTCAACGGCCGGTTCGACGAACACCACGCCTATGTATTGGGCACCCTGCTTGGGGCGATCGACCACGTGCAGAGCCAGATCGACGACCTGACACGGCACATCGAGACGTCTCTAACACAGCTGTCAGGGCCACAGGCGGACCTCGACGCCAAGAGGCCAGCTTCGGTCGGTGGCGCTCTCACTCCGGCGGAGCGGCTGGACGAGATCCCGGGCATCGGCGCGATCACCGCGCAGATCATCCTCGCGGAGATCGGACTCGACATGAGCGTCTTCCCCACTCCGGGCCACCTGGTCTCGTGGGCGAAGCTCTCACCGCGCACCATCCAGTCGGCAGGAAAGACCTTCCCGGGCGGCACCGGTCAGGGCAACCCCTGGCTCAAGGCCGTTCTCGGTGAAGCGGCAATGGCAGCCGCACGCACCGACACCTTCCTCGGGGCCCGCTACAAACGACCCGTCAGACGCCGAGGGCACGGCAAGGCCCTGGTTGCGGTGGCACGATCCATGCTCGTCATCGTCTGGCACCTCCTCGGGCGATCCCCAAGCCCGCTTCCACGACCTCGGGGCCGACTACCACCAGCGCCTGACGGACAAGGCCACCCGCACCCGCGGGCTCATCCGCCAGTTGGAAGCCCTCGGGCACGACGTCACCATCAGTCCGCGCACGGCGGCCGACTGAGACCCACTGCCACACGGGGCCCCGGCGAAGCCAGCAGGGCCGCCGCGCGATGGCATGGCCCTACTTTCGGGTTAGATCACCCGCTTCGCGACTCTCCTCGCGCCGTTCGACCTGGAAGGGGGCCGTCGTGACCGCGGATACGCTGCACACCCAGCGCGCGCACACCCGGTTCCTGGTCGAGGAGAAAAAGGCCCATCACGTGCCCGTGGCCAAGGCCAACCAGCCCGCTGTGCACCGCACGCTGCGGCAACCACCCTGGAGAGAGGTCACCGCCCGGCACCACCCGCGCGGCACCGGGCACGATCGCCGCGCGACCTGGGTGACCCGCATACTCACCGTCACCGACCTCGGCCCGGACCTCCCCACGCCGCCCAGACCGCGAAGATCACCCGCCACCGCGCCGACCTCAAGACCGGGAAACGAACCCGGCAGACCCCGGTCACATCACCACCGCATTCGAACGCCTTCAGACCCTGCCGAACCCCGGCTGACCAGCAATGACACACCACCCCGACGAGCCATCCACACCCGGACCCGTGGAACCCGGGCGCCCACCCGACGCGACAGCCGGGCCGCGACCACGCCCACCGCTGGCTTGAACAACCGAAACGGCCCGCCGAACGAACCGACGGACCGTCACGAAAGATCGAGGCCAAACGGGGCATCAGTCGCAATCCGAATCGTCCCCCTGGGGAATGGAGCTGTCCTCGCTGTCGGTGTCCTCCGGATACCATATGCTATTCCACAAGCTCACCAACCGGGGATGTTTATCCATGGCCCGCTGTCGGACACTTGGTTCACATTGCATCCCGCCCGTGCCCCGCACATAGAACTCGGTTGTTACGGATTGGCGGCTCTGGGGCTGATTATCCAGTTCCCACTCTATCGCCTTTCCAACACCTTCATTGTCAGTGCAAAACTCAAAGAAACGCATCTCATCTTTATTGCTATCTTCATATAGTGCTTCGGCCTCATAGAGCCGCTGGGACACTTGGAACTCCTTGTACGATTGAAGAAGAAGCCGTGTCTTCTCTGGCATTTCCCAGAATTGCCCATTAAAGAAATCAACTTTCGAGGGCGTACCCCTCACATACTCCACCATCTGATCGAGGTATTGGACTGTCACCTCACTCAGCTCCACGTTCGTTATTTTATTCGGGTCATCCGTGACTATACGCTGATCGAGAGGAGAGTCCCCACTGGTTCCCCTGCAGCAGATCAACCGCAATTCACCCGGTTTATTCTGCAGATAGTGAAACACTCCGCCGCAGCTGTGCCACGGCGCCTTGCATCCGTCCGGGCCAGGGTTTAGACAGAGCCTCACCCCTGCAGCTCCGCCAAGCGGAACCCAGTCACCGCCCATGGTCTGAATTTCCGTGCCAGATCCGGCAGATCCCGCAAGACGCCTGAACTCTGGTTCACTCAAGGGCTTCAGGGTGCGGTTCTCAATCTCCCCACCGGAAGGTATCGTCTCCCGCTGACATTCCGCCAACTGCCCTTTGAGCGTGAGCCTGGTCAGCGACATCATGGCTGCCGTCTGGTCCACTTTCATACCAAAGTCGGTGAAGCAGGTAATAGAGAGGCCAGCCGGAACGAATGTTTTTTCACCATCAACCGGGTATGCCGAGCTATGTGCTGCGAAATAATAGACCATTTCTCTCGCCTTAGCTGAATAAAATAAGGAGACATGAATATTTGCGTCGCCCAGTTTTCTTAAAACCCATTTCGAACTCTAGCACCTGAAATGCATTTGCATGACATGCTCAGGGAAGTCTTCAGGGCAATGGTTTTAGTGCGCAAGGACATGTGACGCCTGACATTTGTCTCGTCCGGATGCAGGGCTGATTCATAGTCAATGTTGGGACATAGGGCTGCGGGCAGCCTGTCAGGATCGACGCGCTATTTGTGACCATCTCGTGAGTGTTCGAAGGCCTGTCGCCCGGGCGCGCTGCATGCGGCGCCGTGACCGCCCGCGCAGTAGCCCGTGGCGCCAGACGGCGGCAGAACCCCGTTCCCCTTCCCTGAGCTGCCCCTGCGCAAGAGCCTGCTCGGCCACTTCGGCGGAGAAGGTGTTGGAGGCGCTGGGCACGTGACCCCTGCCCGGATGAGAGACCGGCACAGGGCGTGCCGGTCTGTGGATGAGCGCGGAAGCAGAGCAGCCGCGCGCCGGGGTGTGACCCGTCCGTCCCGCCCGGCCGCAGGACTCGGGGGCGAGCTCTTGGCGGCGGGGTGGTCACGTCACGGGCTTACGCGGTCTTCGCGGCATGCTCCCTGATCGCCCCGTCCGCTTCCTCCAGGCCGATGTCGAGGTTGAAGTCGGCCCAGGCGCGCAGTTGGACGTCCTCCGGGGTGAGGGTGTGGCCGGGGCCGTAGAGGTGGCGGGAGTAGGCGGTGGCCCAGTCCACGGCGTTGGCGAGGGCCTGCTCGCGCGTGGCACGCACGCGCGCCGCGGCGTTGCGGCCGGAGCGTCCGCGGGACAGGCGGGCAACCATGCCAAGCCCGGAGAGGATCCGTGGCCGTCGGACTTCAGCAGCCGTGGCGACAGGGTGCTCGAGCATGGGCGCTCCCGGGTGCTGGGGTGACGCCGACCGGTACGTCCGGCGGCGGAGGGCCGGGCTGCGGGGCCGCGGCCCTGCGACGAGGGTCACGCCGGCGTGCGGGGGGACGGCTGCCCTATGGGGAAGCGAGTCGGGCAGGTACCAAGGGCCGGGCGACGCCGCGGTGCAACGGGTGCCGCTGTCCCGCTACCGCTCGGAGCGGCCGCGGCGCAGGCGCCGGGCCCCGGCGGCGGCGCGTGCGCGGCGTCGGCCCGGGGCGGGTGTGGCCAGGCCCAGGGAGAGGGCGATCCTGGCGCCGCCCAGTTCGCTCCGGGTGATGTGCAGGTCGCCGCCGGTGGCGGCCGCGGCTCGCAGTGCGATGTCCAGGCCGAGTCCGGTGGATCCCCGGCTGGTCCCGCGGGCGAGCGCGGCCTCCGCGTCGGCGATGCCCGGGCCGGCGTCGTCGACGGTCAGCAGCACGGTGTGCGCGGTGCGGGCGACCTCGATCAGGAACGCGGTTCCGTGGGGCGTATGCCGGAAGACATTGCCGATCATCGCGTCGACCACGGCGGCGAGGTCGTCCTCGGGGAGAGCCACGGGGGTGGGTTCGCAGGTGATGAGGACCTGGCAGGGCCGGTCCTGGTGGCCGGCGAGGGTCGACCAGAAGCCGGCCCGGTGCCGGATGACCTCGGCGGCCTGACTGACCGGGGCTTGCGGGGTCGTCGCTGCGGCAGCGACGGGCGCGTTCCTGACGTCCTGGAAGGCGCGTCCCATGGCGCTGGTGGCCAGGGGGGTGCGGGCTGCGGCGATGATCGCGTTGAGTTCGGTCTCGAGCTGGCGGACGGCGGTGGTGACCCGCTGGGCGTCGGTGCTGGAGCCCATGCGTTCGGCCGTCAGGTGCAGCGCGGTCATGGGTGTGCGCAGTCGGTGGGAGAGGTCCGCGACCAGTTCGCGCTCGATCGCGAGCAGTTCGACGATGCGGTCCGCCATGGCGTTGAACGCGAGTGCGGCGCGCCTGAGTTCGGGGGGTCCGATGGGTTCGACGCGGGTGGCCAGGTCGCCGGTGCCCAGGTGGTCGGCAGCGGTGGAGAGGCGGCGGGTGGAGCGGACGACCTGGGCGCCGAGGCGGTCGGCGACGAGCATCGAGCCGGCGATGAGGCCGAGGGCGAGGAGCGCCATGATGCCCCAGGATTCGGTGACTCCGCTGCTCAGCTGTGCCGAGGAGATGTACTCCTCGATGACGGCGACGCGGTCCTGGGGCAGCACGACGGGCTGGAGGTAGACCCATCCGCCGGGGATGTTCTGGGTGATGGACTCGCGCTCCTGTGCTGCGCGGGTCAGGAGCGTGTCGGGGGCGTGGCTGGGCCCGAGTTGCCTGCCGTCGGGGAGACGGACGCCGAGGGTGCCGTCGGAGTCGAGTCCGTCCATGGCGGTGGTCAGCTGGCCGCTGTCGGTGGTCAGGGCGAGTACGGGTGCCAGGGCCGCTGCCCGTTGTTCCGCCGCGGTGATGCGCTGGCTACGTGCCTGGGTGTCGATCAGCACGCCGAGCGGCAGCAGGAAGGAGAGGGTGATCATCAAGGTGACGGCGAGGGCGACCCAGGCGAGGGTGAGTCTCAATGCGGCGCCACCATCTTGATGCCGACGCCGCGCACGGTCTGCAGGTAGCGTGGCCGGGCACCCTGCTCCCCCAGTTTGCGGCGCAGCGCGGACAGGTGGACGTCGATGGTCTGGTCGTCCACGTAGGAGTCGCGCCAGACCTCGGCGAGGATCCGGCGCTTGGACACGACCTGGTTGGTGTGCTGCGCCAGGAACGCGAGGAGGTCGAACTCGCGGCGTGTCAGTCTTATTTCCGCGCCGTCGAGGTGGACGCTGCGTGCCTGGGGGTCGATGCGAAGGCCCGCGATGACGAGGGGTTCGGAGCGGGCGAGGGGCGCCTCGTGCAGGCCAGAGGCTTGCGGCTCGGCTGCGAGTGCGCCCCCGAAACGCCGCAGGACCGCGTTGAGGCGGGCGGCGAGTTGCCCGCCGGAGAAGGGCTTGACCAGGTAGTCGTCCGCGCCCGCGTCGAGGAGCCGGATGATCTCACCGTCGTCGTCGCGCGCGGTGGCGACGATGACGGGCACCCGGGAGATTCCGCGGATCATTCGCAGCGCGTCGCTGCCGTCGAGGTCGGGCAGCCCGAGATCGAGCACGACGGCGTCGATGGTGTGCTGGGTGATCTCGCGCAGGGCCCCGAACCCCTCGCCGACGCTGCGTACGGCGTGGCCATGCTCGGTGAGCACGTCGATCAGGGAGGCGCGTATCGCGGGGTCGTCTTCGACGACGAGGACGCTTGCCATGGGGAACACCGTAACGGATGGGGGATGATGCCCCGGTGCCTCGTCTTCTTCGCTACAGCCTGCTTTGGCTGGTGTGTACCGCTCTCGCCGTGACGGTCGGTTTCATGGCCGTCGGTTTCGTCGTGCAGAGCACCACGCATGTGCCTCCCACCGCCCAGGCGGGGGATGCGGTCGCCGCTTCTGCCTCCGCGCCGCCCCCGGCCAGTGCTTCGGCCTCCCCCACGGCCGCCAGGACCGCCCGTTCCTCTGCCTCGCTCGCGGGGTCGGGTCACGGTCATGCGACCACGTCAGGCGCGGCGCAGATGCCGCAGGCACCCCGGTCGGGCGGGTCCGGGTGCCAGGGCGGCGTTGGTGCGCACACCATCAACTCGCAGGGCGGGCAGGCATCGGTGCGCTTTGGAACCAGCGCCGTGTGCCTGATCTCCGCGGTGCCGGCGCCGGGTTTCACCGCGCGGACCCAGCAGTCCGACCCGGGAACCTTGGTGATCACGTTCTGCGGGAGTGGCCATCGCTCTCAGATCACGGCCCATCTGTCTCCGGATCCGGGGTCCATGACGCGGGAGACTACGTGGAGTAACACTGCTGCGTCCCTGTGCTGATGTCATCTGGGCTGCGCCGCAAGGGAACCCGTGGCGCGGCTGAGTGCTCTCTTAGGCATGTCTAAAGACGCGTCAGCAGGCGTTTTCTGAGGCGCTGGCTCGCCTATGCTCGCTGCTGCCCGCCCGGTCCGCGCCTGGCTGACCAGCCAAGTCGCTGCGCTCGTCGCCGTTCGAGCGCCCGGGGGACGCATCTTGGGCAGCGCGCCCTACCGAACGATTCATCGAGGTGACATGAGCATGCGCACTTCCACGCCGGCCCGCCGTCTGGCGCTCGCGGCGTTCGCCGCCGTGACGGCGGCGAGCCTGGCAGCTTGCGGCCCCACGGGCACGAAGGCGGCCGGTCAGCCGACCGTTCCCGCCGTCCCCGCCGGCAACGTCGCCTCCCCCACGACGGGCGACCTTTCGACGGCGACCAACACCTCGCAGGCCTCCGCGCCGGCGTCCGCCAAGCCCGCCGCTCCCTCCTCGAAGCCGAAGAAGCCCAGCGGGGGTTCGCACACGGGCAGCGGCGGAGGTTCCGGCTCGGGCGGCTCGGGCGGCTCCAGCACGGGTGGCGGCTCCGGCTCAGGCGGTTCCGGTTCCCAGGTGAACGTGCCGTCGGGCAGCGCCTCCCAGGCGGTCCAGGACGCCTTCCGTCAGGCGAAGGCCGACGGGAAGAGCGTGCTGCTGGACTTCGGCACCGCCAGCTGCTTCAACTGCCGCACGATCGACGCCCTGTACAAGAAATCCTCGATCAAGTCGGAGATCAGCGGGCACTACCACCTCGTGGTGATGGACATCAACGCCAACATGTCGTTGCTGCAGAAGTACGACAACAGCGGCAGCTACGGACTGCCGGTCATGCTCGTGGTCACCCCCCAGGGCACCGTCCGGGTCAACACCAACAAGTCCAGCCTTCCGAAGCTCAGCGAGAGCGGTTTCCTAAGCTGGCTCCAGCAGTGGGCCGACTGACAGCCGACCGACGGTCAACTTTCTTCCTTTGGACGGTACTTGGATCGCCGTGGCGCCGGTTCGGGCCTGCGCGGCTCCGGGTCGGTCCCCTCGGGCCGCCGAGTGTCGCGTTGAGCCCGCCGCCCTGGCAGGGCCAGCCGTCGGTGCGCGTCAGCACCTGAGTGCGCCGGCGGCGCCTGTGCAGGCGGGCGGCCACCGAAGCCGGGCCGGCGCTGCTGCCTAGGGAGAGGCACAGCCCGGTCGGCGTGACGTCGCTCCCCGCGCATGTGGGGCGGCGTCGCGTCGCCGTTCCCGCCTCGTATCCCGTGCCGGCGCCGCGGGACGCGGCTGGGGCGAGACCCGCGGTGGACGACTGCGTGGCATCGTCGGAGCGACCACGCGCCGGGGCGACGACCTCGAAGACGGCGACGTAGGCATGGCCGCTGCCGTCGGGCAACGGCCACAGGTCCAGTTCGTCGGCGAGCGCCTGCGCGGCTTCCAGGCCACGCGCGCCGGCGCCGGCAGGGTCGGCCCACTCGGCGGTGCCGGCCGCGCGAACCGCGACGGCAACGCCGTCGCCGGTGCCGTTGATCTCCAGAAAGAGCGGGCCCGCGCCGTGACGCACCGCGCTGGCGATCAGCTCGTCCAGGACGAGGCCGACGGTGTGCACGAGTGCGTCCGCGCCCAGACCCCAGATCACCAGCTGCCGCCCGATCGTGTCCCGGGCCGCGTCGCGCCCTGCGTCCGGATCGGGCAGGTACCAGGTGAGCGCCACGCCCAGCACTCCGCACATCGGTGGCAGCGGCCACAGCAACTCCTGTGCTGAGCGCGGTGCGCCGGTCGCGTACTCACTGGTCATGGGGATCCTTGTCGGGTGCTTCGGGGATCTGCTCTTGTTCCCAGTTGACGTCATAGGGGGTGGGCTCCGGATCGGGGAGAGGCCCTAGGCGTGTCCCCAGTACTGGGGAGGAGCCGACCCCAGGGTTCCTGTGGGGCCCGCCGTTCCAGGCATCGCGGGCGTTCGGGTTCAACTTGCTGTTATCCGGAACGGCATCGTGGGCAGAAGCTCCCAATCTTTCTCATCCGGGGCACGCTCGAGCCAGATCCGGTAGGTCACGCTCACGGGGTACGGCACGCGGAAGGTCACCCAGGTGAGGGCGTCGTCGTTCTCTTTGATGCGGATCGCGACAGCAGCGGGTTGCCCGGGCGGGTCGTCGCGGCGGCTGGCCTGGAGGTTGCCGCCTACTTCAGAAGAGACAAAGACAGGCTGGCCATTTGCCCACAGCTGGATGCAGCACACGGCTTCGTTCCGGAGAACCCCGGGGTGGAAGTGGAAGGTGATGGCCTCGGGCACGTACTCCCCGTCGCCGTCGACGAGTGGATAGGGGATGGTTCCGCTCAAGTCATTGGCGTTGAGAGGGACGATCTCCCAACCCGAGATTCCCGCGTAGCTGCTGTCGTCCTTCAATGCTGTGACGTTCACGCTCATGCGCCGATGGTCGGGGAGCATCACCCCCCGACGCTCTCACCTCTGGCCGCACAGGCAGGCAGCGGGGCGGGGCCAAAAGGGCAATAAAGATCAACTCCACGCCCAGCACCCCGTAACCATGGTCACATCAACTCTTGCCTTGACAATTATTGGTGGGCCCTGGATATTGCTTGTAAATCGCAGGCAAATCCGAGCAAGCAGGACCGCCGCGTAAGCCAAGCACGAGAGGGCAGACCCTTGGCGCAAGCACTTTCCCTGACACTCACGGCCAACGTGGTCCTCTCCTCCTCGTGGGAGCTCCCGATCCGCACCGTGCTGACCTACCGCGCTGACGACCCCTACGCGGTCTCCCTCGCCTTCGAGGACTGGGACGGCCAGGAGATCGTCTGGGTGATCTCGCGGGAACTCCTCTCCGAAGGCGTGCTCGTGGCGAGCGGCATCGGGGACGTCCGGATCTGGCCCGCGAAGCGGGGCAGGGTCACCAAGCTCTGCCTCAGCCTGAAGTCGCCCGAAGCAGACGTGGTGCTCGCCACTTCACGGACGAAGGTCCTGAACTGGCTCCGCGAGACCGAGAAACTGGTCCCGACAGGAACGGAGTCCGAGCACCTGGATCTCGACGCGGGGCTGATGGCCCTCATGAGCGAGTGAACGCCGCGACAGGAACGCGCCCCCAGCCCCGATATCCGACACCCCCCAAGATTGCGAGACCCGTGAACCCCGATATCCCCTCCCCGGAGAGCAGCGAGCAGCCCTACGGCGCCGATCCGCTCGCCGACTACGCCGCGGAGAATCCCGTCCCTGACGTTGAGGCCTACGCCGCCGCCTACTACGTGGGCGCAGAGCGGGCGCGGCACTCCGCACCGTTCGCGCGGCTCCTGCTCGACGGCTGCAGCCGCGAAGTCGCCGACCTGTTCGTCGACGACTTCGCGGCCCGGTATGCCGCCATCTACGTGATGGCTTTTCCCGCCTCAGGCGCCGGCTGACTCCGTCCCGGCGAGCACCGTGCGGATGCAGTCGACGAGCAGAGTGCGCTGCTCCTCAGCGAGCGAGTCGAAGAAGTAGGCCTCGTTCTCCTCGGCAATCTGCGCCAGACGCGGGACGAGCTTGCTGCCCGTCCCGGTGAGCGCGAGGAGCATGCTGCGGCGGGAGGCCGGGTCCGGGTTGCGGACCATGAGCCCCTTCAGGACCAGCCGGTCGACCAGCCGGGACACCGCGCTGGCATCGATCCCGAGGAAGCGTGCGACGTCACCCGTGGTGACGGCATCCCCTCGGTCGATGGTGGACATCACCTTCCACTGGGCGACGGTCACACCCTGCTTCGCGAGCTCGCGCTCGAACCGCCCGTCCACCTCGTCCGACAGCCGTCGCAGCCAGTAGCCGAGGTGAGCCCGCAGGCCGTTCGATGTCTCAAGCATTCCCCCACTATAGGTTGTCGTTGTTAACTGTTGTCAAAGCACCTCCGATCGCCAATCGCGCTGAGTCACTGTTTTCAGCGTTGCCTCTCGAGGGTGAGCACTGCCTTCGCGGCTGACGTGAGTCGGCTGGGGCTGCAACGGGCGTGTCGGAAGATCCGCCAGCGCTTGACGGTGCCGACGCCGTTCCACTGGGCAGCGCAGTCGAGCGTGGGCCTTGTTCAGCGACCTCTCCTTGGCGGTGAGCTCCTGCTTGGGTCGGCGATGGATCGGCACGGCGAGGCCTGGACCGGCTCCGGTTTAGGCGAGGTCGGTGAGCGCGGGGGTCTTCAGCCGGGTACAGGTCGTGATGATGCGGTGCCTGCGGGCGGCGGTGAGGTCGTGGGCGCGACCGGGCAGGGGTCGGGATACCCAGAGCAGGTTGCCTTCGGGACCGGTGACAACCCGTAGGTTCACGGTGGCGGCGGTGCTTGCCGCTGTAGTCGACGCGGCCGTCGCCAACCCGGTCGCACGGCGCGAGGGTGCCGTCAACCAGGACGTACTCGCTGTCCGCCTCGCGCAGGGCCTGGGTCAGGCCTGGTGCGCGGCGGGCGAGCAGAGCGATCACTTGGTGGACGTAGGCGTGGGCGGTGCCGACGCTGATGCCGAAGCCGGCCGCGAGCTGGGAAAGGGTGTCGTGCTTGCGCAGGTACACCAGAGCGACGATCGCGCGCTGCGCCGGCCGAAGCTTGCACCGGCGGTCACCTTCACGGGTGACTATCAGCATGGTGACCCACTCCACCAGGGCATGGGGCACGTCGAGTGCGGCAGGATGAACGACCAACGAGGCTCTCCAGCGATCGAGTTGAGACGTCAGACATCTCACTCAACGCCGGGGAGCCTCGCTCGTTTCGCTGCCGGTCGGCTCAGTGCCACCGCCACCCGTTTGGTGGCCGCTCTGAAAAGCCTCACTGCTTGGTGAAGGGCTCCACTTCGGTGAGGCCCAGGTCGTGTCCAGTCAGGGACGGGTAGAACCCGGTCACGTGGATCTCGACACGATGAATGTGTTCACCGTTGTGGACCATGATCTGCTGCGGCGTGTCCTGGTCCTTCAGCGTCACGTCGTCCGCCTTCCCGGTGTCGAAGACCAGGCGAAAACTCTTCGGAAGGTCGTAGCCCGCGAAGTTGGCCTTCACTCCGTTGGTGACCAGGATCGCGTTGAGGTTCACCGGATCCTTGAAGGTCAAAGTCAGGGTCGGGTCAGGGGTCTTGTCCGCGACGGACCAGAACGTCGCCGGGTCCAAGTCGACAGCGGACAAGGCCGGATGACCGGGTAGCGACGCGTTGGCGACAGCGCCGTCCGGATGGATCTCGGTGAACTGCGGGTGGAGCATCTCGTTCACCCGATGCTCTATACCGCCCACCTTGTGATTCACCCAGTTCTGGAACGGGGCGTAGGCACCGTAGGCCAGACTGCTGAGCAACAGCACCACGCCCACGGTCCAGCGGATCGGCCGAAGGATCTTCGACAGCTCCGGAAGGTGCTTGCCGGTCTTCACACCGGGCTGCCCCGGACGGCCGCCGGCCTTGATGGTCTTGGCCTTCCGCTCGAAAAGGCGGCGCCACCATTTCGCCGTGACGAGCTCCGCGCCGGCGAGGGAGTTGCCGCACCGGCTACAGAACTTCCGTACGGGCGGGTTGCCCTCACCGCACTCACCACATATGTGGTCACCGGGATTGAGGCGCCGGCTGGACTGCGTCTTGGCTTCCGCCTTGTACTTCTTCTTACGCGCCTGCGGTACGACGGCTTTCGGCTGCTCGCCCTCGTCGTCAGGCGTATCGGCGACAGGCTCGTCGAGCCGCCGCACGTTTTCGACGGGGGGCAGAGTGAGACCCGGCCGGGTCGCTTGAACCGGGACTACGAGTGCCGAGGCGGCGGATGCAACCGGCCGGTCTTTAGCATCCTGCTTCTCGTCGTCATCCTCATCCTCGTCATCATCCCAGTCATCGTCATCATCCCAGTCATCGTCATCGTCCTCCTCATCGTCGTCCTCATCGTCGTCCTCGTCGTCCTCGTCGTCGTCGTCCTCGTCCTCGTCCTCGTCCTCGTCCTCGTCCTCGTCCTCGTCGTCGTCCTCGTCGTCCCAGTCGTCATCCCAGTCGTCGTCCTCATCCTCTTCCTCATCAGCAAGAGGATCAGATGGAGCCGATGTGGCCGCATCCTTACTAGGAAGCGCCAGAGCAGGCGGAGGCGGCGGCGGAGGAGGCGGAGCCATCCCAGGCGGAGGCGGCGGCGGAGGAGGCGGAGCCATCCCAGGCGGAGGCGGCGGCGGAGGAGGCGGAGCCATCCCAGGCGGAGGCGGCGGCGGAGCCATCCCAGGCGGAGGCGGCGGCGGAGCCATCCCAGGCGGAGGCGGCGGCGGAGGAGGCGGAGCCATCCCAGGCGGAGGCGGCGGCGGAGCCATCCCAGGCGGAGGAGGCGGAGCCATCCCAGGCGGAGGCGGCGGCGGAGCCATCCCAGGCGGAGGCGGCGGCGGAGCCATCCCAGGCGGAGGCGGCGGCGGAGCCATCCCAGGCGGGCGCGGCGGCCCACCAGGACCACCCATCCCAGGCGGGCCACCCATCCCAGGGCGCGGCGGCCCACCAGGACCACCCATCCCAGGCGGGCCACCCATCCCAGGGCGCGGCGGCCCACCAGGACCACCCATCCCAGGTGGCCCACCCATCCCAGGCGGGCCACCCATCCCAGGACCACCTGATCCAGCGGGCCGGTCCAGGGGCTTGGCCTTGCCCACGTCCGCATACAGTAGGGACGACGCCCTGGACAGCAGTCCCTTGCGCGGAGCGGCTGCAGCCTGCTCGGCCTCCTCGATGATCTCCTGCTTGATCTCGGGGACGACCTGCTCGCCGGTCCATTCCAGGAAACTCGCGCAGGAGCCGCAGAAGGCGTCCTTGTCCTCGTTGTGGAATCCGCACTTCTTGCAGACAATCATGAGCCTACGACCTCCAGTCGATGCACAACATGGGCGGGCTTCGCCGCGATGACCAACTCGTTGAGAGCGGGGATGCTCACGCCGTCCGGGTTGTCGAGGGTGACCCGGATCGCCAGTCGTGGGGTGTCCTCACCCGGAAGCTCCGCGCCGGGGGCGCTGGACCAGGAGGCTCCGCCGTTGTCGAGCACCTCGACCCGGCCGCCGGTCAGTACCTCGACGTAGTCACGCAGTCCGTCGGGCGTGCCGCGAGTGCGGTAGAGCGCGACGGCGCGGCTCACGGCGATGCGGACGCGGTCAATGGGCCAGTTCCGGTCGACTATGATTCCCACCCAACTGGCCAGCCATTCCAGAAAGTCCATGGGGGCGAGCCGCGGGTCGATGTAGGCCTCGAGGCAGTCCAGGGAGGAGATGGCCGGTGCCAGGACGTCGTCGAGCCCGGCGAGCCATTGCATCGCGAAGGGGTCCTCCTGGTAGACCGCCGGCATCAGGGAACCCAGCGGGTAGGGGGTGCCGAGGCCGGGGACGGTTCCTCTCATGGCGCCTCCTCGATGCGGACCTGGTGTTCGAAGGAGAAGATCAGGCTGTTGGGCTCCAAGGTGAGGCGGTTGGTCTGGGCGCCGCGGTCGCCGGTCACGGGATTGGCACCGAAGAGGCGGACGTCCTCGATGAAGTCGACTCCGCGGATTCGCTGGAGGATCGCGAAGATCTCCCCGCTTTGAACGTCGCGTCCGAAGGGCCAGCCGGTGCCCTCGTGACCGCCGGTCAGGGGGTTGAGGAAGTTGTACAGGCCGTCGAGGGCATCCTCGCGCAGCTGTGCGATGTCCGCGTTGCGGCGCGCGACGATCCGGGCGACGACGGTGATGCCCTGGTAGCGCGGGGGTTCGACCAGGACCCGGGCGCCGACGAGGCGCACCTGGTTCAGCCGGTTGGTGATGCGCTCCAGGGTGTCGGGGGCGGGGACGAGGTCCTCGAAGCGGATGCGGTGGTTCTCGCTTGCCGCGGCAGGGACGATCAGGACCTTTACCGAGCCCGCGTCGACATCGTGTTCGCCTGCGGTCAGACAGCGGACCCGGGCTGTCTCGGGGGCCGCCTCGCGGGAGATGGCCTCGTAGTCCTCGGCGGTGACGGCGCGGCTGCGTGCGCGCAGTGTGAGGGGGCCGCGGGCCTTGGCCTCCTCGAGAGTCTCGCCGTCGACGCCACCCTGGGCGGGTTGGCGGTTCTCGACGTTGCTCACGAACGGGATGGAGGTCTTGAGGGTGCGGATGGAGTTGCGGGCGATGTTGCCCTGTCGCCCGCCACCAGTGGAGTACCGGCGCATGACGACGGTGGAGCCCACCAGTGGGACGGCGCCGTACTGATGCAAGGTGCCGTCAGGTTGCCGCAGCGCGGGGCCGAACAGCACGGTGCCGGTGACGGAGTCGAGCACGAAGTGCCGGTCGTCGGGGCTGCTGGTGGCGAAGCTGTCGACTTCCTGCCATTCCTGCCATCCGTCGTCGGAGCTGACGTTGAGGACGGGGGCGCCTGCTCCGGCGAGGACGGGAGCGTGTTGGAGCTTGAACTGCTGCCCGGGTACGCCTTCGGTTTCGCCGAGCACTTCGTCCTTGATCAGGGCGGCTTGGATCGCCTCCACCGTTCCGCCGACGGTGGTGACGTAGAGTCCCCGGATCACGGGAGAGGCGCTGTATCGGGGAACGTCCTCGTCGTCCGGGTAGATGATCTGGGCGCGGAGCCATCCCGCCCGCTGTGAGTCGATGACGCTGACCTCGTGGCTGTCCGGGACGCTCAGCAGGACCTTGCCCTTGCGGTTGAGCCCGCCGGTCTCGTCCTCCCAGACCTCGCAGTCGACCCAGTCCTGCCCGTCCCAGGCCTGCCAGCGCAGCGGTGGGTGGGTCGGGTCCACGCCCACGCCGTCGATGGTGCAGTCGATGTCGAAGCGCAGGGTGCATTGGGGCATGGCTTCGGCGAACCCGAGGTAGAGGGCGTCCTCGTGCTGGGGCACTTCGGAGAATGCGGCGTAGGGGGTGAACTTGTCCCGGCCGGAGGTGGGGTCGGTGAATTCGTCGGCGTCGGAGAATCGGGCCCGGGTGTGCCGGAGTCTGGCCGGCACGATCTGGAGTTCGTCGACGGTGGCGAAGACGATGGGATCGTGGGAGACGGTGCGGACGGTCCCGGCCCGGGTGCCGACGCCGATCGGCATGGTGGTGCGTGCCGGGGCACTGAGCCAGAAGGTTAGCGGCACCCTGGCGGGGGTCGGCGGGAGCATCTGTACGCCGATGAGATCAAGGAACTTGATGTACAGGCGATCGGGCACGCGGTTGAGCCGGTAGAGCAACTGATCGGTCATGAAGGCGAACGTCTCGATCAGGGTCACGCCTGGGTCGGAGACGTTGTGGTCGGTCCATTCCGGGCAGCGCTTTTGAACCATGCGCTTGGCGTCGTCGACGAGGTCCTGGAAGCGGCGGTCGTCGAGGTTGGGGGCCGGCAGTGCCATCGCTAGTAGTCACATCCTTCTTCAGGGATCGTGTAGAAGGGGAACACCAGGCTGCGAGCGTCGGCGGTGGCCTTCATCGTGTACTGGATGTCGATGTAGAGCAGGGTCGGGTCGTCCTTGGCGGGGTGGACGTTGACGCTGTTGACGTCCACTCGTGGTTCCCATTGCTTCAGGGAGCTGCGGACTTCTTGGGCGATCAGGGCAGCGGTTGAGGGTGTGGCGCCGGCGAAGACGTAGTCGCGTAGTCGGCATCCGAATCCGGGGCGCATGGGACGTTCGCCGGGGTAGGTCGTCAGGATCAGGCGCATGGCCTTCACCAGGGCGTCGTGTCCGCGGACCATGGCGATCCCGCCGCTGGGGTTGACTCCCATGGGGAACGCCCAGCCGATACCGGCGAAGTCGGGGGCTTTCGATGTCATGGTGGGGGTGGTTCCTTTCGGCGGCCGGCACTGTCACAGTCCGAGACTGATCGCTGCCGCTTCGACGCTGACGGTGGGCGCCATCATGCTGATCTCTTCGTCGGCCACGAGATTGATCGCACCCGCCATCAGGTTGAGGGCGCTCCCGCCGTTCACGGTCACGGTCCCGACCTCACCGGCGTTGATGACGATCTCTCCGCCGCCCAGGACCTCGAGCACGATGCTGCCGCCGGGTACCTCCTCCAGCGACCCGGCCGTGATGAGCATGGTGCCGACCGGTTCATCGCTGTCGGGGGCGATCGGGAGGCAGGAGAGCTCCATCGTGCCGGTGGTCGGTGAAACCACCATGCCCATGCTGTCGAACGCGTTGGTCAGACCGAAGTTGGATTCGATGACCGGGCTCATCCCTGCCGGGATCGGGTCCGGTCCTACCGGAACCATGTCGTCGAAGAAGGCGAGCTTGTTCCCTGCCGGCGATACGTAGCCGCGCTGCATGATCTGCCCGCCGGGCTCGGCGGGGATCTCCGGCCCCAGGCCGAGCCTGTGATAGTTGATCCTGGCGTTGATCAGGCCGCCCAGGACGTACGGGCGCCGGATGTCACCGTGCTCGAAGCCGACAAGGACCTCGTCGCACACAGCGGGCAGGAACAGGGCTCCGCCGGCGTTGCCGGCTCCGAACTGCACGACACGTGCCCAGTCGGAGACGAAGTCGTCCGACAACCACGGCAGGCAGACCCGGACGCGTCGCATCTGTTCGAGGTCCTGGTTGTCGGCGACGATGCCGGGGACCAGTCCGTTGATCCTGGGGGGTTCGGGGGGCGGGGGCGCCGAGAGTTCGTGCCGGCCGACCCAGAACTTGGTGCGATAGCCCTTGGTCTCGTTGTCGAAGATGTGCTCGGACCGGCTGACCACCCACGCGCCGGTGAACTGCTCGGGAACACCGGCGATGTCCAATGTGCTGCCAGGCACGATGTTGGGATTTCCGATGGTGTATCCCTCGGCTTCGGCAAACGAGCTGCCCAGGCGGTTTGCCGCTGCCAGGGCCATCTGCTCGACGTTCACCAGGCCGCCTATGCCCTGGGCCATCGGACGGTCCGCCACGAGATAGGCGCCGGGCACGGGCGGCTCGCCCATGGACTCAGCCAACTCGGGGTTGACGAGGTCAGGGTCAATGGAGACGTCCGCCTCCGTCGACCCGCTGGGATTCGACACCTCCGCCAGTTCTGCGGGCTGGGCGGTGATGTCGGCCTGCTCGCTGTTGGTGGGCACGGGCACGGCGAGCGGTTCGCCGGAGATGGGGTCCCACATGCGCACCTCGACCTCGGGGGTCAGGCCGGCGGAACTGATGCGCGGATAGAAGGCCTCCAGGTAACCCACCCCGGGGACATCACCGGGAGGGAACAGCAGCGGTATCGAGGTGGCGGCGGAGACCACCGTGGTGGCGTTCGCTCCACCGGCGGCCGGCCGGAAGAAGAACACTCCGTCCTTCATCCCGAACTCGTAGCCGATCTCGGCAGCGCGGTAGGCGATGAACTCGTAATCGGTCTGGTTGAACTGGACGAGGCAGTCGTGCACGATCGGCATGAGCGGCGGAGTCGGCGGGACGACCTCACCTACCAACCCGGTCTCGAGGATGATCTCCTCGATGGCGGTCATGTCGGTTTCTTCCCTGAAGATCCTCGTGTGCTTCCCTCGGTGCAGACGGTGAAGGCGGTCATATCCGCGGACCACCACGAACGTCTGCAGGCCTTCGCAACGCGCCTCGATCGCGGTGACGTCACCGACGATCAGCGGCTCGGGGATCGGACTGAAAGGAGCGGTGGCCGAGATTCTGATGCTGCTGCCGATGTAGATCAAGGCTTCGTCGGCGCCAACACCGTCATTGAAGGTGATCTCGAAACTGCTCATCTGGTGGGCGTCGTTGCGCACCACCGTGCGCAGCACCTTGTCCTGGGCCAGCGGGAGCAAAGGCCCGAACACCACGGGGACACCGATCGCGGGGGGGCCTACTTCGATGGTCGCCTGGACCGTCACGTGTGGATCGAGGGCCATCAGACCTCCTCCTCGGTGAACTCGCTTGTGTTCGGCAGGTAGACGTACTGACCGGGCTTCGTGCGCAGCGGGTCCTCGATCTCATTGGCCCGCGCCAGGGCACGCCAGTTCCGGGGGTGCCCGTAGGCCTTCTTGGTGATCGCCGGCAGGCTCTCTCCTTGGCGCACCAGGTGAGCCCCGCGTCCGGGAAGGCCGCCGGAGGTGGGGTTGGTCGGGAGATCGAGGATGGAGATTTCCGTGAGCGTCATACTGATCTTGGCGCGGATGGGGATGCCGATGGCTGTGAAGCGGGTGAACTTGATCGAGCAGTCGGTGAGGTTGACGAATTTGACGAAACCCTCCACCGGCGGCCCCCAGATGAACATCAGGGGCGGCAGTTCGGTGCCCAGGCTCATGACCTCCGCCAAGATGGAGCTCGATGCCGGGATGGTCCACCCGATCAGCGCTTCGCACCGCAGTTTGGTGTCCAGGCCTTCAAGGGTCACGTCGCTGAGGGTGATCTTCGCCGGTGAGGTCTTGCAGTAGACCGGGTGAGGCTTTCCGCTCGTGGCCTGGGTCTTGGTCTGTGCGTTGCGGGAGTAGCCGATCTCCAGGGGGTTGTAATTGAAAACCAGCGGAGCCAGGTCGGTGAGGTCCAGGCCGATGAGCATCGCCTTGTCACCGCTGTCCCAATTTTCGTACTCACTCAGATCGATCATGCCATCCGCCTACATCAGGAATCCCTTGTGGACCAGCTCCAACGTCTCCAGGGCGACGGCCCCGCTTCCCATCGCGTCCATCTCGGGGCCCGACCACTTCGAGGGGTAGACACCGTTCAGATTCCACGTGGCCACGGCGTGCATGGACGAATCGCCCAGCGTGATCGCCATGGTGTCTCCCGGCCACACCTGGTCGTTGATGTCCCACCACTGGTGCATCCAGCTCCTGGCCCGGTCCTTGAGCCATTTCTGGACCGCGGCCGAATCGACCGGATGCATCGCGCGCTGCAGAGTGATCGTGTTGTATTTGAGCTGCTTGGCGAGCATGGCCGCCGGCGACTCGTAATTGCCGCCCTCGTAGAGCGGTTCACTCTCGAAGGTGACACTGAGTCCTTTACAGCTCTTCCACGCGCCGAGGGAAAGATTCCCGACCGACACGAAGAAACGCGCGTTGATGCCGAGCGCGACCTCCTTCCGGCCCGCATAGGCGTCCCGCTCCGCATGATCGCGCTCGACCTGGCTCAGCCCCGCATGGGTCTTCTGGCTGGCGACCTCAGCGGTGATCTCATCACTGAAGGTGGGTGTCGAAATATCGCTCACGGTGCATCATCACCAATTAGCCTTGGAGGCCGCCGTTCCCGGCCGGACTGTACTGCGTGAGGTCGAATGTGGCGGAATCGTCGAGGAATCCCTCGTGGGTGAGGGTGAGAGTCTCGATGGCGACTTTGCTCGCGCTCGCGTCGAACTTGTCGACCGCCCACTTGAGCGGCATCACGGCCATCAGCTTCCACGACATGACCATCTGCCCTTCACTGTTGGCCAGGTAGATCTCCCCGGTGGACTTCGCAATCGAGTTCTTGATCGATTTGTCGGAGAGCCAAGCCCTGACCTTCTGGCTGTCCAGGCACGCGGCGCGAGTGAGCACGATGTCGGAATACTTGGTGAACCCCGGGTAGTAGGTGCGCCCGTTGCCCGTGTCACCGGCGCGGTACTGGCACAGTTCCCAGCTCACGTCGAGGCCGCCCGCCGTCGACCAGTAGCCGAGGTCGATCTTCCCGTCGTCCAGGACCACCTTGAAGCGGTTGGCAAGTGCCAGACCATCGAAATTCGTTGACATGATGTCCTTCCTCTGATCTTCCCGGCCGGTTTCTGCTGCCTCGTGGGGGCAGGGCTAACGGCCGTTTGCTTCGTTGTTCATCTTGCTGTCGTGCGTGATCAGTCTGCTGATGTGCGGATGCAATTGACGGCTCAGGTCTATGAGGTCGTCGTCGTCGAGTTCGAGCAGCGGATTGTTCTCCAGGGCCGAGCCTTCGGCTGCTGCCTTTTGGGCAGCCGGGGCCGAATACGTCCTGGTTTCGGTCTCGACGTCGAAGACCGGCTCGTCCTTGTTGTAGGAGCGTTCCGGCTCGTCCTGCATCCTGAAGCCCTGGTTGAATACCCCGAACTTGCCACGGACGTTCTGCAGCTCGTGTGCCTCAACGGGAAGCCCAAGGGGCCGATGAGCCATCGAGTAGGCGGCCGCGCCCAGGTTGGCGGCAAGTCCGCGGAACCTGTCCCCGACACCGTGGAACTTCTCCGACACGACGAGCATGACCGGGACCAGGTCGAGCTTGGGCTCCGTCTCGCCCGGGAGGGTCAGCGTGTAGCCCACGAGCTCGCCCGCGACCGGAAGGCTCTCCAGCACCGTGT